>NZ_JBEYXW010000002.1:0-424733 GCF_040645195.1 Saccharomonospora sp. NPDC046836
TGCAACGCCCGCGTCGTCGCCCGCTTCGTAACAAACTCCTTCCCCACACCAATCAACTCCAACTTGACCGGCACAGAAGAAACAACAGACGGATCGGGTTCGAGCGTTTCGAGGTTGTGTGCGGACATCGGACTCCTTTGGCGTATCCGGCGAATTGCGTGTACGGTTCTCAGGCCTTGGCGTCGGACAGCAGGCTGTTGTCGAACCAGGTCTTGGGATCGCCGCCGGCCTTGGCCTCGCCTGCGGCAGTGAGCTCGTCGTAACCGGCGGCCCAGGCGGCTTCGTCGGTGACCAGCAACGGCTTCGACGCATCGCCACCAGTCCACAACTCACGGCTCATCGTGAGGCTCTGCCTGGCGATCGTGTCGTCGTCCAACGTCGCGAAGGAATACTCCTTACGCAGCGTCGCAATGGTCTCGTCCAGCGATTCGTCCGCGACCATGGCGGCGACCGCGTCCCGGATCCCGGCGAGGAAAGCCTTGAGCGCCTCGGGGTCCTTTTCCATTCCCTCGCGCGTGGCCACATAGACCTGGGAGTCGGACTTGACGACCGTGCCCGGGTCGAACACGCGGGCGTCGTCGTGCTGCGAGAGCACGATGTTGGCGGTGTCGATGCTGACGACATAACCGGCGATGCGGCCCTGCTGCACCAGGTTGAACGTGCCGGGCGTCAGACCGACGACCTGGCGCGGCGCCTTTGCCGGGTCGAGACCGGCGTTGGCCAGCACCAGCGAGACGACCTTGCTGCTCGTACCGCCCTCCGACGGCACACCGATCGTCTTGCCGACGAAGTCCTCCGGCTTCTCCAACGGATCCTTGGAGCTGTACACGACGCGCACCGACGATCCGCGGGTCAGGGTGGCGATGTTCACCAGCGGCTGGTTCGACTCGGCCACCGCGCTCATCACGTCGATCTGGCCGATCCGGGTGATGGGGCCGACCCCGGCGAGCACGGTCTGCATGGCCTGCGGCGAGCCCTTCACCGGCTGGAGCGTGACGTCGAGGCCGTGCTTGGCGAAGTGGCCACCGGCCACCGCGAGCAGCTCCGGCGCCAGTGACAGGGTCTCCAGGGCGAGGTAGCTGAGGAACGTGACGTCCTTGCCGCCGCCGCCCGACCCGCCCGAGTCGGTGCCGCACGCCGCCAGCAGCGTGGGCCCCGCGGCCACGGCGGCCGTGGCCAGTGCGGAACGCCTGAGGAAAGACCTCCTGGACAGCGACGATGAGGTCAGGAAGTGGGTAGGCACGATCTTGTCTCCTAGTTCCCGTACTACCGGCCACAGCCCTGTGACCGGCTGGGCAGAGACTCACCCGTGCACCGCCCCAGGGGCTACCCGCCTTTCCGCATATCGGAAGGCTGGTGTGGTAACGGCTTGGTCGGCGCGCCGAGCGCGCGGGAGATCCCGCGTGCCGTCGCCTGCACGAGATGCCCGAGGCTCGGGCGGTGGGACTCGGTGTGCGGCACGATCAGCGACAGCGACGCGACCACGGCGTTGCCGGGCCCGTGGATCGGCGCGGCGACGGACAGGAAGGCGGGATCGATCTGCCGGTCACTCACGGCGTAACCGGTGCGCCGCACGGTGGCCAGCACCTGCCGCAGCTCCCGCTGGCTGGAGTAGGTCAGCGGGGTGAACGAGGCCAGTGGCCTGCTCAGCACCTCTTCCTGCAGCTCGACGGGCGCGTGCGCGAGGAGCACGAGCCCCACTGCCGTTGCGTGCATGGCGTAGCGCCCGCCGATCCGGGGCCGCGCGCTGGCGCGTTCGGGGCTGACGAACCGCTCGACGAAGACGACCTCGTCCTTCTCCCGCACGGCCAGATGCACGCCGTGGCGGGTCGTCTCGTAGAGGTCCTGCATGAACGGCAGGGCGATGCGTTGCAGGCCCACCGACCGCGGGGCGCGCGCGGCGACCTCCCACAGCCGCAGGCCGATGCGGTAGTCGCCGCCGTCGTCGCGTTCCAGCGCGCCCCATTCGTGCAACTCGGTGACGATGCGGTGCGTGGTGGTGAGCGGCACGCCCGAGCGGCGGCTGATCTCCGACAGGCTCAGCCCGGCCGCGGAGTCGGAGAACGTGTCCAGTATCCGCAGCGCGCGGCGCAACACGGACCGACGCTCGTTCACGATGGGCAGTCTAGGTTGTGGCGAGCTGCGACGAAGGCCACGTGGGAGCACGATTGGGGGTGACCGGCTCCGCGGGTGTTTGGCGACACTCTACAAAGCTTGGTCGCGGCTGGTGGTGAGTCCGATCATTTCCGGACCCGTCGGTAACCGGGAAAGTGGGGCTCAAGCATGGGCGACGGCCGCGCAACCGGACGTCGCCCTTCGGTGTGTTCGTCCGCCTGAGTTGTAAGGATTGCCGGTTTGTTCACTCGCATCGCCATCGTGAATCGGGGAGAGGCCGCGATGCGGCTGATCCACGCTGTCCGGGAGCTGAACGCGGGTGGTGGGCCGCGCGGCGAAACCACTGAGACGATCGCGTTCTACACCGACGCCGACCGCACCGCGACATTCGTCCGCGAGGCCGACCACGCCTACTGTCTCGGCCTTGCGGCGGATCGCCCGTACCTCGACCTCGCGGTACTGGAGCGCGCGCTGGTCGAGACCGGGGCCGACGCCGCATGGGTCGGCTGGGGGTTCGTTGCCGAGGACCCGGCCTTCGCGGAGCTGTGCGCGAAGCTCGGTGTCACCTTCATCGGCCCGAGCCCCGAGGCGATGCGCAAGCTCGGCGACAAGATCGGCGCCAAGCTCATCGCCGAGGAGGTCGGCGTACCCGTGGCGCCGTGGAGCAGGGGAGCGGTCGAGAACCTCGACGCGGCCCTCCTGGCGGCCAAGGAGATCGGCTACCCGTTGATGCTCAAGGCGACCGCCGGCGGTGGCGGCCGTGGCATCCGGGTGATCAACTCTGACGAGGAGCTACGGGACGCCTTCGAGCGCACCAGCCTGGAGGCCGAGCGCGCGTTCGGCAGCGGCGTGGTCTTCCTCGAACGGCTGGTCACCGGTGCCCGTCACGTCGAGGTCCAGGTCATCGCCGATGGGCAGGGCACGGCGTGGGCGCTGGGCGTACGCGACTGCTCGGTGCAGCGGCGCAACCAGAAGGTCATCGAGGAGTCCTCCTCGCCGCTGCTGAGCCCCGAACAGACCGGCGAGCTGAAGTCGTCGGCCGAGCGGCTGGCGGTCGCGGTGGGTTACCAGGGGGCGGCGACTGTCGAGTTCCTGTACCACCCACAGGACAAACTCTTCGCCTTCCTCGAGGTCAACACCCGGCTGCAGGTCGAGCACCCCATCACCGAGGCCACCACCGACATGGACCTGGTGAAGGCGCAGCTGCACGTGGCCGCCGGGGGCACACTGACCGGTGAGCCGCCCGCCGAGGTCGGTCACGCGATCGAGGCCCGGCTCAACGCCGAGGACCCCGATCGCGACTTCGCGCCTGCGCCCGGCCGGATCGCACTGCTCGATCTGCCTGCCGGTCCCGGAATCCGGGTGGACACCGGCGTCAGCGAGGGCGACACCATTCCCGCCGACTTCGACTCGATGATCGCCAAGATCATCGCGTACGGCCGGACCCGGGACGAGGCGCTGGCCCGGCTGCGCCGCGCGCTGTCCGAGACCACCGTGCTCATCGAGGGCGGCGCCACCAACAAGAGCTTCCTGCTGGACCTGCTCGGCGCGCCCGAGGTGATCGACGCCAGCGCGGACACCGGCTGGATCGACCGGGTCCGCGCCGAGGGCCGCCTCGTCTCCAGCAAGCACTCCGGGGTCGCGCTCGCCGCGGCCGCCATCGAAGCCTACGAGGAGGAGGAACGCACCGAGCAACAGCGGCTGCTGTCCACCGCCTACGGTGGGCGCCCGCAGGTCCAGCACGAGAGCGGCAGGCCCATCGACCTGAAGCTGCGGGGTGCGACCTACCGGGTGAGCGTGGCCAGGGTCGGGTCGCGGCGTTTCCGGGTCGGCATCGACAGTGGTGGCGAGCTGCGGCCGGTGGACGTCGAGATCGAGCGGTTCGACGAGCGGGCCGGTCAGCTCGTTCTGAACGGCAGGCGTTTCCGCCTCGTCACCGGCAGCCACGGGCCCATCCACCTGGTCGAGGTCGACGGCGTGACCCACCGGATCAGCCGCGACGAGGGCGGGGTGGTGCGCTCGCCCGCCCCCGCGCTCGTGGTGGCGACGCCGGTGGAGGCGGGCGCCGAGGTCGCCGCGGGTGCGCCGGTGCTCGTGCTGGAGAGCATGAAGATGGAGACCGTGCTGCGGGCGCCGTTCCGTGCCGTCCTCAAGGAACGCGCGGTCTCGGTCGGCAGCCAGGTGGAGACGGGTGCGCCGCTGCTGCGGCTGGAACCACTCTCCGACGAGGCCGCCGACACGGAAGCCGCCACCCAGCCGGGCGCCGACCTGGAGCTTCCGCCCGAGCCCACCGGCGTGTCGGCGCCCGAGCGCGTGCGCCGTGGCCTGGCCGACGTGCGCAGTCTTCTGCTCGGCTACGACGTCGACCCGCACGACCAGGGCCGGGTGCTCGCCGCCTACCTGGATGCCCGTGCTGAGGTGGCGGCTGCCGGGACGCGGCCGGTCGACGGTGAGGTCGAGCTGCTGCGTGTGTTCGCCGACCTGTCCGAACTGAGCCGCAACCGGCCGGCCGGTGAGGAGAACAGGGCCGACACCCGCGTGCACAGTTCGCGCGAGTACTTCCACACCTACCTGCAGAGCCTCGACGTCGAGCGGGCAGGGTTGTCGGAGACCTTCCAGAGCCGGCTCACCCGCGTGCTCGGCCATTACGGTGTCACCGATCTCGAACGGGGCCCGGCGCTGGAGGACGCCGTCTTCCGGATCTTCCTCGCCCAGCAGCGCGCGGCCTCCGACGTCGTGATCGTGACGACGCTGCTTCGGCAGTGGCTCACCGAACCGGCGCCGGGCAACTCGGTGCGTGAGTCCGTCGGCCAGGTGCTCGAACACCTGATCGTCGCCACCCAGCTGCGTTTCCCCGCGGTCGGCGACCTCGCGCGCAGCCTGGTGTTCCGCTGGTTCGCCCAGCCCATGCTGCGCCGCAACCGGGCCGAGATCTACGCCGGTGTGCGTGGTCATCTGCGGTACCTCGACGCGCATCCCGACGCGCCGGACCGGGAGGAGCGGATCGCGGCGATGGTCGCGAGCCCCGAGCCGCTGGTACGTGTACTCGGGCAGCGGATCGGCAGGCCGGGTACCGACGAGGGACCGTTGCTGGAGGTACTGAGCCGCCGCTACTACCACAGTCGCAGGCTCCAGGACGTCCGCGGACTGCGGGTGGCGGGGCGCTCGTGCGTCACCGCCGAGTACGACCTCGACGGCAGCCGGCTGCGGCTGGTGGCCACCGCCGCCGACTTCACCGAGCTGGCCGAGGCGCTGCACGCCGTCGCGGAGGTCGCGGGTGCGGGTGACGCGGCAGCGCGCGCCGACCTGGTGGCCGACGTCTACCTCACCTGGGCGGACCAGCCTGCCGATGCCGGCGCGATGTCAGCCCAGTTGCGTGAGGTACTGGTCACGGTGGACCTGCCGGGCCGGGTACGCAGGGTGACCGTGAGTGTCGCCGGGCGCAGCGGTGCTTCCAAGCACCATCACTTCACGTTCCGGCCGTCGAGCACCGGGTTGGCCGAGGAACGCCTGATCCGCGGGCTGCACCCGCTCATCGCGCAGCGGCTGCAGCTGACGCGCTGGCAGAACTTCGACCTGACCGGGCTGCCCTCGGCCGACGAGGAGGTCCATCTCTTCCGGTGTGTGGCGCCGAGAAACCCCGCCGACGAGCGGCTCGTCGCGATGGCGCAGGTCCGCGACCTGACGCCGTTGCGCGACGCGGAGGGTCGGATGCTCGCGTTGCCGGCCGTGGAGGGCACGCTCGACGCGTGCCTGGACGCGATCCGCAAGGTCCAGGCTCAGCGGCCGGCGAAGAAGCGCTTCGACACCAACCGGGTCCTGCTCTATGTGTGGCCGCCGAGCGAGTTCACGCTGGACGAACTCACGGCGATCGCGCGGCGGGTCGTGCCCACCACCGCGGGCGCGGGCCTGGAGGAGGTGCTCTTCCTCGGCCGCCAGCGCGACGCCGACAGCGGCGAGCTGCGCGAGATCGCCGTGCGCATCTCCTACACGATCGGCTCGGGTGTCCGCATCAGCGTGACCGCGCCGCCCACCGAGCTCATCCAGCCACTGGACGACTACGGCCAGAAGGTGCTGCGCGCCAGGCGGCGGGACACCGTCTACCCCTACGAGCTCACCGGACTGCTCGCCGGTCAGGGCGGCACCTTCGTCGAGTACGACCTCGACGACACCGGCGCCCTGGTGCAGGTGGAGCGGCCGAAGGGGCAGAACAAGGCGGGCATCGTCGCGGGTGTGGTGACGACGCCGACGCCGCGGTACCCGGAGGGACTCACGCGGGTGGTGCTGCTCGGCGACCCGACGAAGGCGCTCGGCGCGCTGTCCGAACCGGAGTGCGCGCGAGTGATCGGTGCGCTCGACCTCGCCGAACGGATGCGGGTGCCGGTCGAGTGGTTCGCGCTGTCGGCCGGCGCGCGGATCGCGATGAACTCCGGCACCGAGAACATGGACTGGGTCGCTGCCGCACTCAAGCGCATCGTGCACTTCACCCAGGACGGCGGCGAGATCAACATCGTGGTCGCCGGCATCAACGTCGGGGCGCAGCCGTACTGGAACGCTGAAGCGACGATGCTCATGCACACCAAGGGAATCCTGGTGATGACGCCGGATTCGGCCATGGTGCTCACCGGCAAGCAGTCGCTGGACTTCTCCGGCGGCGTGTCGGCGGAGGACAACTTCGGTATCGGCGGGTACGACCGGGTGATGGGGCCCAACGGCCAGGCGCAGTACTGGGCCAAGGACCTCGCCGGGGCCCGGGATGTGCTCATGTCCCACTACGACCACACCTATGTGCTCCCGGGGGAGAGCGGGCCGCGCAGGGCCGAGACCACCGATCCCCACGACCGCGACGTATCGGACTTCCCGCACAACGTGGTCGGCAGCGACTTCAGCACCGTCGGCGAGATCTTCTCGCGCGAGTTCAACCCGGACCGCAAGAAGGCCTTCGACATCCGCACCGTCATGCGGGCGGTGGCCGACCAGGATCATCCGGTGCTGGAACGCTGGGCCGGCATGGCTGATGCCGAGACCGCCGTCGTTCAGGACGCGCACCTCGGGGGCTGGCCGGTGTGCCTGGTCGGCATCGAGTCGCGTTCGGTGCCGCGGCGCGGCTTCCCGCCCACCGACGGCCCGGACACCTACACCGCGGGCACGTTGTTCCCGCGGTCGTCGAAGAAGGCCGCCAGGGCGATCAACGCGGCGAGCGGCAACCGGCCGCTGGTCGTACTGGCCAATCTGTCCGGTTTCGACGGCTCGCCCGAGTCCATGCGCAAGCTCCAGCTGGAGTACGGCGCGGAGATCGGCAGGGCCATCGTCAACTTCTCAGGTCCGATCGTGTTCTGCGTGATCTCCCGTTATCACGGCGGCGCCTTCGTGGTGTTCTCCAAGGCACTCAACCCGAATATGACGGTGCTGGCGGTCGAGGGCTCTTTCGCGTCCGTCATCGGCGGCGCGCCCGCCGCCGCCGTGGTGTTCGCAGGAGAGGTCAACGCACGTACAGCCGCCGACGAGCGGGTGCGGGAGATCGAGGCGCGGATCGCCGAGGCGGCAGGCGGCGAGCGGGCGCTGCTGAGCACCCAGCTCGCCGACGTCCGTTCCGCGGTGCGGGCCGAGAAGCTGGGTGAAGTGGCCGCGGAGTTCGACGGGGTGCACAGCATTCAGCGTGCCGTGCAGGTGGGTTCCGTCGACGCCGTCATCCAGCCTGACGAGCTGCGCCCGCAGATCATCGCGGCCATCGAGCGCGGCCTGGCGGAATAAAACGCAGTGCGGGCCCCCCTTCCACGGAAGAGGGGCCCGCAGTATTCCTTGTCGGTCAGCGGGTGCTGACGCGCGCGGGGTCCTCGTCGTCGATGTCGGACTCCCCAGCGAGGGCGTTGACGCGCTTCTCCTCCCTTACCGAGCGAATCGCCGCCGCGAGCCCCACGGCCCAGAGGATGCCGATGGCGGTGAGCGCGGCGGTCGTCCAGCCCGCCGGGGCGTCGATGGAGCTGAGCAGGGTGCGCGCGTTGGTGAACACGATGAGGCCACCGGCCGCCGCGCCGAGCACACGCGGCGGCAGCCGCCGCACCAGCCACGCCGCGAGCGGCGCGGCGAGCACGCCACCGAGCATGAGCCCGGCGACCACTGTGTAGTTCAGGTCGTGCTCGTCCGACAGCGCGAAGAGGAAGCCGACACTCGCGGCCAGCGCCACGATGAACTCCGAGGTGTCGACCGAGCCGACGACCTTGCGCGGTTCGAGCCGGCCGGAGGACAGCAGTGTCGTGGTGGCGACCGGTCCCCAGCCGCCTCCGCCACTGGCGTCGACGAACCCGGCGACCAGGCCCAGCGGGGCGAGGAACCGCACGCCGGGCCGCTTGCTCGTGACGAGCTTGCCCAGCTTGAGGAACGCGAAGCGGATGAGCACGTAGAGCCCGAGCAGCAACAGGATCGTGGTGATCCAGACGGACGCGGACTCGGTGGACAGCGAGGTCAGCACGTAGGCTCCGAGTACAGCGCCGATGGCGCCGGGAGCGGCGAGGATGCCCACTGTGCGCCAGTCGATGTTCCGGAACCTCCAGTGCGAGACACCGGACGCCAGCGAGGTTCCGACCTCGGCGAGGTGCACGGCGGCGGACGCGACCGCGGGCGCTGCACCCACTGCGATCAGGGTGGTCGTGGCCGTCACGCCGAACGCCATGCCCAGCGAGCCGTCGACGAGCTGGGCGAGGAACCCGGCGAGTCCGAACAGCAGGAGTGTTTGCATGCTGACCTCAGCTTCAGATATGGGGCCGCGGGCGGTCAGCGCCGCCGGGCAGGGGCAGGGACGGGCGTCAGCTCAGCCGGCACAGGGCCGAGTTCACGCGCAGCAGGTCGATGTGCAACCGCTGGATCAGCGGCGTCGAATGGCTGCCCACGCACCCGATCGTGGCAGAACGTCCACAGGATGGTCCACCAATTCCCACATTCTGAGTCGTGGGTCATATGGCGCAATTTTGTAAACCTCTGAAAATAAATGAGTCCCGTTGTCTCGCGTGGCGGAATCCATTGACACGGCCGGTTCCGGTGTATTGGTTTCAGCCGTGAAGAAAGCGAGGTCTGGTGTGGTGAAGAAGTTGCCGGCGGCCGTGCGGGACATACCGGGTGCCGGTGGGGTGCGCGAGTCGAACGCGGCCGCGGTGCTCGGTGCGATCCGGACGGACGGTCCGTTGTCGCGTGCGGCGATCGCGCGGTTGACGTCGCTGAGCATGCCCACGGTGAGCCGGCAGGTCAGCGCGCTGGCCGAGCTGGAGCTGCTGCGCGAGGTGCCGGGCGTGTCCGTGACGCGGGAGGTCGGCAGGCCGACCGTGCCGGTGGATCTCAACGACGAGGTCATCGCGGCGTGTGGCGTGCACATCGGGATCACCACGACCACGTACGGCCTGACGAACCTGCGCGGCCGCCTGCTCGACAGCGAGCGGATGCCGACCCCGGCAGGTGAGCCACAGGAGGTACTCCAGCGGATCGCACTCGAGGTGGGCGCGTTCCTGCGGAACTGGACCGACCGCAAGATCATCGGTATCGGTCTCGCCGTCGGTGGCCAGGTGGACGCCGAGCGTGGGCTGCTGCAGCACGAACCGCTCGGCTGGCGGGGGGTACCGGCGCGGGCCGTGCTGGAGGAGGTCACGGGGTTGCCCGTGCACCTCGATGGGCACGTGCCCGCCATGGCCACGGCGGAGCTGCTGTTCGGCGCGGCGGGCCGGGCGCAGAGCTCGCTGTACTTCTACGCGCGCGAGATGGTGGGGGTTGCGCTGTCCGTGGACGGCGTGCTGCACCGCGGGCCAGGTCTGTCGGGCAGCATCGCGCACCTGCCGATCGGCAGCTCCGTACCGTGTTCATGTGGCCGGACCGGGTGTCTGGAGGCGACGGTCGCCGAGCGCAGCGTGGTCGAGCAGGCCCAGCGGGCCGGGGTGATCGACAAGCCGGACATCCGGCTGCTGCGAGCCGCCGCCGAGGCCGGTGACGCCGCCGCCGACCGCATTCTCGTCGAACGGGCCCGTGCGCTGGGCAGAGCGGTGGGGATCGTGCGCGACGTCGTCAATCCGGAACTGGTCGTACTGGGCGGGCAGGCCATTACCGACGCGCCCGATTACCTCGGGGAACTGCTGGACGCGTTCGCCGGGACGACGGCGTTACCGGGCACGGACCTCGTCGAGGTGACCCGCTTCGGCCCGGACGTGCAGGCCATGGCCGCCTGCACCGGTCTGCTCACGCAGCTCTACGACCACCCCCTGTCAATTCTCGGCGCGTGATCCGGACCCTTTTGTATTGGTAATGGGTGGCGGGGTCTCCGCAATTCGGTAGCTAATGGGGTTCCGGTCCGAAGCACACGGGCCTGGCGGACAATATCGGAATTCCCGTTAGTTACCCGTCGGGAGAATTCGTACCGATTTCCGCACCGCGAGTCCCCCGTTCCGGCGCGCGAGTTGCCCGCCTGGGTAGCTGAGTTGCCCGTTCCGGTCGGTGAATGGCCCGCTCGGGTGCGCGTGTTGCCCGTTCCGGTCGGCGAACTGCCCGCTGGATCGCGTGCGTGCTCAGGCGCGCGACTGCGCCGCTGAAGCACGCCTGAGCGGGCCGGATGTGCGCGCCAGCGGGCACTTCGCGTGCCCCAGCGGGGGCCGCTCGCGCGCCGGGCTGGGGAACTGGCGTGCCCCACCGGGCAACTCGTGTGCCTGGGCGGGCAACTCGCGTGCCTGGGCGGGGGACTCGCGTGCCCCGGCGGGGGACTCGCGTGCCTGGGCGGGCAGTTCGTGCGCCCCGGCGGGCAACTCGCGTGCCCCGGCGGGGGACTCGCGTGCTTGGGCGGGGGACTCGCGCACTGGGCGTCAGCTGGTGCCGGTTTGTACGTAGCTTTCGATGCCGTCCAGCACCCGCTGTACCCCGAACTTCAGGTCGATGTCGAGACCTTCGTCCGGCAGGCCCGTCGGGGCGAACACGCCGGCGCTGGTCAGCTTCGCGAGCGTCGGGAACCGCTCAGCGCTGACGAACTCCTGGAGTATGGCGTTGTAGCCGGCCTGCGTTTCGGCCATGGTCACCCCCGCCTCGGTACGGGCGGTGCTCATGCTGACGGACAGCTGCGCCAGCTGCTGCACAGCGCCGAGCAGGAACAGGATCGTCGCCATGAGATCGCCGTCCCGCAGGCCTGCCCGGACGAGCGGTCGCAGGCCCGCGTCGAACCAGGCGAGCTGGTTGGGTCCCGAGGGCGCGCCGGTGATCGGGACCTGGAGTACCCAGGGGTGGCGCAGGTACATCGCCCACACGCCGTCGACCCAGTTCTCGAGTTCGCTTCGCCAGCTCTGTTCGTCGTCGCCGGGTGGCGGTGGCGCCTCGCCCGCCCGGTCGAGCATGACCTCGACCAGCTGCTCCTTGCTGGGTACGTAGCGGTACAGCGACATGGTCGTGTAGCCGAGCTCCGTAGCCACCCGCTGCATGGAGACGGCCTCGATGCCCTCGGCGTCGGCTATGCCGATCGCGGTGGCCACGATCTGGTCCACCGTCAGCTTCGGCCTCGGGCCTGGACGTTTCGGCGTTGAGCTGCCCCAGAGCAGCTCGAGACGCTTCCGTGGATCTGCTGGCATCGTCCTCCACTCGCCGTGCTTGACGACCATCCTAAAACTGTGTATCACTTATACCAATCGTGTAGGCAATACACAATTAGCTGGAGGGTTGATGGATCCGGGGTACGCGATCGAGGTGAGCGGGCTGCGCAAGTCCTATGGCGCGGTGGAGGTGCTCAAGGGGGTCGATCTGCGCGTCGAGCGGGGGAGCCTGCTGGCGTTGCTCGGCCCCAACGGCGCGGGCAAGACCACCGCCGTGCGCATCCTGAGCACCTTGCTGACATACGACGGGGGCACGGCCACGGTCAACGGCTACGACGTCGCGACACAGGCCACGGGTGTACGCCGGTCGATCGGGCTCACCGGCCAGCAGACTGCCGTCGACGGGTTGCTCACCGGCTACGAGAACCTCGTCATGATGAGCAGGCTCTTCCGGCTCCGGCCTGCGGCCGCGCGCGCACGCTCGCGGGAGCTCCTCGACCGGTTCGGCCTGAGCGACGCGGCCGATCGGCAGGTCAAGACCTACTCCGGCGGCATGCGGCGGCGGCTCGACCTCGCGATCAGCCTCATCACCGCGCCACCGGTGCTGTTCCTCGACGAGCCGACCACCGGGCTCGACCCACGCAGCCGAGGGGAGATGTGGCAGACCGTGCGCGAGCTGCTGGCCGGCGGCGTGACCGTGCTGCTCACCACCCAGTACCTCGAGGAGGCCGACCAGCTCGCCGACCAGATCGCGGTGGTGGACGGTGGCCGTGTCGTCGCCGAGGGCACGGCGACCCAGCTCAAGCAGCGGGTCGGCGCCGAGCGCCTCGAACTCACCTTCGCGGACCAGCGCTCGGTGGGCGCCGCCTTGACGGCGCTCGGCGCCGACCAGCCCCGCGCGGACCGGGAACTGACCGTCAGCGTGGCGGTCGATCACGCCTCGGACGTCAAGCGTGTCCTCGACCGGCTCGCGGACTCCGGGGTGCGACCCGAACGGTTGTTCGTCGCGGAACCCACCCTGGACGACGTCTTCCTGACCCTGACCGGACGACCTGCGGGAGACCGATGATGACCACGACGACCACACCGGTCTCCGTCACGACCCCGGTGACCCGCGGCGCCCCGCTCAGCTGGGCACTCACCGATGCGCGGGTGCTGATCGGCCGTAGCCTCCGGCACATCACGCGCAGCCCCGAGCAGATGATGGTCATGTTGTTCCTGCCCGTGATGCAGCTGCTGATCTTCCGCTACCTGTTCGGCGGCGCGGTCGCCACGGGCGATGTCACCTACGTCAACTACGTGCTCTCGGGCATCATCGTGATCTCGGTGATGTTCAACGTGACGTCCACGAGCGTGGCCGTGTGCAACGACATGCTCGAAGGCATCGTCGAGCGGTTCCGGTCGATGCCGATGCTCAGCTCCGCGGTGCTCATCGGACATGTCGCGGCCGCGCTGCTGCGCAACGGGGTGTCGATCGGCGTCATGGTCGGGGCCGGGTTACTCGTCGGTTTCCGGCCAGAGGCCGGGTTCGTCGACTGGCTCGCCGCGCTGGGTCTGCTCGCACTCTTCGTCGTGGCGGTGTCGTGGCTCGCGGCGATGATCGGGCTGGTCGCCAAGACCGTCGAGGGCGCAGGCGGCCTGGCCATGCCACTGGTGTTCGTCCCCTACCTCGGCAGCGCGATCGTGCCGCCGAGCACCATGCCCGAGGTGCTCCGCGTGATCGCGGAGAACCAGCCGGTGAGCGTCATGGTGGACGCGGTGCGCGGGCTGTTCGTGGGCGTCCCGATCGGCAACACCGGCTGGCTCGCCGTAGCGTGGTGGGCCGGCATTCTGCTAGTGCTCGTGCCGGTCACCGGCAGGCTCTTCCGGCGCAAGGTCGCGCAACGGTGATGTCTCAATAAGAGTCAACGATGTCGCAGTAGGTGGCAGCGATGTAGTCTGTCGGCGATGACGCGAAGCCCTGCCCTGCGCGACCACGTCGCGGCCGGAATCCTGGAGATCGCCGCACGCGTCCTCGCCGAACGCGGTGAGGGCGCGAGCATGGGCGACATCGCCAAGGCCGCCGGCGTCGCCCGCGCCACGCTGTACCGCTACTTCCCGAACCGCGATGCGCTGCTGCAGGCACTGGTCGACACGGCCACCACCGACCTCGCCACCCGGATCGCCGACGCCAAGCCCGACGAGGCACCCGTTGCCGAGGCGCTGGCCAGGCTGACCCGCGCGGTCATCGCGGCGACGAGCAAGTACCGGGCGCTGACCATGCTCGACAAGACCGCCGAGCAGGAGGAGCAGGCGCGCGTGGGGCTGACCGCGCCCTTCGCGGCGCTGTTCGCCAGAGGAGCCGAGGAGGGCGTTTTCCGCCGCGACCTGAACATCGAGTTGCTCATCGACGCCTACACCGGGCTGCTGGAAGGCGCGGCGAATCGGGTGAACCAGGGCAGGCTGGGTGTCGAGGAAGCCAGTGCCGCCATCACCTCGATCTTCCTCCAGGGTGCGCTGGCCGACCACGGGGATTGACAGCACGGCCGTTTCCCTGCCCGGATGCGCGGGTACGCCGCGTGCCGTGGAGGTGGGACGCGTGCGTGAGTTCGACGACGAGATTCGCGCGGCAGGACCCCCGCTCGTCTGGCAGGGGCCCGGTGGTGGCCCGATCGTGCTCGTGCTGGACCCGGCGGGCGAGGCCAAGCACGACGAACTGCCGGCCACCTGGCGACCGCTCGCCGAGCACATTCGTGTCGGGTGGTGCCGCCTCCCCGCCGACGCCCGGTACGGGAAGACGGTGGAGGATGTCCTGCGCGGTCTGGATCACCGAGCCCATCTGGTGGCTGCGGGAAGCGCCGCACGGCACGCGCTGCGGCTGGCGTGGGAGCACGCCGCTCTGGTGCGCTCGGTGATCGCGGTCGATCCGGCGCCGGCCGGCGAGACCGCCCCGCCGGCCGACGTCTACACCGCGATCGCGGACTGGTGGAACACCGAGACCGAGCCGCTGCGCCGCGAGCTGACCGCACGCGACATCCGGGTGGTCTGCTTCGTGAGCCGCGCGGGCGACCCGGCGGTGCGCGTCGAGCCCCCGGTCCCGCTCGGCCATCCCGATGTCGTGGCCAGGGTCGTGCAGACCCTGCTGTCGTTCCAGGGCGAAGGACATCGTGAACCAGTCGAGCCGCAACGGCGTGCGGAGATCGCCGCGTCCTGGCGTGCCGTGCGCAAGAGGTTCGGGCCCGCGCTCCAGCGCGCGCGGCGCGGCTGACCGAAGCCCCTGTCCGTCCGGTGTGGACATCTCCGCTGCCCCGTGTCACGTTCCGGCCGCCTGCCTCGTCAACGGCTCGGACACCAACGCGTGGCAGCAGAGAACGGGAGGTCGGAGGCAATGGCCGCACAACAGAGGGTGACGCGGGTCCTGACGGCGGTGGCCGGGCTCGCGATGCTGGCGGCCGGGATCTGGGCGCTCGCCGCGCCGGGCTCGTTCGCCGCGGTCGCGGGGCTCGACCCACACAGCGTCGGCGCGTTCCAGATCGGGCTCGGTCTCGGCCTGCTGCTGGCACTGGCGTGGGCGGATGCGCTGGCGGCGGTGCTCACCGCGTTCGGTGTGGCGTTGTTGATCCAAACGGTGGACTACGCCATCGCTCTGGACGCAGGCGGCAGTGCGGGCTGGGCGCTGGCGCCGGCCGCCCTGACCGTCACTGTTGCCGTGGCGCTCGCAGTGCACCTGCGCGGCGTCGGGTACATGGTCGGCACGGTGACGGCGGCGACCGTACCGGAGCTGGCACCGTTCGTGCGGCAGAAGACCGTCAGCCTCACGACCTACCGGAAGGACGGCAGGCCCGGCCGCAGCCCGGTGAGCATCGCCGTCGACGGCGACCACGCCTACATCCGCAGTTTCGAGAAGTCGCTGAAGACCCGGCGGCTGCGGCGGGATCCCCGTGTGGTGGTCACGCCGTCCACGGGGCTGGGCACGCCGACCGGTCCCGGAACACCCGCCAAGATGCGGCTGCTCGACGGGGCGGAGTACCGGCACGCCGCCCGGATGCTGCGTCGCAAGCATCCGTTCCTGCACGGCGTGCTCGTACCACTCGTGCACCGCCTCGCCCGCGCCAAGACCGGGCGTACTGTCCACTTCGAACTCACGCTCACCTGATAGGCCGGGACCGCTTGACGGGCAACCCGACGGTTGCCTATTATGCAGTCATGCAACTAAAAGGTTGCCTGTACCGATGACGACCGATACGGACGCGGTGTTCAAGGCGCTCAGCGACGCCAGCCGCCGGGCTCTGCTCGACCGGTTGCGTGCCCGAAACGGCCAGAGCCTGCGAGAGCTGTGCGCGGGACAGGACATGACCAGGCAGGCGGTCACCAAGCATCTCGCGGTGCTCGTGGCCGCGGACCTGGTCACGACGGTCCGGCACGGCAGGCAGAAGCTGCACTACCTCAACGCCGCGCCCATCGAGGAGATCGGGCAGCGCTGGATCGGTCGCTACGAGCGCGACCGGATACAGGCGCTCGCCGACCTCAAGAACGCACTGGAGGAAGAACACATGGGCAAGCCGGAGTTCGTCCACGTCAGCTACATCAACACCACGCCGGAGAAGCTCTGGCGCGCGCTCACCGAACCGGAGTTCACCCGCCGCTACTGGGGCGGCACGGGGCCGCGGTCCGACTGGCGTACCGGGTCGCCCGTGTTGTGGCAGATGGCGCCGGGGGAGGAGCCCCGTGACCTGGGCCAGGTCGTCGTGGAGGCCGATCCGTACCGCCGACTGTCCTACACCTGGCACAACTATCAGCCCGAGCACGCCGAGCTGTTCGGCTGGTCACCGGAGCGGCTCGCGCAGTTGCAGCAGGAGCAGCTGTCCACCGTGACGTTCGAGCTGGAGCCCGTGGGCGAGACCGTCAAGCTGACCGTCATCCAGCACGGCTTCGAAGGGGAAACGGAGATGCTGCGTGCCTGCAGCACCGGCTGGCCAGAGCTCCTGTCCAACCTCAAGACCCTCCTGGAAACCGGCCGAACCCTGCCACTACCAGCCTGAACTGTGCTGGTCTCGGCAAGCTTGGTGAGGTCGACTCCGGTGCGGACCCCGTAGCTTTCGATGAGTCCTGCCGCTGGAGTGTCCACTGTGGCCACTCCACGCCGGAGCGCGACGAGTGTGTTTGCGAGCTCAGCCTTCCGGCTGGGTTCCGGTGACCTGCTGCGGCCTGCGCTGGTCGTGCAGTAATGCGATGACCTCGGCATCGGAGACCTCGGCGAAGTCGCGGTACCAGTTGCCGACGGCGCGCATCCACACCCGCGGGTTGGGGCACACGGTGCGGTCGGTTTCCCGGGAGAGCTCTTCGAGTACGTCGGCTGGCGCGACCGGAACGGCGAGCACGATACGGCTGGCGCCGCGTGCCCGCAGAACCTGTAACGCGGCCCTGACGGTCGCGCCGGTGGCGATGCCGTCGTCGGCGAGCACGACCGTTCGCCCGGCCACCGCCAGTGCCGGCGTGCCCTGCCGCAGCTGCGTGCCGAGCTGGTCCAGCCGCACCCGTTCGCGATTGGCGGCTGCGTCGATATCCGCGCTGCTCAGCCGCAGCTGCTGCACCAGATCGTCATTGGTGACGAGCACGCCGCCCTCACCGACGGCGCCGATGGCGAGCTCCGGCCGCCCTGGTGCGCCCATCTTGCGGACAAGCAGCACATCCAGCGGTGCGTCGAGCGCATCGGCGATCTCCTTGGCGACGATCACCCCACCGCGGGGCAGGCCGAGGACGAGCGGCTGGTAGGCCCTCAGATTTCCCAGTCGCTGCGCGAGTTCGCGACCGGCTGCCCGGCGGTTCTCGAACTCCATGACCCGATCCTGGGCGGGGCTTCGGCTGAGGGTGAAGGGCCGAAGGTCCCTGGGTGCGGCGGGACCAACGACCCCAGCGACCATGCCGAAAGCGTGCCTACTCTCCGGAACCAGTCATGAGCGAGGAGGGCAGGGAGGCGTACATGAACGACGCGGTAGGCGCGGTGATTGTCGGCGTCGACGGATCCGAGGCCTCCGGGCAGGCCGTGCGGTGGGCGGCGGAGCTGGCCGGGCAGCGCCGCCTGCCGTTGCGGATCGTGCACGCGTACGGCCTGTCCGCGCGGTACTACAGCGGCGACGCCACCCTGGCGGCGGAGTTACACGAGGCGGTGGAACAGGGCAGCGCCGAGCTCGTCGCCGCGGCGGCCGAGCAGGCCAGAGCGACGGCGCTCATCGCCGACATCGGGGTGGCGACCCGCGACGAGGCACCGACGCCGGTGTTCATCGCGCTGTCCCCGGACGCACGCATGATCGTGCTCGGCGCTTCCGGGCTCGGTGGCTTCACCGGGATGCTCGCCGGTTCCACCGCGATGGGGACGGCTGCGTCCGCCGCCTGCCCGGTCGTGGTCGTGCGCCACCCCGCCGGTGCCGCCGAGCCCGCCGCGGAGGGGCCCGTCGTGGTCGGCGTCGACGGCAGCCCGATCAGTGAACGCGTCATCGCGGTGGCCTTCGAGGAGGCTTCTGCCCGTGTGGCACCCCTGGTGGCAGTGCACGCGTGGCTCGACGCCGAGTACGAGAGCGTGTTCAACAGGACCCACGCGTTCGTCACCGACGACCAACGGCCGCTCGCCGAGCGGCTCGCCGGTTGGCAGGAGAAGTACCCGGATGTGCAGGTCGAGCCGGTCGTGGTGCGGGAAAGGCCCCGGCACCAGCTCATCGAGCGTTCCCGCGCCGCCCGGCTGGTGGTCGTCGGCAACCGGGGGTGCGGTGGGTTCACGGGGTCGCTGCTCGGCTCCACCAGCCGGGCGTTGCTGCGCCATGCCGCGTGCCCGGTGCTGGTCGTTCGCCCGTGACTTGACAACTCCACAATGGATCAGGGGCGCCGGGTGCCACCTCAGCGGCGCAGCGTGTCCTGCGTCGCGCCGAATGCCGGGTCGACCGTTGCCGATTCGAGGTCGGCCGCGATGGCCGTCAGCAGCTCCTCCGTCAGGTCCGTCAGCGCCCTGGCGAGAGCCAGCTCGCCTGCCACCTGTGGGACGCGGGCAACATCGATCTCCCGGTCCGCGAGGCCGATACCGTCGAAATGGTTGCCGTCGGCGTCGCCGAGCCGGACCCGGGCGCGTGTGGTGCCGTTCTTCTCGTCCAGGACGACCGAGATCGTCCACTGTGACAGTCGTGCCATTTTCGTCCTCCGAATGCTGCATTCACGGTCGCAGGCACCGAGGTCGAGGACCTAGGGTCGTTCGTCCTCATTGTGGAAGACTTGCGGTGCGGTGTGGGGACGAAAGACCCTAGGGGGACGTTGGCGGGCGGGTATCGTGAGTGAGCCATTCGGCTCACTGTCGGTGCGGACGTCGATGCCGTCTGTACCGGACAGCAGATCGATGTGGACAGTGCCGCACCAATCGGAACGAACCGCCGCCAATCGTACACAGTGGACTGTTTGGGGCACTGTCGTGCGCCGGTCAGGGCAGGGGCCGACGATTCTACGCCGGAGAACAATTCACGTCCGCAGGTCTCGCTGTCATTTCACTCGTTGGGCGCAGTGTTGCGGGTCGTGTCGTCAACTCCTTTCCTGACAGGGCCGCGCGATCGTCGCCGGCTGCCCTCGAATGGGAGTTGCCCACAGTCGCAACACTGCACGACAATGAGGTTTCCCATGCTCTGACGTTCGGTGCACTGGCCCAAACGGGACGAGGCGGATTACATGCACGCGCTCGGCAAACTCCATCCGGTGAAGGGTCCGGCAGCGCTGCCGGACCGGGACCTGGCCTGGACCAGCAGGTTCATTGCCGGTCGAGTCCGCACAGAGCTCGCTTTCGAGTCCCTGCTTCGTGTTGGAGGCGTGATTGAGACCCGCGGAACAGCCGCTCAGGCAAGAACGACGACCGGCCGGCGCCGCTGAGGAGGGCGTCGAACCCGTTCCGTCGCCGCAACGGGTGCTCGCCAAGGCCCGCACCGAGAACTTTCCCGTCGCGCTGCGGTTACTGCCTGCGGCCCAACGCAGACACCTGTTGTCCATCTACGCCTTCGCCCGGATGGTCGACGACCTCGGCGACGAGTCGTCCGGCGACCGCCTGACCCGGCTCGATACGGTGTCGCGCGAGCTGGACCGCATCTATATCGGCAGGGCGCCGGCGGCACCGCTCTACCGGAACCTGGCCGGGACCATTCGCGCGTGTGGTCTGCCGCGGGAGCCCTTCGAGCGGCTGGTCGAGGCCAACCGGCGGGACCAGTCGGTGCGGCGTTACCGCACGTTCGACGACCTGTTGGGCTACTGCACCCTGTCGGCCGATCCGGTCGGCAGGCTCGTGCTCGGGGTCTTCGGTGTCACGACACCGCAGCGGGAGTGGCTCTCCGACCGGATCTGCTCGGCGCTGCAGGTACTGGAGCACTGCCAGGACGTCGCCGAAGACGCCCGCGCCGGCCGTATCTACCTGCCGGGCGAGGACCTCGAACGCTTCGGGGTCACCGAGGCCGCGCTGCTCGCCGGGCAGGCGAGCCGGGAGCTGCGTGCGCTGGTGGGTTACGAGGTGCAGCGTGCGGTGGCGCTGCTCGACGAGGGCATGCCGCTGGTGGGCACGCTGTCCGGTGCCGCGCGCGCCGCCGTCGCCGGCTACGTGGCCGGTGGCAGGGCGACCGCCGTCGCACTGGCCGATGCGGGCTTCGACGTCTGGGCAGGCTCGCCGCGGCCGGCGCGGGCGCGGCTCGCCGCGGAATGGGCACAGCTGCTGTTCACCGGTGGTGCGCGGTGAACCCGGCCGCCGCCTACGCTGTGTGCGAACGCGTGACGCGGCAGCAGGCCCGCAACTTCTCCTATGGCATCCGGCTCCTGCCCGCACCGCAGCGCCGTGCGCTCAGCGCGGTCTACGCGTTCGCCCGCCGCATCGACGACATCGGCGACGGGGAGCTGGACCCCGAAGCCAAGCTCGGGGCACTGGAGCAGGCCAGGGAGGAGCTGCACGCGCTCAGCACGGCGAGCGAGGATCCGGTGCTGGCCGGTCTTGCCCACGCGGCAGGGCGGTTCGATCTCCCGCTCGGCGCGTTCGACGAGCTCATCGACGGCTGTCGCGCCGACGTCCTCGGCACCAGCTACGAAACGTTCGAGGAACTGCACCACTACTGCCGGTGCGTGGCCGGATCGATCGGCAGGCTGTCACTGGCTGTGTTCGGCAGTGCCGACCGGGCCCGCGACGAGCCGATCGCCGATGACCTCGGGATTGCCCTGCAGCTGACGAACATCCTGCGCGATGTACTGGAAGACCGCCGCAACGGGCGGATCTACCTTCCCGCCGCCGAGTTGGGCCGGTTCGGCTGCACGCTCGAACTGGACGACTCGGGCGCGCTCACCGACAGTGAGGACCGCCTGGTCGCGCTGCTGGAGTACCAGGCGGCACGGGCCGAGGAATGGTACGCCCGCGGGCTGCAGTTGCTACCTGCGCTGGACCCGCGCAGCCGCGCCTGCTGCGCGGCGATGACCGGCATCTACCACCGGCTGCTGCGGCGGATGACCCTGCGCCCGCGCTTGGTGCTGCGTGGGCGCACGTCGCTGCCGGACTGGGAGAAGCTGGCGGTCGCGGCGCGTGCGCTGGCGGGAGCGACACCGTGACCGGGCACGTTGTCGTCGTCGGTGGTGGGCTGGCCGGCCTCACCGCCGCCTGCGACCTGGCAGACGCGGGCGCGCGCGTGACGCTGCTGGAGGCGCGCAGCCGCCTCGGCGGGGCCACGTTCACCTTCCACCGCGATGGGCTCGCCGTCGACAACGGCCAGCACGTGGTGTTGCGCTGCTGCACCGAGTACCAGGCGCTGCTGGCGCGGCTCGGCACCGCCGAGGGCATCGCGCTGCAGGACCGGTTCCGCCTGCCGGTCCTCACCCCGGAGGGCACCCGCACCGAGCTGGCCCGCACCGGCGGCCCGGCACCACTGCACCTGGTCGCCGGAATCGCCCGCTACGGCGCGCTGCCGGTGGCCGACCGGCTGCGCGTGTTCCGTGCCGCCGCGGCGATGCGGCGGCTCGACCCCCGCGACGGCGCGCTGGACGAGCGCAGCTTCGGCGACTGGCTCGGCCAGCACGGCCAGAACGCGGCCACCCGCGACGCCCTGTGGAACCTGATCTCGGTGGCGGCGCTGAACTGCGATGCCGAGCAGGCCTCGCTCGCGCTCGCGGCCATGGTGTTCCGCACCGCGCTGCTCGATCGGGCCGATGGCGCCGACATCGGCATTCCCCGCTGGCCGCTCGCCGACCTGCACGTACGGCCTGCCGAGAAGTACCTGCTCACCCGTAGCGCGGAGATCCGGCTGCGCAGCCCGGTGCGCGGCATCGAACCCACGGCCACCGGGTTCACCGTGACGCTCGACGGCGAAAAGTTGGACGCCGACGGCGTCGTCCTCGCCGTGCCACCCGACGCGGCGGCGCAGGTCTGCCCCGCACCCGCGGGACTGGCGGCGGAGCGCCTGGCCCGGCTCGGCGCCGCCCCGATCGTCAACGTGCACGCGGTCTTCGCAGACCAGGTCACCGAGCTGCCGTTCGCCGCGGCGGTCGGTTCCCCGGTGCAGTGGCTGTTCGACCGGACCGACGTGGCCGGACTCGAGACCGGCCAGTACCTGGTCGTCTCGCTGTCGGCGGCGCACACCTGGCTCGACACGCCCGTCGCGGCTCTGCGCGAGACCTTCCTCGCAGAGCTGGGCCGGCTGCTGCCTGCTGCGGCGGCGACACCGTGCACGCAGTTCTTCGCCACCAGGGAACGGCGGGCCACGTTCCGGCAGGGACCGGGTAGCGGGCGGCTGCGGCCCCCGGCGCGGACCCGCCTGCCGGGGCTCGCGCTCGCCGGCGCGTGGACCGCCACGGGGTGGCCCGACACGATGGAGGGAGCCGTGCGGAGCGGACACGAAGCCGCTGACCTCGTCACCACACACCTCGCTGGAGGTCTCCGGTGACCGTCACACTGCCGACCGAGGTGACCGCGACACAGACGCTGGTCCAGCCCGCGCTGCGCGCGGCGGTCGAAGAGCTGACACCGCCGATCCGCCGGGTGGTCAGCTACCACCTCGGCTGGACCGACGAGCACGACCAGCCCCGCGACGCCGGTGCGGGCAAGGCACTGCGGCCCGCGCTCGCGCTGTTGTCCGCCCAGGCCGTGCGGGCAGGCCCCGAGGCGGCACTGCCCGGTGCCGTCGCCGTGGAACTGGTGCACAACTTCTCGCTGCTGCACGACGACGTGATGGACGGCGACCCCGAGCGCAGGCACCGGCCGACGGTGTGGCGGTTGTTCGGTACGCCGGCGGCGATCCTCGCCGGCGACGCCCTGCTGACCCTGGCCGTCGATGTACTGGACCGCGCCGGCGATCCGGCGGCATCGCGCTGTCTCACCACCTCCGTGCAGGACCTCATCGCGGGGCAGAGCCGGGACGTGGAGTTCGAGCAGCGTACGGATGTTGGGCTGCGGGAATGCCTGGAGATGACAGACGGCAAGACGGCCGCGCTGATGCGCTGTGCCGCCGAGGTGGGTGCGCTGCTCGGCCGGGCGAGCCCGGTCGCCGCGGCACTGCTCGCCGAGTTCGGCCAGTGCCTCGGCATGGCTTTCCAGCTCGTCGACGACCTACTGGGGATCTGGGGAAGTCCCGAGGTCACCGGCAAGCCGGTGCTGGCAGATCTGCGCGTGCGCAAGAAGTCGGTTCCCGTGGTCGCGGCGCTGGACTCCGGCACCGGCGCCGGCGCGGCGTTGCTCGAGGTGTACCGGCGACCCGATCCGCCCACCGAGGAGGAGCTCCACACGATGGCAGAGTTGATCGAGCGGTCCGGTGCACTGGCCTGGACCCGCGACCGGGCGAACCAGTACGTCGGGCAGGCACAGTCGTGTCTGGACCGGCTCAACCCGCCGGAGCCCATCCATTCGGCGCTGCGCGACCTCACGCGGTTCATCGTGGAGCGAGAGAGATGAGCGGGGTGATCGAGCAGACCACGGGTCTCACGGGTCTGCAGGAGGCGCGGGAGGCCACCGCGCGGGCCCGCGAGTACCTGCTCTCGCTGCAGCACGAGGAGGGCTGGTGGAAGGGCGAGCTCGAGACCAACGTGACGATGGACGCCGAGGACCTGATGCTGCGGCAGTTCCTCGGTGTGCTCGACGACCAGCTGCTCGCCGAGTCGGCGCGGTGGATCCGCTCCTGCCAGCGTGACGACGGCACCTGGGCGAACTTCCACGACGGGCCCGCGGACCTGTCCACCACCGTCGAGGCGTACGTGGCGCTGCGCATGGCGGGGGATCCGGTCGGCGCGCCGCACCTGCGCCGGGCCAGGGACTACATCCTCGACCACGGCGGGATCGAGGCCACCAGGGTGTTCACCCGCATTTGGCTCGCCCTGTTCGGCGAGTGGTCGTGGGACGACCTGCCGGTCCTGCCACCCGAGCTGATGCTGCTGCCCGACTGGTTCCCGCTCAACATCTACGACTGGGCGTGCTGGGCGCGGCAGACCGTCGTACCGCTGACCGTCGTGGGCGCCGCCCGGCCCAGCAGGTCCCTCGGCGTGAGCGTGCGCGAACTGCGCACCGGTACCCCCGCGCCGGAACTGGACCCGGTGCTGAGCTGGGCCGGTGCCTTCGAACGGCTGGACACCGTGCTGCACCGGCTGGAACGGCTCCCGGTCAAGCCGTTGCGCGGGATCGCGCTCGCCCGCGCCGAACGCTGGATCCTGGAGCGCCAGGAGGCCGACGGCGGCTGGGGTGGCATCCAGCCGCCCTGGGTGTACTCGATCCTCGCCCTGACGTTGCGTGGTTACGACATCGACCATCCGGTGATCCGCAAAGCGCTGGACGGGCTGGACGGCTTCACGATCCGTGAGCGCACCCCGGACGGCTGGGTGCGCAGGCTCGAGGCGTGCCAGTCGCCGGTGTGGGACACCGCGCTCGCCATCACCGCCCTGCTCGACGGCGGCCTGCCCGCCGACGATCCGGCGCTGCTGCGGGCAACGGACTGGACGTTGCGGGAGGAGATCAGCACCGGTGGTGACTGGCAGGTGCGGCGGCCGCACCTGCAGCCGTCCGGCTGGGCTTTCGAGTTCGCCAACGACTACTACCCGGACACCGACGACACGGCCGAGATCGTGCTCGGCCTGGAGCGTGTCGCGCACCCGGAGCCGGTCCGGCTGCGCGCGGCACTGGACCGTGCCACCGCGTGGGTCAACGGGATGCAGTCCCGGGACGGCGGCTGGGGCGCGTTCGACGCCGACAACACCAGGACGCTGTGCGAGAAGCTGCCGTTCTGCGACTTCGGCGCCGTCATCGACCCGCCGTCGGCGGATGTCACGGCGCATGTGGTGGAGATGCTCGCCGCGCGAGGCCGCTCGGGCAGCGACCGGGCCCGGCGGGGTGTCCGCTGGCTGCTGGACCACCAGGAGCCCGACGGCTCGTGGTTCGGCCGGTGGGGCGCCAACTATGTGTACGGCACCGGCGCGGTGGTACCCGCCCTGGTGGCCTGTGGGCTGCCGCTGTCGCACCAGTCGGTGCGCAGGGCCGTCGACTGGCTGGTCCGGCATCAGAACCCGGATGGCGGCTGGGGTGAGGACATGCGGTCGTACGCGGACCCGGACTGGGTCGGCAAGGGGGACACCACCGCGTCGCAGACGGCGTGGGCGCTGCTGGCCCTGCTCGCCGCCGGCGAGCGTGGTGAGCCGGTGCGGCGCGGGGTGGACTGGCTCGTGCGCACCCAGCGCGCCGACGGCGGCTGGGACGAACCACAGTTCACCGGCACGGGTTTCCCCGGCGACTTCTACATCAACTACCACCTGTACCGGCTTGTCTTCCCGCTCACGGCGCTCGGCCGATACGTGGAGGTGACCAAACATGAACACAACGGATGACGACCTGGTCGTCGTCTCTCCACTGATGCTCGAGGCGAGCAGCGTCCGGCGCGGGCTGCACGGTGGATGTGTGGTGCGGGCCGGCCCGCATGCACGGCGCGCCCGGCGGGTCGAGGCCGTGCTCCGGCAGCACCCGGCACGGCCGGTGGCCGTCGCCGGTGTCGCCGGCGCTCTGGTGGGCGGTCTACGGCCCGGTGACCTCGTGGTGGCAAGCGAGGTCCGTTCGGCGCAGGGCACCCACCGCTGCCGGTCTGCACCACTGCTGGCGACCGAGCTGCGCAAGCTCGGCCTGACCGTCCACATCGGCCCGATCGTCGAGACCGACCACGTGGTCTGGCAACCGGAGGGCGCCCGGCTCGCGCTGGATGGGGCGATCGCGGTGGACATGGAGTCGGCGCGGCTGCTCGACATGATCGCCTCCCGTCCCGCCGTGGTGGTGCGGGCGGTGGTCGACACCCCGACCCGGTCCCTGCTGCACCCGGCCACCGTGCCGGGCGGGATCGCCGCGCTGTCGGCCTTGCGCAGGATCGGCCCTGCGCTACGCCGCTGGGCAGCCGCGGCCGGGCCGCGCAAGGTGCTGCTGGCCGGTCCGCGTTCGTTCTGCGCCGGAGTCGACCGGGCGGTGGAGATCGTGGAGCGGCTGCTCGACCGGCAGGAGCCGCCGATCTACGTGCGCAAGCAGATCGTGCACAACTCCCGGGTCGTCGGCGAGCTCGAACGGCGTGGCGCGGTGTTCGTGGACGAGCTCGACGAGGTGCCGGAGAACGCGACCGTCGTGTTCTCGGCGCACGGTGTGTCCCCGGCTGTGCGACGCGCAGCGTCGGTGCGCCGGCTCGACGTCGTCGACGCGACGTGCCCGCTGGTGTCCAAAGTGCACGGTGAGGCGCGGCGGTTCGCGCGGGACGGGCACACCGTGTTCCTCATCGGGCACGCCGGTCACGAGGAGGTGGAGGGAACACTGGGCGAGGCGCCCGATCGCACAGTGCTCGTGGAGAAACCGGAGGATGTGGAGACACTCGAGGTGGAGGACCCGGCGAAGGTCTCCTACCTGATGCAGACCACGCTCGCGATGGACGAGGCGGAGAGCGTCGTGGACGCGCTGCGTGCTCGGTTCCCGGCGTTGAGTGGGCCCGGTTCCGACGATATCTGCTACGCCACGACCAACCGGCAGGACGCGGTGCGGGTGGTCGCGCGCGAATCGGATGTCGTGCTGGTCGCCGGGTCGCCGAACTCCTCGAACTCGCGCCGCCTCGTCGAGGTGGCCCAGCGTGAGGGCGCCAGGGCCTACCTGGTGGACAACGTGCACGAGATCGACCTCGAATGGCTGGTGGGCGCCCGCACCATCGGGTTGTCCGCCGGAGCGTCGGCACCGACGGTGTTGGTGGACGAGATCGTCGATGCCCTGGCCGGTCTCGGAACGGTGGAGGCGCAGGAGCGCACCACCGCGACCGAAACCGTGAACTTCAGCCTTCCCAAGGAGGTGTGGCACCGATGAACATGCCCATGCACCAAGCCGTGCGCGTCGCGCGCCATGTCGTGACCCAGAAGCTGCGCGGACGGAAGAAGTTCCCGTTCATCATGGAACTGGAGCCGATCCTCGCCTGCAACCTGAAGTGCGGCGGGTGCGGCAAGATCCAGCACCCGGCGCACATTCTCAAGCAGCGGATGCCGGTCGAGCAGGCGGTGGCCGCGGTCGAGGAGTGCGGTGCGCCGATGGTGTCGATCGCCGGTGGTGAGCCCCTCATGCACCCGGAGATCGACCGGATGGTCAACGAGCTCGTCAAGCGCAAGAAGTACGTTTTCCTGTGCACGAACGCGGTGCTGCTCCGCAAGAAGCTCGACAAGCTGGACCTCAAGCCCTCCAAGTACTTCGCGTTCACCGTCCACATTGATGGGTTGCGGGAACGGCACGATGCCGCGGTGGCCAAGGACGGGGTCTTCGACGAGGCGGTCGCGGCCATTCGCGAGGTGAAGCGGCGCGGTTTCCGCGTCACCACCAACACGACCGTGTTCAATACCGACACACCGCAGAGCGTCATCGACGTCCTCGACTACCTCAACGACGACCTCGAGATCGACTCGCTGATGCTCTCGCCGGCCTACGCCTACGAGAAGGCGCCGGATCAGCAGCATTTCCTTGGCGTGCAGGAAACGCGGGAACTGTTCCGCAAGACCTTCGCCGGCGGCAACCGGAAACGCTGGCGGCTGGTGCATTCCCCACTGTTCCTCGACTTCCTCGAGGGCAAGGTGGACTTCGAGTGCACGGCGTGGGGCGTCCCGCTGTACACGCTGTTCGGCTGGCAGAAGCCGTGCTATCTGATGAGCGACGGCCATGCCAAGACCTACCAGGAGCTGATCGAGGAAACCGAGTGGACCAAGTACGGCCGGGGCCGCGACCCGCGGTGCGCGAACTGCATGGCGCACTGTGGCTACGAGCCGACATCTGTGCTGGCCACGATGAGCTCGCTGAAGGAGTCGATCCGCGCGGTCAGGTGAACCGGCGTTGCAGCGCGTCGGTGAGTACCGGCGCGCTGCCGCGGAGCCGGGCGGGCAGGCGCAGCCAGCGCGGGACGAACACCTCGGCCTTCCCACGTTCGACGGCGGCGACGAGTGCGGTGGCGACCTTCCCAGCGGGCACCGGACGAGGGCGGTGCCGTGCGTAGGGAACGCCCCGGCGAGCGAAGAACGGAGTGTCGACCACACCGGGCACGACGATCGTGACCCCGACGCCGCGCCCGGCGACCTCACCGCGCACGCTCGCGCCGAAGGCGTCCAGCCCCGCTTTCGTGGCCGAGTACACCGCTTCCTGCGCCACGCTCATGCTTCCTGCGATCGAGGACACCAGCACGATGTGCCCGCGGCCGCGGGCGAGCATGCCGGGCAACGCCTCCCGCACGAGCCGCATGGGGGCGAGCAGGTTGGTCCGCACGAGCTGTTCGAGGGCCTCGCCGGGCATGTCCGTCAGCTGGCCGGCCCAGCCCACGCCCGCGTTGCACACCAGCAGGTCCACCTCGCCAGCCTCGGCCAGCACTCGCGCCGCTGCACCGGGTTCGGCGAGGTCCGTGGTGCACGCGCGGCCTCCGGTGCGCCGGGCGACCCCGGCCAGCGCAACGGCGTCGCGGCCCACGACGAGCACCTGGCAGCCTCGGTACGCCAGCAGCTGCGCGGTCGCGGCGCCGATGCCCGACGAGCCACCGGTCACCACGGCGGTTGTTGCCGGTCCGATCATGTTGCTTCCCTTCTCGATGGATCGGGTGGTGCCTGCGCGGTCTGCGGCGCCCGCCGGCTGAGGATGGCGATGCCCGCGATGACGATCGCCAGCCCCAGCACCTGCCCGAGCACCTGGGCCGGGTTGCTGGGCAGGCTCTCCCCGAGCCAGAGCACGCCGACGCCGATGCTGACCAGCGGGTCGAGCGCGACGATCACCGCGAGCGCGGGGGAGAGTGCCACCCCGACCCGGAACGCGTTCTGGCTCAGCAGGAACCCGGTGACGCCGCAGATGACGACGAGGTAGAAGTGCCAGTTCGTCAGCAGCGTCACGACGCCCTTGCGGAGGTCCTCGGAGGCCAGCTTGGTCAGCCCTGCGGTGACGCCGTAGAGCACCCCGGTCGCCGTGGCCAGCGCCAGTACGCGCGCCCGTCCCGGTAGCCGGACGGCGATGGCAACGCAGATCCCGATGAGCACCGCGAGTCCGCCCGCCAGCGGCACGACCTCGCCGAGCGCCAGCTCCCCGTGCCCTGGCTCGGGCTCGGCGATGGCGAAGAAGGTGGCGAGCCCGGCAACACACAGGGCCGCGCCGAGCAGCACCACGGCGTCGGGCCGCTGACGGCGCAGCGCGCTGGTGCAGAACACCGCGAAGACCAGCCCGGTGACCAGCAGCGGCTGGACGAAGGCCAGCGGCGCCATGCTCAGTGCGATCCACTGCAGTGCGATACCGAGACCGTTGGCGACCAGCGACAGCAGCCACAGCGGCTGGCGCAGCAGGGTGAACACCAGCCCCCACTGCACGGGCCCGCCGCCCTCGACGCGGCGCGCGGCGCGGTGCTGTAGCGCCCCGGTGAGTCCGAACGCAGCCGCGGCGAGAATCGCGGCTGGGACAGCGATCCACAGTGCCGTGCCCGAGTCGTTCATGGTCCGCCGTGCTCACCGGCCAGTTCAGCGACCACCGCGTCGATGCGCTTGGCGATGCGGTCGATCAGCGGGCCATGTGGGGGAGTGCCGGTGAGGACCATGGTGATCCCGTCACCCCAGGTCATCGCTCCCCAGGCCAGCCCGGAGCCGGGCGCGAGTGCGAGCACGGGGTACGCCGCGGACAGCACGCAGCCCTGCCACCGGACCTCCCTGCGCGGCCCCGGCATGATCGTCCCGATCGCGTTGAACCAGGTGCCGCGATAGACGGCCCGTGCCGCGGCGACGTGCAACGGCGGCGGCAGCAGGCCGATCAGGCGGACGACCGTGTGTGCGGCCTCCGGGACGCCGGCGTCGATGCGCTCCCGTAGCGCGTCGGCCACGAGCATCGCCCGGTCTCGCGCGTTCATGGGACCCACCGGCAGGTCGGCGGGCACCGCGCCGGTGTGGTTGCCTGCCGTGCGCAGGCTCTCGGTGCCACGCAGCGACCACGGCACCATGAGCCGGAACCGCGTGTCGGCTCCGGCGTCGAGCACGTCGTGCAGCGCGTCGGCGAACACCGCCTTCAGTAGGTCGGCGGGGGTGACCCCGAGCGCGCGTGCCGTCTGGCGGACCTGCCTGCCGGGCAGGCGCACCAGCGCGTGCTGCCGCTGCGGACTCGGGATCGGCCCGTCGAGCGGGGTGACCGGGGCGCGGCCGGCGCGGGCCAGCCGCCACAGCCCGCGAGCCACGCGCCGGGGATCGGGCCGGAAACCGTTGCCGTTCATGGAGATCGTCGGCCGCACGGCCCAGGACAGCCCGGTGCTGGTGTCTGTGCCGGACAGCAGGGCCTGCAGCACCGTCATGCCGTCGCCGAGGGCGTGGTGCAGCTTGACCAGGACTGCGCGGCGACCGTCGGGCAGGCCGGTGACGGTGCGGGCGGCGCCGACGGCCCGGGAGTAGTCCAGCGGTTCGGAGAAGAACTCGTCGACGGCGCTCGTGAGGTCGTCGGTCGCCGTCTCGTCCACCAGCCGGATCGGGTCGATGCCGGTGCCGGCGTCCCAGCGGGCGGCGCGGAACAGGGTGGCAGGCAGGAGCCGGCCGGTGACGCCGGGCACGGTGGCCAGTAGCCCGGCGGTGGCTTCACGGGTGAGCGCGGGGCCGGCCTCGAACACCAGCACCGTTCCGACGTACTGCGGCACCCGCGTGGTGCTGGCGTGCAGGAACAGCGCGTCCGGCGCGGGCAGCGGGCGCGACCGCGGTTGCTGCGCGGTTCGGGCGAGTGCACGCAGGTCGTCTTCGAGCCGGTGTGCCGACGCGTGGCGCAGTGCCGCGTCTTCGAGCGCGCGCAGCCGTCGTGGTTCGGTGGCGAACTGCCGCACCGTGTGTGCCAGCTCGCCGGGGCGGGTGCAGACGACGGCGAGCCCGGCGTCGGCCATCAGCTGGGCGTTGGCGCGGCCGTGCCCGGCGATCGGGTCGTGTACCGCGACGGCGCGGCCGCAGGCGAGGGCTTCCAGCGCGGTCGCCCCACCGGCGTTGGTGACGACGAGGTCGGCGGCGGTCATGAGGCGGGCCATGTCGTCGACCCAGCCGAGCACGTGGACCCGGTGGTCGCCGGCGAACTCCCGGCGCAGCGTGCGCTGCAGCCGGTCGTTGTACCCGGCGACCACCAGGACGTGGGCGTCCGGATCGCCGTCGAGCAGTTCGCGCGCGGTTGTGCCGGCGCGGCCGAAGCCGAGTGACCCGCCCGAGACGAGCGCGACGAGGCCGGACTCCGGTAACCCGAGCTGTTGCCTGGCGGCCTTCCGTTCGCCGATGGCGAAGATGGCCGGCACCGGGGGAGCGGAGACCTTCACCGGGGCGCCAGGAACCTCGCGGCGGGCCGGTGCGACCGCGACGTCGTGCATGACCAGGTTGGCGTCCACACCCTCGTGTACCCACGAAGGGTGCGGGGCGAAGTCGGAGATCCATGCGGCCGTGGGTATCGCGAGGCCCCGGTGGCGGCGGAGCCACTCGAGGCCGGTGGTGCCCATCGGGTAGGTCGACAGCACCAGGTCGGGGCGGGCCCGGTCGATGTGGGGGGCGAGGCGCCGGCCGCTCCACGCCCCGATGACGCGTTTGGCTGCGCGCGCGAACCAGCGGTGCCGCCAGATCGAGGCGTAGAAGAACTCGTAGAGCCACGGCAGCCGGGTTACGCTGACCGCGTAGATGCGGCGGAAGAGCGGTCCTGTGCCACGGCCCATCGCGTCGAGCACATCGACCCATTGCACGTCGACCTCGGGCCAGACCTGCCGGGCCGCGGCCCCGAGCGCGCGACCGGTCGCGTTGTGCCCTTCACCCATCGTCGCCGACACGATCAGCAGCCGCCGTGGTGCGCCCGGCTCCGAAGTCGCAGTCGTTGTCCCCACCGCCTGTCCCCACCCCATGACGGATACCACCAGGCCCTGTGGCGAAACAGTACCCCGGGTGCGAGCAGGTGACACGGCAACACAACGGACATTTGCGACCGGGGTCGGTCTCACCCCGCGGTGCGGTAGTGGAAAGGACTCAGTTCGCGGAAACCCGCCCGCTCGTACAGGCGGAGTGCCGAGGCGTAGGCAGGCGGCTGTTCGACACGGTGGAGCATGCGCGCGTCCGTAACGTGACCCTGCACGGCGTTCCAGCTCTCGAACCAGGGGCGGGTCGGCTGGTCGTCCGGGCGCACCCGCAGTGAGCCCGGCGGCGCAACGACTTGTGCGGTCGAGGCCACCTGCAACGAGATCACGCTGTGACGGCGGTAGCCACGCTCCGCCAGGACGGCGTCGAGTTCGGCCGGGCACGCACCGGGGCTGATCTGGAACCGGGCGGCGGCGTTGCGGCTGGCATAGAACTGTTCCGCCCCACCGATCCGCTTCGCCAGGTCCTCCGGCGAGGCGGCACTGTGTGGCAGCACCGTTCCCACCCACCAGGAACAGCCAGGGGAGTGGCGTAGCCACCACCCGTCGAGATCCGCGACGTGCCAGGCCGGAAGAGCCCGAGCCGTTCTTTCCAGCAGGCTCTTCACGAGTTCGCCACTCAAGACACCCTCCACCGTTGATCGTTACCCGATGATGGTCGAGTCACCAGGGTGGGTCGTGGAGGGGTTCGGGGTGGCTCGTGTATGTGCCCCCGGTGGGTGTGGTGACGGTGACTGCGCCGGTTTCTCGCTTGAGGTGGTAGGTCCACCCGGGTCGGTCCTTGAGTCGATGGTGCCGGCGGCAGAGGTTGACCAGATTCGCCTTGTTGGTAGTTCCCTCGCGGTTCCACGGGGTGTGGTGGTCGTTGTCGCCGAAGTGCGCGGGCCGATGGCACGAGGGGAAGCGGCATTCGCGATCCCGGACTCGCACGAATTCGTCGGTGACCGCCGGCGGGCGATACCGTTGTCGCCCCACGTCGACCGGCGCTCCGGTGAGGGGATCGGTGACGATCCGCTGCCAGGTCGAGGAGGGCTGGTGGGCGATTTCCCATGCCACCGAGCCGGGAATCGGACCATAACCGGCCAACTGTGCGGGATTGTCGTTCAATCCGGCGAGGGTGGTCAGATCGACGTAGACGTGGACATCGGCCTTGGCTCCGGAACCGGCGGTGTGCGAACCGAGCAGCAGTTCGGCGAACACGTCAGCACGGAGTTGGTCGAGGGTGCGGGATTCGTTGGTGCCACGGAGGGTGCGGGCCATCCGATCAATCCGAGCGTAGGCGGATGAGGCAACCTCGGCAGGCAGGTCAGCGAGCAATGTGGACATTCCGTCCTCGTCGGGCAGCAACTGCACCGACCGCTCGCTCCGGCGAACGGCAGCCCTTCGAGCAGCGCCCTCAGGATCGGCTTTCATCGCCCAGTACGTGGCAACCCGCCGCACTTGATGGGGATTCTTACCTTCCAGTTTGGGGGCGACGGCCGAGTCGACTTCGCGAGCTTGCTCGTCGTCGAGCCAGGCGGTAGCGCTGGCAACCTTGTATGCCCGATAGGAATCGAGTACACCGGACTCCATGGCAGTCAAAGTCTGCGGAAGCCGATGAACCAGCACAGTGGACAGATCCAGAACCCGCCGAGCGTGCTGCTCACTAACCGACAACAGCAACGCCAATTCAGCAGCCGCATCGGGTGTATGTCCCAGATCCTCATCGAGCAAGCTCACGGCCCTATGCAACAAGGCGTCAGCACGCATCTTGACCTGATTGAGAGCCAAGATCTGGTCTCGAATCTGTTGACCTAACAACGAATTCCCCACAAGACCGATCATACCGCAAACGAGTAGACCACTACAAGTAAGACGACAACGATACCCGGACCGTGGGGAACTGTCGCTAGTGGACAGTGAGACCAAGTCGCCCCGTGGAGCGACAGTTTCACACGGCGCGCCGAAGGCGTGCCTGAAACCCAACCACTCAAACCGAAATCCGGCAAGATCAAGCAAGTCCCAACGCCGCAACCAACATCCGAGCAGCACGACCACCGGTCTCAACAGCAAGATCGAGCGCCCCAGACACGTTCAGCTCATCGGCCAGTAGCAACCGAATCCGCTCGACCTCGGACGAGCGCGTCTCGATGGGCCTCCCAGCAGCACGGTGCAGTTGCTCGAGCCGAACGGCTGCCAAGTCGAGTGCCGCGCGTGTGTACTCCCAACTCTCGTTCCACGGGCGGTCGATGAGAGCGAGCCGGACGACGGCAGCCGGATAGCTGGACAAGAGTTCGTCGACCAGCACGAGATTGCCGGCCGATTTCGCCATCTTTCGCCCATCCACCAGCACGGTTCCGACGTGCAGCCACGCCCGTGCGTACGGCGTCACGCCGCTGAACGCCTCGGTTATTCGCGCGTGGTAGGCATGATGCGGGAAACGGAGATCGGCACCCCCGGCGTGGAAGTCAACGCCGACGCCGAACACGGAGCCCGACATCGCGACGCATTCGGCATGCCACCCCGGCCGACCCGGCCCCCACGGCGAGTCCCACGCCGGGTGGCCCGGCTCGGCGGCCTGCCAGACGGCGACATCCAGAGGATCTTCCTTGGCGGGGTCATCTGGCCTGCCGCCGTACTCGGCCGCGATCCGCAGTGCGTCCGACTCGTTGAGCCCGGTACGTGTCATGACGCCGCGACCGCGGAAGTAGACGGACCCGGCGCGGGCGTAGGCGGTGCCGGTCTCCAGCAACGCCGCCGCGAGCCGGATCACCGGGTCGATGTAGCTGTGCGCCCGCGGCTCGAAATCCGGGGCCCGCACGCCGAGTGCCGCCATGTCGCCGGCGAAGCGGAACTCCTGGAAGGCGGCGAAGTGCTCGTAGGCGATACCGGCCTGCCGGGACGCGGTCAGGAGCACATCGTCGACGTCGGTGACGTTGCGGCAGACGATCGGTTCGACGCCGAGCACGCGAAGTACGCGGCGCAGGATGTCCACCCAGACGAACGTGGCGGCGTGTCCGAGGTGGGTGACGTCGTAGGGCGTGATCCCGCAGGCGTAGATCCGCGCGCGGTCGAGCAGGTGCACTTGCCTGCCGCCGATCGTCACCGCGGTCGCGCCGGAGGCCGGGTGCCTTCGTGCCAGGGACTCGAACGTCATTCCGTCACCATCCCGCACCAGACCGTCGACCGCGAGTCTCTTGACCCCTCGACGGCAACACTCGTACAGTCGTGCCGTGTCTGAACAGCTGTGCCGTAACACGGCACAGCGCCGGTTCGATCAGGGCGGGTAACTATGGCGTTCGCGCTCGACCACCTGACGGTCATCGACCTGACCCAGGTCATGGCCGGTCCCTACTGCTGTCAGCTACTCGGCGACCTCGGCGCGAACGTGATCAAGGTCGAGCCCATGGGCACCGGTGACGCCACGCGGCAGGCGACCGGGCATCGCCTGCCGCATGGGGAGAGCGCTGCGTTTCTCGCGGTCAACCGCAACAAACGCAGCATCGCGCTCGACCTCAAGCATCCCGGTGGCAGGGACGCCTTCTACCGCCTCGTGCGCGGTGCCGACGTCGTCGTCGAGAGCTTCCGGCCGGGCGTGGCGGCCCGGCTCGGCGTGGACTATCCGGCGCTGCGGGCACACAACGAGCGGCTCGTGTACGCGTCCATTTCCGGCTTCGGTCAGACCGGGCCGTACGCGCAGCGGCCCGGCTATGACCTGATCGCGCAGGCGATGTCGGGCGTCATGAGCGTCACCGGTGACGTGGACGGCGACCCCGTCAAGTGTGGCGTGCCCGTCGCCGACCTGTCCGCGGGCCTGTTCTGCGCGATCGGCATCCTCAGCGCGTGCCTGTCGCGGGAGAAGACGGGACAGGGTCAGGCCGTGGACACCTCGCTCTACGACGCGGCGCTCGCACTGTCCATTTGGGAAACCGCCGAGCTGTGGGCGACCGGGCAGGCGCCAGAGCGACTCGGCTCAGCGCACCGGGTCAACGCGCCCTACCAGGCGCTGCCCGCGCGCGATGGGTACCTCACCATCGGCGCCAACAACGAGCGCCTCTGGCAGCGACTGTGCACAGTGCTCGACAGACCGGACCTGGTGGCGGACTCGCGGTTCGTCACCAATACCGACCGCGTGCGGCGGCGTGCCGAACTGGCCGCGGAACTCGGCGTGACCTTGCGGGAACGCGATGTCGACGACTGGGTCGAGGCACTCCTCGAAGCCGGTGTCCCGGCCGGGCCCATCCGGGACTATCAACAGTCCTGCGAGGATCCGCACACGCTCGCGCGCGAGATGGTGGTGGAGCTCGACCATCCGACCGAGGGCCGGGTGCGCGCACTCGGTATCCCCGTCAAGCTCACCCAGACCCCCGGCGACATCCGGAGGCCTGCCCCCGGACTGGGCGAACACACCGACGAGCTGCTGCGCGCGATGGGCTGTACCGGCGAGGAGATCCGCACGTTACGAGCCGAGGGAGCCGTGGGATGACCGCCCAGCTGCTGACCGAACTCACCGGACCCGTCGCCGTCGCCACGTTCAACCGGCCCGAGGCACGCAACGCGATGACGTGGGCCATGTACGACGCCCTCGTCGAGTTCTGTGAGCGGGTCGACGCGGACGACGCGGTGCGTGTGGCGGTGCTGCGCGGCGCCGGTGACAAGGCGTTCGTCGCCGGCACCGACATCGCGCAGTTCCTGGATTTTCACGGCGCCGAGGACGGTCTCGCCTACGAGCGCCGGATCGAGGCGGTCCTGACACGGCTGGAAGAGGTACGTGTGCCGACGATCGCTGTCGTCGACGGGTACGCCACCGGTGGCGGACTGTCCATTGCGGCCTGTTGCGATCTGCGGATCTGCACGCCGAACGCGCGGTTCGGGTTGCCGATCGCCCGCACGGTCGGCAACTGTCTGTCGATGGCCAACTACGCCCGGCTCGCGCACCTGATCGGTGCCGCCAGGGCCATCCACCTCATCTACACGGCAGGCTTTGTCGACGCCGCGGATGCGTTACAGGCCGGTCTGGCCTCCGAGGTCGTCGAAGAGTCCACACTCGACAGTCGCGTGACGCGGCTGTGCGAGCAGCTGGCCGCGCAGGCGCCGCTGACGATGCGCGCAGCCAAGGTCGCGATGCGCCGACTGCGGGAACACAGCCTGCCGTCCGGCGACGACCTGGTCGTGATGTGCTACGGCAGCGCGGACTTCCACGAGGGCGTCACGGCCTTCGTCGACAAGCGCACGCCCCAGTGGCGGGGCCGGTGAACCGCCGTGCCGCGCTCAGGCGGGACGGCGACAGCCGAGAGTCGCGCTGATGCGCTGCGCTGCCTCGATCACCAGTTTGCCGTAGGACCCCCGCAGCTCCTCGGGCATCCGGCTGGCGGGCGCCGATACCGAGATACTCGCCACGGGCTGGCCCTCGTGGTCGAAGATCGGCGAGGCGACAGCCGTGATGTCGGTTCGCCACTCGCCGACGTTCGAGGCGTAGCCACGGGTGCGCACCAGCTCCAGCTCGGCGAAGAACTCGGCCCAGTCGACGATCGTGTTGCCGGTGTAGCGTTCCAGCCGTTCGCCGAGGATGTCCTGTACCTGCTCGGCCGGAAGCCAGGCGAGCATCGCCTTGCCGTTGGACGATCCGTGGAGTGGGACGGCACTGCCCAGTGCGATCACCGCGCGGATGGGATGGTCGGTCTCGACGCGCTCGATCAGCACCGCGCGATCACCTTGGCGCACCATCAGATGCGCGGTCTCCCCGGTCTCCCGGCGCAGCTCGTGCATGATGGCGGCGGCCGCGTCGCGCACACTGATGTCGGCGATCGCGCGCTGCCCGATGTGCAGGGCGCGCGTGGTGAGCACCCACCGGGTGGTCTCGGCGCCGTCCGGGCAGATCCAGCCGGCCGTCCACAATGTCCGCAGGGAGCGCTGCACGGTGCTCTTCGGCAGGCTCAGCCTGCGCGCGAGCTCGCCGACCCCGACAGGCTGGGCGTAGGCGACTTCCTCGAGCACGCGGAAGGCCGACAGAACCGTGCGCATTCCCTCGCTCATGCACAGAGTCTAGAGACTGTTCCGCCCGTTGCCCGCCGGCGCCGCCTGGAACGGCCGCGCCGGCGAGCTCCCATCGCGTCAGAGCCAGCCCGGCACGACGAAGATCAGGCAGGCGGTCACGGGCGCTACGACGATCATGCTCATGCCCCAGACCATCAGCCTGCGGAACACGGTGTCCCGCACTTCCTCCGGTGCGCTGGCGACCACGAGCGCACCGCTGGTGGAGAACGGCGAGGAGTCCACCACCGACGACGACAGTGCGAGCGCGATGATCAGGCCGACCGCGCCGACCTGACCGGTGAGCAGGAACGGCACCGCGAGCGGGATGAGCGCGCCGAGAATGCCGGTCGTCGACGCGAACGCCGACACCGCGCCGCCGATGAGGCAGATCACGAAGGCGGCCAGCAACGGGATGCCGATTCCGGCGACGCTGTCACCGAGGAACTCGATGGTTCCGACGCGTTCCATCAGGCTCACGTAGGTCACCACACCACAGATCAGCAGGACGGTCGGCCAGGCGACCTGCGCGACGCAGCCCTTCGTGGCCTGCGGAGACAGGACACAGATGACGGTCGCGATGCTGAGCGCGAGCAGGCCGACATCGAACTCCAGCGCCAGCGCGCCGACCGCGAGGACGACGAGGCCGATGAGGGTCACGGTCCGCTGCGCGTTCAGCCTCACCGCGGTGACCGCCGGCGCGCTCGTCCGGGTCGCCGTCGTCGTGCCGGCACCACCGGCCGGCTCGTCGCCGATGGAGCCGCCGGAGTCGTTGTCCGGCCCCGCAGGCGGTTCCTCGGTGGTGGTGATCCGCCTGCGCAGCAGCTGCTTGCCGCCGAAGAGGAAGAACACCACCACGCTGAGCGCGGCATTGAAGACGAACGAGCTGACCCACAGCAGCACCGGGCTGCCGGGCAGACCGCTACGCTCGACGACCCCGTTGGTGATGCTGCCGAAGATGCTGATGGGGGAGAAGCCGCCGGCGCTGGCGCCGTTGATGATGAGCAGACCCATCAGCAGCGGGTTGATCCGGTAGCGTGTCGCGAAGTTCAGCCCGATCGGCGCCATGATGGCCACCGCGCCCGGCACGACAGCGCCCACCATCGTCAGCAGGCTCGTCACCAGGAACATCACCCACGGGATGAGTGCGATTCTGCCTCGCACGGCGCGCACACCGGCGTGAATCAGCCAGTCGACCGTGCCGTTGTTCTTGGCGATGGCGAACAGCAAGGTCACCCCGACCAGTACGACGAACAGATCGCCGGGAAAACCGGAGAACAGGTCGTCTTCCGTTTCGTCGAAGATGAAAACGCCGATCAGAAAGGCTCCGAGAAAGGCAACCGCACCCATGTTCACAGAGCGCAGTGTCGCGAGGAGAAAAATGAGGACAAGGCCAATGATCGAATAGATTTGTATGGACATGTGGCTCCTCGAGGCAGACGTTGGCTCGTGGCCGCGACGGAATTCAGTTATTCCGTAATGCGAAAGCATGATCTCGCACCGGGGAAGTATGGCGCGCGACACATTTGACCGTCAAGAGTCCTGAATAGACCGATGGAGAATCCGATGGCACAGCCGATCGGCCGGCACTTCCTGCAGATTCCCGGCCCGACCAACGTTCCCGAGCAGGTTCTGCGCGCCATGTCGGCGCCCACGATCGACCATCGCGGCCCCGAGTTCGCCCGGCTCACGCTCGACATTCTCGACGCGATCAAACCCGTTTTCGGCACCGCGGGCCCGGTCGTCAGCTATCCGTCGTCGGGTACCGGAGCGTGGGAAGCGGCACTGGTCAACACCCTGAGTTCTGGCGATCGGGTACTTGCTTTCGAAACGGGCCATTTCGCGACACTCTGGCGAGAGCTTGCCGAGCGGCTCGGGCTGACGGTCGACTTCGTGCCGGGCGACTGGCGGCACGGTGCCGATCCCGCGACGCTCGCCGAACGGCTCGCGGCCGACCGCGAGCACGTCATCAAAGCCGTGTGCGTGGTACACAACGAAACCTCGACCGGCGTGACCAGTCGTATCGCTGACATCCGGCGCGCGATGGACGATGCGGGCCATCCCGCCCTGCTGCTCGTGGACACGATCTCCTCACTCGGATCCATCGACTACCGGCACGATGAGTGGGGGGTGGACGTCACCATCGCCTGCTCGCAGAAGGGCCTGATGCTGCCACCCGGCCTGGGGTTCAACGCGCTGAGCGGCAAGGCCCTGCAGGCGGTGGAGACCGCGTCCCTGCCGAGGTCCTATTGGGACTGGCGCCCCATCCTGGAAGCCAACCGGCGAGGCTTCTTCCCCAGCACACCGGCAACGAACCTCCTCTACGGGCTACGGGAGGCGCTGCACATGCTCGCCGACGAGGGGCTCGCCGACGTCTTCGTGCGGCACCTGCGGCACGCCGAGGCGACCAGGGCCGCGGTGCGCGCCTGGGGTCTCGACGTGCTGTGCCTCGACGAACGCGAACACTCCGCGGCGCTCACCGCCGTGGTGGTGCCCGAGGGGCACGATGCGGACAAGGTCCGCGAGGTCATTCTCGACCGGTTCAACATGTCACTGGGTGCGGGGCTGGGCAGGCTGGCGGGAACGGTCTTCCGCATCGGTCACCTCGGCCACTTCAACGACGTGTCGCTCGCCGGGACGCTCGCCGGGGTGCAGCTGGGCCTCGAGCTGGCGGGTGTGCCGGTGCGCGCCGGTGGCATCGACGCCGCGCTGCGGGTGCTGGCGCGGAGGGCGGACGCGTGACCGGCGAGCTGGAACAGCGGCTCCGGCGCGAGGTCGCCGGGGACGTGCGCTTCGACGACTACACCCGGCACCTGTTCTCCCGCGATGCCAGCATGTACTCGATCATGCCGCTGGGCGTGGTGTTTCCCCGCGACGCCGACGATGTGGCCGCTGCCGTGGCGGCCGCGCGTGAGCACGAGGTGCCCATCGTGCCGCGCGGCGCAGGCACCAGCCTCGCCGGGCAGACCGTCGGCGCCGGGCTCGTCCTCGACATGTCCCGTCACCTCAACAACATCGTGGAGCTGGATCCCGAGGCGCGGACCGCGCGCGTTCAGGTGGGTGTGGTGCAGGACCAGCTGAACCAGGCTGCTGCCCCGCACGGGCTGATGTTCGGCCCGGACACGTCCACGAGCAACCGCGCGACCCTGGGCGGCATGATCGGCAACAACTCCGCCGGCAGCGGTTCGGTGCGCTACGGCATGACGATCGACCACGTTCGCGAGCTCGACGTGGTGCTCTCGGATGCCTCCACGGCTCATTTCGCACCGGTCAGCTCCGCTCGGCTGCCGCACGTTGCGGCGGCGGCCACACTCGAAGGCGCGCTGTACCGGGAGCTTCCTGCGTTGGTGAAGGACAACCGGGATGCGATCGAGCGTGGCTTCCCTGAGTTCTGGCGCCGCGCGACCGGCTACCGGCTCGACCGGCTCGCCGGCGCGGCGCCGTTCGATCTGGCGAAGTTCGTCGTGGGTGCCGAGGGCACGCTCGTGGTGGCGACCAGCGCACTCGTGGACCTCGTGCCGAAACCGCGGCACACGGTGATCGCGGTAGGGCACTTCACCGCCACACAGGCCGCCATCGCGGCGACCGAGGACGCCCTCTCCTGTGACCCCGCCGCCGTGGAGCTGATGGATCGCACCATTGTGGACCTATCGCGGAAGAAGATCGAGTACGCCTCGCTCAGCACCATCCTCGAAGGCGATCCCGATGCGCTGCTGTTCGTCAGCTTCACCGGTGACGACGAGCGCGAACTCATCGCCAGGCTGCGGAGCCTTACTGCGTTGTGGCGCAAGCACAACCACGGTTACCGCACGTTGGAAGCCGTGACAGCCCAGCAGCAGGCAGCGCTGCTGAAGGTCCGCAAGTCCAGCCTCGGCCTGCTGATGGCCGCCAGTGTGGGCACGCGCAGACCGCTGGCGTTCGTCGAGGACACCGCGGTCGATCCGAAGCACCTGGCCGACTACACCGCCCGGTTCAAGGAGATCCTCGACCGGCATGGCCTGCGGGCGGGCTTCTACGGGCACTGTTCGGTCGGCTGCCTGCACGTCCGCCCGTTCGTCGACCTCACCGAGCCGGGCCAGATCGCGACGATGCGGGCGGTCGCGGAGGAGGTCAAGGATCTCGTCACCGCCTACGGCGGCGTCAACTCCAGCGAGCACGGCGACGGCCTCGCCCGCAGCGAGTTCAACCGGGAGATCTTCGGTGACGAGTTGTACGAGGCGATGCGCCAGGTGAAGCGGCTGTTCGATCCGCGCGGCATCCTCAATCCCGGCAAGATCGTCGACGCGCCGCCGATGACCGAGCACCTGCGCGACCCTGCGCTACCCGCACCGGGGCCGCTGCGCACCAAGCTGTCGTTCGAGGTCGTCGGCGGGATGCGGGCGGCCGCCGACCGGTGCATGAACATCGGCCTGTGCCGCAAGAACACGAACGGCGTGATGTGTCCGTCCTATATGGCCACCCGAGAGGAGGAGGACTCCACGCGCGGACGGGCCAACGCACTCGTCAAGGCACTGTCCGAACCGGACCCTAAGTCCGCGCTCGGCGATCAGCGGTTGCACGAGGTGCTCGACCTGTGCCTGATGTGCAAGGCGTGCAAGACCGAATGTCCGCTCGGTGTGGACATGGCCACGCTCAAGGCCGAGGCGCTCGCGCACCACCACGACCTGCATGGCGTGCCGCTACGGTCCCGGGTCTTCGGCGCGATCCGCCTGCTCAACCGGCTCGGCGCGGCGACGGCGCCGTTGTCGAACCTGCCCGGCAGGCTGCGCCCACTGCGCCGGGCCATGCAGCGCCACCTCGGGATCACCGCGAACCGGCCGCTGCCCCGGTTCGAGCGGCGGCATCTCGGCGCCTGGTTCCGCAGGCGGGGCGCCGCGCATTCCGCGCCGCTGGGCGAGATCCTGTTCCTCGCGGATTCCTTCACCACTTACACGGAACCGGCGATCGGGCGAGCCGCTGTCGAGCTGCTCGAACGCGCCGGGTATCGCGTGCGTCTGGTGACGCGCGGTTGCTGCGGCCGGTCGAGCCTGTCCAAGGGACTCGTGGACGACGCGAAACGCAAGGCAGGCCACCTGGTGGAGCTGCTCGCCGGGTCGGACGCGCCGATCGTCGGCTGCGAGCCGTCCTGCGTGCTGACGCTCCGGGACGAGACGTTGTCCTTACTACCGGGCGACCCTGCAGCGGTGGCGGTCGCGGGCCGCGTCCGCCAGGTCGAGGAGGTGCTGGCGGAGGCCATCGACGACGGCCGCCTTCCACTGGCTGACGCCAGCTGGCCAGCGGGCAGGCGCATCCTGTTCCACGGCCACTGCCACCAGAAGGCGGAGGTCGGCACCGCGGCCACGGTCGCGCTGCTGCAGCGCATCCCGGGCGCCGAGGTCGTCGAGCTCGACGCCGGATGTTGTGGCATGGCCGGTTCGTTCGGTTTCGAGGCAGAACACTACGACCTCTCGATGACTGTGGGCGCCGACCGGCTGTTCCCCGCGGTGCGGGCGGAACCCCCGGCCACGATCATCGCGGCGACGGGTGTGTCCTGCCGCCAGCAGATCGCGCACGGCACCACCCGCCGGGCGCATCACCCCGTCGAGCTGGTCCGTGCCGCCGTGCGCTGACTCAGCTGTTGCCGGCCATGATGCGACCGCGATGTCGTTGCCCAGGATGGACGCCAGGTGGAATCGGGGGGCGTCGGCAGACTGCCGAGGTGGTTGATGATCGCCCGGAGCCCTGGGTGCACATTCGTTCTGGGGAGGATGAGCGAGAGCGGGTATGCGAACGTCGGATTGACGATCGGGATGCGGCGCAGGTCGTAGCTCGTCGGCCAGATGTACCGGTCGCGCGCGCCGACGAGGGTCGCCACGTCTGCGGAGCCGGCGAGGGTCTCCTGGAGAACTTCGTTGCCGAAGTTCGGGCCCGTAGCGTCGATGCGGAGGTCGAAGTCGGTGGCGAGCTGATCGTAGAACTCCGCCCATTCACTGCGAGGTGCGATACCCGGCACCCAGATCCGATGTTTGCGCAGCTGCGGTGGCGTCAGTCCTCGCGCGGAAGCGAGTGGATGCCGTGGGCCGACGAGAAGTTCCAGCGGCGAGTCGAACGCGTGGATCATGTGCACGTCGGGTGGCAGCGTGGTCTGGTCGGTGACCGTACGGAACGAGGCGTCGATATCGCCTGATTCGACGGCGGCGACCGCCACGCGTGGGTCGTTCACCCTGAGGGTCACCACGTCGAGTTCGGTTTCGGGATGCGCGCGCCAGTAATCGTGCAGAACAACGGCCTGCGCGCTTCGCAGGCCGAGCACGTCGATCCGGAGAGCCCGGGAGCCGGGCTTGACCGCAGTCACAGCGCGCTCGACACGTGTGACGATGCTTCGAGCATGCGGGAGAAGCGCCTGACCATCGAGCGTCAGCTCGACTCCTCGGGCGGTGCGGGTGAACAGACGGACTTCCAGCTCGCGCTCCAGGGCGGCGATCCGTTTGGAGACCGCCTGTTGCGTAACGCCCAGCTCGTCGGCGGCACGTTGCAGCTGCCCGAGCTCGACCGCCCGGACGAACGATCGCAATGCCTCCGTATCCATCGCTTCAGCGTATGCGTGCCCAACTGATCGTTGTGGCTCGCCGGGAGCAGGTTGTTTGATCGCGCCGCAGTTCGGTTGGTGTGATTCGGGCGGTCACCATCCGGTTGTTGTGAAGGGGGCACGTGCGAGTGAGATCGGGGTCCGGTTTCGGCTGGTTGTGGTCGGCCTACGCGGTGAGTACCTACGGCACGTGGATCGCCTTCGGGGCGTTCCCGTTCATCGCTGTTCAGGTGCTGCACGCGCCGGCATTCGCCGTGTCGCTCCTGGAGGCAGCCGGCCTTGCCGTCGCCGCAACTGTCGCCGTCTCGCTCGGGCCGTGGGTCGAGCGCCGGGCCAAGCGACCAGTGATGATCGTGATGGACCTGGTCCGGTTCCTCGCGATGGCGAGCGTTCCGATCGCCTATCTCCTCGACGTGCTGTCCTACGGCCAACTGCTGCTCGTCTCAGTCATTTCCGGAACCGCAGGCATCGCGTTCACCGCAGCATCCGGCGCCTACCTGAAACACCTCGTCCCCGGCGACCGCCTCCTTGTCGCGAACGGCAGGTTCGAGGGCACGAACTGGGTGGCGACCGCGGCGGGCCCGCCGTTCGGCGGAGCGCTCATCGCGTTGTTCGGTCCGGTCATCACCGTCGCGGCAAACGCCCTCAGCTTTCTGCTGTCCGCGCTCGGAGTTCTCCGTATTCGCGGGGGCGACGTCGCAGCGAGCCGCGACCGGCCGACCGGATCGCGCACCAGCGGCCTTCTCGACGGCTGGCGATTCATCCTGCACGACAGCGTCCTTCGACGTCTGTTCCTCAACTCTGTGACCGTCAGCGGTCTGATTATGGCCACCACTCCGCTACTGGCCGTTCTTCTGCTCGGCCACTACCACTTCTCGGCCTGGCAATACGGTCTCGCCTTCGGAATCCCGGCGCTCGGCGGCTTCGTGGGTGCCCGCCTGTCCGCGCGCCTCGCCGCCCGCTACGGCCGCCACCGCGTCATGATCATCTCCGCCTGGCTACGCTCGATCTTCCCGCTGGGCCTCGCCCTCACCCGACCCGGCATCGCCGGGCTCCTCACGGTGATCGTCGTGGAGGGCCTGCTGATCACCTGCATGGGCATTTTCAACCCCATCAATGCGACAGAACGCCTCCAGCGCACTCCCGCCAACCACGCCGCGCAGGTCCTCACCGCGTGGAGCGTCAGCAGCAAACTCGTCCAGGCCACCCTCATCGCGGTCTGGGGCATCCTGGCGACACTGACCAGCCCGCTCACCGCGATCACCGTCTCCGGCGTCCTCCTGCTCGCCACCCCGCTCCTCCTGCCCACGCCGACGCAGATGCCCGGATCATGACTGCTGCCACAGCACTGCCCGCGTTCGGAGCAAGCTCAGTCGCGGAACCGTTCGGTGTGCAGAACCGCTTCGAGCGGCAGGCGCTCACGCCAGCCATGCCGCTCGAGGTCGGGCACCGTTTCCAGGTGCGTGACCGGGCCGAGGCACAGCCACGCCACCGGGCGCACGCGGGAGGGGATGCCGAGCAGCTCCTGGAGGAACTCCTCGCGGTAGAAGCTGACCCAGCCGACGCCGAGCCCCTCGGCCGTGGCGGCGAGCCACAGGTTCTGGATCGCCAGGCACACGGAGTACAGCCCGGCATCGGCGATCGCATGCCTGCCCAGCACGGCGGGGGAGCCGCGGTCGGGGTCGTAGGTGACGACGATCGCCAGCGTCGACTCGACGATCCCCTCGACCTTGATGCGGGAGAACGTCGTGGCGCGCTCGCCGGTCAGTCCGGCGGCGAAGGTCTCACGTTCGGACCACACGTGCTCCCGGAACCGGCGGCGGGTGCCGGGATCACGGACGAGCACGAAGTCCCACGGCTGGCTCAACCCGACGCTCGGCGCCGCGTGCGCGGCCGAGAGGATGCGGCGCAGCACGTCCTCGGCCACCGGCGCGCCGGTGAACTCCGCGCGGACGTCCCGCCGCCGCTCACAGAGCTCGTAGAACGAGCCGGCGGGTCCGGTCACCATTCGCGGCGCTTGAGTCCGACGAGCACGCGGTCGACCAGACCGGGGTCGATTACGCCCGGCGGGGTCGGTGCCGGAGCGGGCTCGGAGATCTGCGTGCGTCGTTCGTCCCGCCGGGGAAGCCGTACGCCTGCGGCCGTCACGCCCTGAGGCAGGGGCACCTCGCACCAGACCAGCTTCCCCCGGCCGTCCAGCGGAACGGCGCCGGTTCTGCGGCCCGCGACCGTGGGGGCACCCGCGTGCGAACGTGCGACCTGATCGTCCTCCACCTCGATCACGAGGCAGTCGCCTGCCACCCGGAGCCGGAGTGTGACGAAGCCGGGCCTGCGCGGGTCGGTGTTGTCGATCACTGCCTTGACGAGCTGACGTGCCGCGACGGTGACGTCGTCGAGGAGGGCCGGTAAGGACCATTCGGTGAGCGAGAACCGAACGAACAGATCCGTGCAGTTCAGCGCGCTGGGCAAGGCGACCAGCCGCAGATCGTCCACCTGAGTGGTCTGGGAGTTCACTCGAGATCCTTCCACGGTCGCGTCCCACTCTGCTCTGTCTCGAGGGCCGTATCCTGCCAAGCCTGACCGGGTGCCGTCGATGCAGGGTCCGTGCGCCCTTGGTCACCATTCACGATCGCCGCTGCGGGCGGGTGACTGTTAGCGACGAAACGTCGACCCGTTGTGGACAAGAGCGGCTGTCTCTGCTTGCATAGCGGGCGTTGGTCAGGGGGTGACCGATCCACCGGGCCCGTACGCGACGAGAAAGTAGTGAACTGCATGGCGAGGCGGGCGAGAACGCGCAAGCTGCTGGACCGCTCACGGGTGTTGATCGACCGTTCCCGGGTGGTGGCGGCGCAGCTCCTCGATCCTCCGCGTTACACGGCGGAGAGACCCGCGATCGAGGCCGCGCCGGTCGAAACCCGGGACAGTGAACCGGAAACGGCACTGGTCGACATCTGCGCCAGCATCGCGCTGCGTGACCTGAACATCGTGGACTCACTGCTCTCCGAGCTCGAGGAGATGGAGACCCACGAGGACAACCACGACCGGCTCGCGCAGCTGTACAGGCTGGACCACCTCGCCACCCGGCTGCGGCGCAACGCGGAGAACCTCCGGGTGCTGGCCGGCCGGGACGCGAGCGACGCGGCGTCGGAGACCTCGCCGCTGGTCGACATGGTGCGCGCGGCGATGTCGTCGATCGACCAGTACTCCCGGATCACCATCGGCCGGGTCGTGTCACTCGGCGTGGTGGGCTTCGCCGCGGAGGACCTGAGCCGGCTGCTCGCCGAGCTGCTCGACAACGCCGCGAACCAGTCGCCGCCGAACTCGCCGGTGCGGGTCAGCGCGCACCTCACCGAACAGGGCAGCGTGCTCATCCGGATCGAGGACGAGGGCATCGGCCTCCCGCCGGAACGCCTGCGTGAACTGAACGACCGGCTCTCGCACGCGCCCGTGCTCGACGACGATGCGGTGCGGCACATGGGACTCGCCGTGGTGCGCAGGCTCGCCGGCCGCCACAGCATGCGCGTGACGCTCGACCGCCGGGTACCTCACGGAACGACCGCGACCGTGCTGCTGCCGGCCGAGCTGGTGTCCGAGCTGCCCGAGGCGAACTGGTCCGGTACACAGACGGTGATCTTCGCCCAGAACGGCAGGGGCAGGACAGCCCCGGCCGAGCAGGCCGCGCCCGCGGCTGCCGGCATGTTCTCCACGACGCCGCGCTCGCCGGGCGGCGAGCTGCCCCGGCGTACGACGGCACCCGCCCCCCGGCCGGCGCCGTCGCCGCGGCCGCGGACGGTGCCCGCTCCCGTCGTGGGTGGTACGACATCGAGCGGGCTGCCCCGCCGTGTGTCCCGCAGCCTCAAGAACCCCTCCGGTGAAAGCACTCCGGCGCCCCCCACCGCCGAGCCCGCGGAGTCGGTCGAGGCCGGACACGACAAGCTCCTCGCCGACCTCGACGCGTTCACCGACGGCGAGCAGGCGGCACGGGACGAGCAGCGCCCCAGTGGTGAAGCGGACTCGAGCACTGAAGGAAAGCAGTGACTGCCGACATCGACAGCTCCAACAACCAGAACTTCGCGTGGCTGATCAACGACTTCGTCCGCAAGGTCCACGGTGTCACGCACGCGCTGATCATGTCGGCCGACGGGTTCCCGCTCACCGCGTCGGACGCGGTGACCAACGAGGACGCCGAGCAGCTGGCGGCGATCGCGAGTGGACTCCTCAGCCTCGCGCGCAACAGTGCGACGCTGTTCGACAAGGGCACGTGCGAGCAGATCATCATCCGGCTCACGCACGGGTACTTCCTCTTCATGGGGATCGGCTCCGGCGCGGGACTGGCTGTCCTCACCGGACCCGACTGTGACATGAAGGTCGTGGCGTACGAGATGACGCAGTTCGTGCGCAACGCGGGCCACGCACTGACCCCCGAGATCCGTGCCGACCTCCGACGCGTGCTGACCGCCCGGCGGGCGCAGGCCTGACCACCGCGCGAGGATGTGATCACAGTGTCCACAGAGAACAGGGCGGGCCAGAAGAGGATGCGCAGTAAGCGAATCCGGCCCTACGCGCTCACCGGTGGCAGAACGAAGTCGCGATACGACCTGCTGGTCGAAACGCTGATCTCGGTGCCGCAGTACGACCCGAGCCTGAGTGACTCGTTGATGCCGGAGTCACGCCAGCTGTACGAGCGTGCCCGCACCCGGGTGTCGATCGCCGAGCTGTCGGTGCTGCTCAACGTTCCGCTCGGGGTCGTGCGGGTCCTGGTCAGCGACCTGGCAGCGCAGGGGGCGATCTACATTCACCCCACGGCGCACGCATACCAGCACGATCGGAACGTACTCGAGAGGATCCTCGATGGACTCAAGCGGCTACCGGTCTGACCGAGCGGGCACGCCCTCACCGGGCGACGACGACGCCGGCCTGCTCACGGTTTCCGCGAAGATCGTGATAGCCGGTGGCTTCGGAGTCGGCAAGACGACGTTCGTCGGGTCGGTGTCGGAGGTGCCCCCGCTCAACACCGAGGCGTGGATGACCGAGGCCGGCACCGGCGTCGACGACCTGCCACTGGACGGCACCAAGTCAACGACGACCGTTGCCATGGACTTCGGTCGCATTACGCTGCATTCCGACCTGCTGCTGTACCTGTTCGGCACCCCCGGACAGGCGCGGTTCTGGTTCCTCTGGGACGACCTCTCCCGTGGTGCGCTCGGTGCCATCGTGCTTGTCGACACCAGGCGGATCGACCAGTCGTTCGCGGCGATCAACTACTTCGAGAACGACTCGGACCTGCCGTTCATCGTCGCGGTCAACCGGTTCAACGACGAGTTGCAGCACGATCTGGACGAGGTGCGCGAGGCGTTGGCTCTCGACCCCAGCGTTCCGCTGATCACCTGCGACGCCCGGAACCCCGCATCCACTGCGGAAGCGTTGCGTGAGCTCGTGACGTACACGTTGTCGCTCGCGGAACTGTCGGAACCGGGAAGGATACGAGCACATGCGTAAGATCCTCGTCGTCGGCGCGGGCCAGTCTGGTCTGCAGCTCGCGTTGACGCTGCGGGAACACGACTACGACGTCACGGTGATGTCGGCACGGACGCCGGAGGAGATCCGTGGCGGGCGGGTCATGTCCACGCAGTGCATGTTCCACGCCTCGCTGCAGCACGAACGCGACCACGGGCTCAACCTGTGGGAGGAGCAGACCGTGCGCGTCGAGGGCCTCGGCGTGTCGATCGCGGGCCCGGACTCCAGCCGTGTGATGGACTGGGTGGCCAAACTGGACAACTACGCGCAGTCGGTGGACCAGCGCGTGAAGATGGCCGGCTGGCTGGAACTGTTCGAGGAACGGGGCGGCAAGCTCATCACCCACGGCGTCACCACCGCCGACCTCAATGCGCTCGCCGCAATGTACGACCTCGTCGTCGTCGCGGCGGGCAAGGGCGAGCTGGTGCAGCTGTTCGACCGGGATCCGTCGCGCTCGCCCTACACCAAGCCGCAGCGTGCGCTGTCGGTGGCCTACGTCCACGGCATGACACCGCGGCCCGAGCACCCGGACTTCTCCGCGGTGCGGTTCAACATCATCCCTGGCGTCGGAGAGCTGTTCATCATCCCGGGCTACACACTCACCGGGAACTGCGAAATCCTGTTCTTCGAAGGGATTCCCGGCGGGCCGCTCGACTGCTGGGCCGACCGCCCCGGCCCGGCGGAGCACCTCGATCGCTTTCTCGGGCTGATGAAGCAGTTCCTGCCGTGGGAGTACGACCGCTGCGCCGATGCGGAGCTGACCGACGCGCGGGCCACGCTCGCAGGCGCTTACACGCCGATGGTCCGGCGGCCGGTCGGTGAGCTGCCATCGGGGCACGCCGTACTCGGCATGGCCGACGTGGTCGTCGCCAACGACCCGATCACCGGCCAGGGCTCGAACAACGCGGCCAAGTGCGCCGCCGTCTACCTCGACCGGATCCTGGAGCGCGGTGAGCAGCCGTTCGACCGGGAGTGGATGGAGAACACGTTCGAGCGGTACTGGGACTACGCCCAGCACGTGACACAGTGGACGAACGCGATGCTGCAGCCGCCGCCCCCGCACGTGCTGGAGATCCTCGGCGCGGCTCAGGTGAACCCAGTGGTGGCGAGGCGGTTCGGCAACGGGTTCACCGACCCGACCGACTTCCAGCACTGGTTCCTCGACCCACAGAAGGCAGCCGACTACCTGGCGAGCGTCGCCAAGGACTGACATTCGCAGTGAGGGCCGCCCAGCACAGGCAGGGTGGCCCTCACTGCGTTGGGTAGGTGTTCCGGTAGAGCTGCTCGGCGTTGCGCCACAGGATCGCCTCGCGTGCGGAGTCGTCCAGCGCGGCCAGCAGCCGGTCGGCGCCGTCGCCGTGGTAGTGCGGGCGGTCGCTGGCATAGACCAGCCAGTCGGCCGGACGCAGCATCTCCAGTACCTGCTCCAGTTCCTGCGGTGCCGTGGGCAGGTGCGCGGGCTGTGTTGTTGCCCGCACGTGCTGGTACACGTACTCGCTCGGCCGTTGTTTGACCCACGGCACCTCGCGCCAGATACCCTTCCACTCCTTGTCGAGGCGCCACAGCAGTGATGGCAGCCAGGAGAATCCACACTCGGCCAGGCACACCCGCAGCGCGGGGATCTTCTCGAAGACACCTTCCGCGATCAGGCTCACCAGCTGGCTTTGGACGACCTGGGAATTGCTCAGGTAGTCCTCGAGATAGGTCGCCGTGAACCCGGTCGGTGTCGGCGCACTGCCGACCCGGCCCCAGGCGTGCAGGCACACCGCGAGATCGTGCCGTGCCGCGGCCTCGAGCACCGGGTGGAACCGTGCGTTGCCGTAGCGTACGTCCAGACCACGGACCGGCAGCAGGACCTGGACGAACCGGTCATCGTCCGCGAGCCGCTCGATCTCGGTGACCGCCGCATCGGTGTCCAGTGTGGACACCGAGATGCTGCCGCGCAGCCGCGCATCGCGGGCCAGCCAGTGCTCGCGGACCCAGTCGTTGACCGCGCGGGCGAGTGCGGCCTCGAAGTAGGGGTTGCGGCTGACGTCGAAGGCGGTCAGGCAGGTCAGCACCGCGTGGCGCACGTCGCCAGGCAGGTGCTCCCGCAACGCCTCGACGGCGCCGGGCACGGAGCCGGACGTCTCGGCCCCGGCCGGGTAGGCACCGCCAAGGGTCGGTGACAGCTGCAGGTTCGCGTCGGCGATGTACTCGCGCCAGTACTCGTCGAGGTAGGGCAGCAGATCGGTGAACGAGCTGGGCGCGCAGTGCAGGTCGGTGTCGATCATCGGCGGCTCCCGTACAGTCGCTGCCCGTTCGTCGTCATGATCGCCTGGCGCAGCGGCGCGGGCAGTGCGGCGAGTGCCATGGCAGGCGAGTCGAAGTCCCAGTGCGGGTAGTCGGAGGAGAACACGATCCGGTCGGTCATGCCGGTGTGCTCCAGCGCGGCGGTCAGGTGGCGCGGGTCTTCGGGTTCCTCGATCGGCTGAGTCGTGAACCAGAAATGCTCCCGCAGGTACTCCGACGGCGCCCGGCGCAAAGCCGGGGTGTCCGCACGCAGCAGCGCCCATGCTTCGTCCAGCGCCCACATCAGCGGGGCCAGCCAGGAGATACCACCCTCGACCAGCACCACCTGCAGCTGCGGGAGCTCCTCGAACACGCCCGAGCACACGAGGCTCGTCGCTGCCGTGGCCGTGGCGTTGCCGTACCACGCATGCTGTTCCAGATAGAACGACGGCCAGCCGTCTCCGCGATGCCCCTCGATCCCGCCGAGGTGCATGGCGACCGGCAAGCCGGCCCGCGCAGCGGCCGCGTAGATCGGCCGGTACTTGGCGTTGCCCGGCGGAAGTTCGGTGCCGACCGGGAACAGGACCTGGACGAAGCGTTCGTCACCGGCCAGCCGTTCGATCTCCGCGACGGCCGCCTCCGGCGATTCGTGCGGCACACACAGCGAGCTGCGCAGCCGCGGTTCCGGGTCGAGGAAGAGCTCACGCAGTGCGTCGTTGAGCGCACGGCACAGCGCGGCGGCGTAACCGGTCTCCTCGGCACCGAAAGTGTGGCCCTGCATGGGAATCAGCACGCCGAAGTCCACATCGTACTTGTCGAGCAGCTGCGTGCGCAGCAGTTCGAGGTCGCTGCCGGGCAGCCCGTCCTGCGGCCAGGAATCAACGCGCATGCCGCCGTTGCGGACACGGGGATAGATCAGCGGGGGAGGGGCGATCCGCGTGCCGAAGGCGGCGAACTTGCTACGCCATGGCTCGTCCAGCCGCGCGAGCAGGTCCGCGGCCGAGACGTTCGGGTGGATGTCGGCGTCGACGTTCACCGGTCACTCCTCGCTCGCGTGTCGACCACCACGTAGTCCTCCTCGACGCTGACGGTGAAGGTCTCGGCCACATAGGGTCCGGGGACCCGGTCGGGGAACTTCAGCGCCGCATCCTCGTTCAGGTCCTGTCCGGGACGCACCGACACCTCGTAACTGCGGGCGGGCCGCTCGCCAGGGCCGAGAAAGGACTGGCCGGTGACGAGGTCGTACTCCCAGCCGTGCCAGGGACAGGCGAGCAGCGTGCGTTCTCCGGTCACCCGGACGTCGCCCGGCCCGTCCGACCGGGCCCATGGCACCGTCCGGCCGAGACACAGTGGACCGCTCTGATGAGGACAGGAATTGTTGATCGCATAGAACCGGTCGCCGACCCGGAACACCCCGATCGACCGCTTCCCGATCTGGATGATCCGCCGTTGGCCCGGAAGGAAATCCGCGACTCGCGCCACTGCAACCCGCATGCGGTCGACAGTAGGAAAACATGCTTGCGTAGTACAACAAATAATGTGTCTGCCTGCCATCAATCCCGCTGATGGCCTTCGTATTACGGGTCGATAACCGTTGGTGACATTCTCACCGAGCCGCGCGACCTAGTCGGCGTTGGCGTTTGTGGCGCTCTCTGGGACCCGACCGGCGTGGTGGGCAGTTGGGCCCTAGCCACTTCCCGGCGCCACGAGCAGTGTGGCCGCTGTGACGAGGAGGATTCCCCATGACTGAGCAGGTCACCGATCCGGCAGTGCGGGACGTGATGACCCCCCAGCCGCACGCCGTGGCACCCGACACCGGGTTCAAGGCGATCGCGGAGCTGCTGGCAGCGCATCAGATCAGCGCCGTCGCCGTGGTGGACTCCGGCGGGAGACCCGTCGGGGTCGTGTCAGAGGCCGATCTGCTGCACAAGCGGGACCAGCCCAAGCACCGCCTGCACCGTCACGGGCTGGCCCGGCACCGTGCGGGCGACCGCCTGCGCCGGGCAAGGTCCCGCTGCGCCAAGGAACTGATGACCACACCGGTGGTCACAGTCGAGGCAGGCGCGCCGGTGAGCCACGCCGCCGGTGAGCTGGAACGCCATCACGTGCACAGGCTCTTCGTGGTGGAGAACGGCACGCTGGTCGGCGTGCTGTCCCGGCGCGACGTCATCGGCGCCTGCACCCGGCCCGACGACGAGATCCGGCGCGACGTCGCCAACGACGTGTTCGACCGGATGATGTGGGTGGACTTGCGCGAGGTCGGCATCGGCGTGGAGCGTGGTGTGGTCACGCTGCTCGGGCAGCTGCCGCGCCGCAGCGACATCGCGCTGGCCGGCCGGCTCACGCGGGACGTACCCGGTGTCGTCGAGGTCCGCAACCGGCTGGGCTACGTGTGGGACGACCACCCCGATGGCAGGCGCACGGGAGTGCGTGCGTGACGGTGGCCACCGACTGAGCAGGCTCTCCTCACCCCATGAGTCCATCCGCTACTCACCGGCCGGTGCTCGCCGCGGTGGACGGTTCACCGGCAGCACTGGCCGGGGTGCGTTGGGCGGCCCGCGAGGCCATCCGGCGGGAAGCGCCCCTGCACCTCGTACACGCCTGCGACACCGCGCGGCCGCTGCGGGCGGAGCCGGGGCGCCGGTGGCTGGATGCCGCGGTGCGCGCGGCGACCGAGGCGGCACCGGGAGCCTGCCTGGACTGGAACCTCTGCTTCGGGGACACCGCGGACACCTTGATCGAGCGATCGGCGGCCGCCAGCGTGCTCGTGCTGGGCTCGCGTGGCGTCGGCCGGTTCCGCCGGGTCCTGGCGGGGTCGGTCTCCAGCGCCGTGTGCGCGCACGCCTGGTGCCCGGTGGTGGTCGTCGCGGGCGGCACCGCGCCCGTGCGGCCGGGCGCGATCGTGGTGGGCACCGACGAATCGGCGCCGAGCGCGCGGGCCCTGCGCTTCGCGCTGGAGGAGGCGGCCGGCCGCGAGGCCCCGCTGGTCGCCGTCCGCGTGTGGCGCGAGGCCTGGGCGGAGGTGCCCGTGTTGCCACCGCGCGGTCAGCCGGACGATCCCGCGGACCAGGCACGCCGCGCGCTGGAGGTCGAGTTGGCCGGCTGGCGGGAGAAGTACCCGGAGGTGGACATCGCCGGCCGAGTGGTGCACGCGCACCGGCCCGCGGACGCGTTGCTGGCCGCGGCCGCTGACGCTGCGCTACTCGTGGTCGGCTCCCGCGGGCGCGATACCGCGGCCGGTGCGCTGTTGGGCTCGACCAGCCAGCAGCTGGTGCGGCGAGCGCAGTGCCCGCTCGCGGTCCTGCCGGCTTCGCACTGACCACTGTGGACCCCGGAGCGGGGGTTTCACGCCGCGCCGGCGGGGCGGTGGTGTCGCCATTCTCACAACGCCATGGTGTGTTCCACCAGACGATGCCGTTGAAACACCGGCCGTTGTGCTGGGAATCTGGAATTACCGGGCAGTGCTGAGCTGGCAATTCGAGACGAACCGAAAAGCAGGGGGTCGGTGCGACGTGGGAGTATCCAACGGAAGAACCATGCGCCTGTGGAGGCGCCTCTACATCGGCCGTAACCCACTCGCCCGGCCGGGCGACCGGCTCGAAGCCCGGCTGCTGGTGACGTTCCTTCTGCTTGCTCTCGCCGCTATCCCGATGGCCGCATCGCTGGGCAGCGAGACCTACGCCGGGCGGCTGGCCGAGGCCGCCGACGAGGCAGGCACCAGGTACCAGACGACCGCGGAGCTGCTGGCCGACGCACCCGTGACCGTCCCCACGAGTGAGGTCGAGAGCGCCGATGTCGCAGCGACCTGGCGGTTGCCGGACGGCACGCAGCATGTGGGGGAGGTCCCGGCCCACCGGGGAGCGGCGCGGGGCACCGAGGTCCCCATCTGGCTCGACGAGCGGGGCAACCTCACGGAGCCACCCACGACCAGGATCGGAGCGGCCACTGACGCCACGAGTGTCGCGCTGTCGGTGTGGCTCGGTGTGGTCATGTTGTGCGCCTTGGTGTTCCTCACGGTCCGCGGCGTTCTCTCCCGGTTCCGGTCCACTCAGTGGGCCAGGGACTGGGCCCGCGTGGAGCGCGAATGGACGCGCCGCTGAGCCGAAGGGCCCACGTACGCGAGGCCCATCGGCTCCGCCGCGCCGGCCGCGTGCTGCCGTAGCGTCCTGATAGGACACCGGAGGAGGCGCAGATGAGCGCGACATCCCTGATGCGTGCCTGGCGGGTGCGCAGGCCGGGGTCGATCTCCACCGGGCCTCTGGCCCTCGACGAGGAACGCCTCCCGCGGCCCGCCGCGGGTGAACTGCTCCTGCGCGTGCTGGTGTGCGGGGTGTGCCGGACGGATCTGCATGTCGCCGAGGGTGACCTGCCCGTCCACCGCCCGGCGGTGATCCCGGGGCACGAGATCGTCGGCGAAGTCGTGGCTGTCGGCGATGCGGTGACTGGCGCGGACTTCGCCATCGGTGACCGGGCGGGTGCCGCGTGGTTGCGCGGTACGTGCGGGCACTGCCGCTACTGCCTGCGTGGCGCGGAGAACCTGTGCCCGGAATCGGTCTACACCGGTTGGGACGCCGACGGTGGTTACGCCGAGTACACGACGGTGCCCGCCGCCTACGCCCATCGGTTGCCTGGCGGCTACAGCGATGCCGAGCTGGCTCCGCTGCTCTGCGCCGGCATCATCGGCTACCGGGCACTGCGCAGGGCCGAGCTGCCCGCCGGTGGGCGGCTCGGTATCTACGGCTTCGGCGCGAGCGCCCACCTGGCGGCACAGGTGGCCATGGCCGAAGGTGCCCGTGTGCATGTCATGACACGCAGCGCGCAGGCCCGTGACCTGGCCCGGCAGCTGGGCGCCGCCTCGGTTCAGGGCGCCGCGGAACCGCCACCGGAGCCGCTCGACTCGGCGATCCTCTTCGCGCCGGTCGGTGACCTCGTGCCACCGGCACTCGCCGCGCTCGATCGCGGTGGAACGCTCGCCATCGCCGGGATCCACCTCACCGACGTGCCGCCGCTGAACTATGAGCGGCACCTGTTCCAGGAACGGCAACTGCGCAGTGTCACGGCCAACACCCGCGCCGACGCGCGCGAGTTCCTCGGCTTCGCCGCCCGGCATCGGCTACAGGTGACGACGACGGCGTACCCCCTCGACGCGGCCGACCGTGCACTCGCCGATCTGGCGGCTGACCGGGTGAACGGCGCTGCAGTGCTCAGTTGAGCTACTGGCTCATGCCGGCGAACAGGAAGCGCAGCAGCACGGCGAACGGCAGCGACACCAGCACGAGCTGGCCGAACGACCACGCCGACGTGCTGCGCCGGGCGATGAGCCAGGTGGCCAGCGCGGCGAGCAGAGCGGGAACGACCATCGACCCGACGAACGCGCCCGCCTGCCTCGCCGTCGGCATGCCGGCGACGAGCACGGCGAGGACGAAGTTGACCGGGACCCACACCAGGGTGGCCAGCAGCGCCCTGCCGAAAGTAGGGCGGGCGGGCGGTGGCGGCGGAGCGGGCGGCCCCCAGTTGCCGGGCTGCTGGTGCTGTGGTTGCTGGTTGTGCGGGAAAGTCATGGGAAAGGCGCGGCTCTTCGGTTTCGGGCCCACGGGACCGGGACGTCGGGTTCGCCGCCATGATGGCATCCGGCTGCCCGCTGGTCTGATCCAGGTACCTCGCGCTCAACCCTCGTCGAGCACCTTCCGAGCGCGGGCCAGCGTGTCCTGCGGCGCCCCCGTGGTGGACACCTCACCGGCCTGCGGCCAGGGATCGATGTCGGCCGACATCGCCGCGGCGATCCGCGGGTCGGCGTCGGAGACGGCACCATGCCGCGCGCGCAGGCGCTGTGCGGCGAGCTCAGGAGGTGCCGTGCAGCGCAGCGCCAGCAGGTCGCTGCGCACCCGGGTGGCGACGGCGGTGGCGCGTGCACGATCGGCAGCACGGACCCAGGAGGCGTCCAGGACCACCGTCTCGCCCTCGGCGAGCAGCTCCTCGGCTCGGCGCAGCAGTTCGGCGTAGGTGCGCTCGCTGTACTCGGGCGAGTAGATCCCGGTGAGGTAGTCGCTGGCGGCGTCCTCGTCCGGCGAACGGCCCGCGAGTTCCTTGCGCAGCCGGTCGCTGGACAGCAGGACCGCGCCCAGCTCGTCGGCGAGCAGGCCGGCCAGCGTGGACTTGCCGGTGCCCGGCAGACCGCCGACGAGGACCAGCCGCGGCCTGCCCGCACGCAGGTGATGCAGCGCCAGCTGGGCGTAACTGTGCGCCGCGTCCACGCTGCCCTCGCAGTCGCGCAGGCACTCCACCTTCGCTCGGACGAAGGCGCGGTAGGCGAGGTAGTGGTGGCGCAGCGACGATGGGGAGGGATCCCCTGCGAACTCGGCATAGCGGTCGAGCAGGCGGTGCGCGAGCGCGGGTGCGCCGAGCCGCTCGAGGTCCATCGCGAGGAAGGCGATGTCGTCCAAGCCGTCCAGCCAGCGCAGGCGATCGTCGAACTCGAGGCAGTCCAGCACCTGGGGACCGTCGTCGAGGCAGAAGATGTCGTCGGCGAGCAGGTCGCCGTGCCCGTCGACCACGCGTTGTTCCGCGAGCCGCCGCGCGAACAGCGGCCCGCGGCCGGCGAGGAACGACATCGTCAGCTGTTCGATCTCGGCGAGCTGCCCGGCGTCCAGCACGCCCAGTGGGCGCACCTGCTCGATGTTGTCCCGCCACCGGCGGCGGACGGCGTCGCGGTCGCCTTCGGCCGAGATCGCGGGACCACGGTCGGCGGAGGCGTGGAATGCCGCGATCATGCGTGCGATCCGGTCGATGACAGCGGTGACGTCCTCACCCGCCTCCACGAGTGTCGCGAGCCGCCGCCGCTCCGGCATGCGCCGCATGACGACCAGATAGTCGGTGGGGTCGCCTTCCCCATCGGTCACCGCGGCGACGCCGAGGTACGCCCCGGGCGCCAGCCTGCGGTTCAGCTCCACCTCGCGGTGGCAGGCGGCACGCCGCCGGGCCACCGTGCTGAAATCGAGAAACCCCAGGTTCACCGGCTTCTTCAGCTTGTAGGCACGGTCGCCGAGCAGGAACACCACGCCGATATGCGTCTCGTGTACGACGGCGTGTTCCGGCGGCGCCGTCATGGCGGGGTGCCGGGTTCCGGCCTGGCGATCATCACCGGGCATTCGGCGCCGTGGATCAGCGCGCGGCTGGTGGAGCCGAGGAGCATGCAGCGGAGGTTGCCGCGGCCGCGGCTGCCGACGACCACCAGCTGGGCCTTGCGGCTCCACTCCAGCAGCTCATGGTGGGGCCGGTCCTGCACGAGGACCCGCCGCACGCTGACGTCCGGATAGCTCTCACTCCAGCCGGCCAGCCGCTCGGCGAGCCGTCGCTCCTCGACCTCACGCATGTCCTCCCAGCCGAAGTACATGCGTGCCTCGCTGAAGACGTCGCTGTTGGCATCGTTCCAGGTGTGCACGGTGACGAGCTCGACGTCGCGGTGGGCCGCCTCGTCGAAGGCGTAGCCGATGGCGCGTTCGCTGACCGGGCTGCCGTCGATGCCCACCACCACGGGCCGCCGGTCCTGCGCGGGCATCTCGGCACATTCCCCGCACACCGAGACCACCGGGCACCGCGCATGGCTCACCAGCGCCAGCGTCGTCGAGCCGACCAGCAGCCCGTAGATGCCGGTGTGACAGGAGGAGCCGAGCACGATCATGCGTGCCGAGCCGGAGACGTGGATGAGGTAGGGCACCGGTGGGTCGGACTCGTAGCAGAGGTGGATGTCGAGACCGGCGGTCTCCTCGGCGACCTCCCGTGCGGCATGGAGGAACTCCCAGCGCTGGTGCCGCAGATCCTCCCGCACGCTCTCCGGCGGTGGGATCGCGTCACCGCCGTGCAGGTACGGGTAACCGGCGGCATGCGCGATGTAGAGGGGCGCGTGGTGCCGGGCGGCGGTGTCGGCCGCCCAGCGCACCGCACGCAGCGCGGCCTCCGAACCGTCCACGCCTGCCACGACGGGGCCGTTACTCATGCGCCCTCCTGGCTGCCCTGTCTTCGCGCGCGATCGCCCTCCGGTTCCACGGTAGGTCTGCGGGGCAGGCCGGGACCGGTGCCGTTGGTCCCGGCGCGCGGGGACTTCGGACCGTCCTGCCCTGCGGCAGGCACGGCCGGCACGGCCAGTGTGGCCAGCTCGCGCTCCAGCGCCGCCATGAGCACCGGCAGATCGGTGACCTGGTCGGGGTCGGTCACCGCCGTGACGGTGAGCCGGGCGGCATAGGACAGGGCCACGAACGAGACCGTCATGTTGCCCTTGACCGTGGACAGCGGGATGACCTCCCTGATCGGCGTGCCGAGGAACGACAGCCGGGTGGCCGGGCCACGCAGGTAGGTGATCGAGGTGGACAGCACCGTCTGGTGATCCACGAACCACTGCAACAGCTTCAACCTGGCCAGCACCCGGAACAGCGGGCTCACCAGCGCGGCCGACGCGCCGCGCGCCGTGCCCACCCGGTTGTGGGTGAGCCAGGCGATGGTCGCCAGCCGGTCGAGGGTGTGGCCAGCGGCGGGCAGCTCGATCGGCACGGAGAAGGCGTGGTTGCCGAGGTGCGCTCCCGCGTCCCGGCCGCGGGTCGACACCGGCATCGACACCACCAGGCTGCTGACCGTCTCACCGCGGTGGCTCAGCAGCCCGTGCAGTGCGCCGGTCGCCGCGGCCAGCACCGCGTCGTTGACCATCCCGCCGTGGGCGCGTGCAGTGGTCCGGACCGCGGTCGCATCGGCGCGCGCCACGGCAAAGCGCCTGCGTGGTCCAGTTCTGCGGTTGAGCGACGACGGTGGAGCCGAGGCCGTGTCCCGTAACCGCAGTTCGTGCAGCGCCGCCCGGATCCGCCCCGGCACCGCGCCGAGGTGGCGCAGTCCCACCAGCCGGTCGCGGGCGGAGTCGGTGAGCAGCTGCCGGAATCCCGGTACTGGGCGCGGAAATCCGGGCTCATCCGGCACCGGCATGCCGTCGGCGATGCGGGCCAGTACGCCGAGCCCGCCGATCCCGTCGGTGAGCACGTGATGTACCACGAACACGAGTGCGGCAGCGCCGCCGGCGAGTCCGGTCACGAACGTCACCGACCACAACGGGCGTTCACGGTCAAGCCGTTGCGTCACCGCCTCGGTGGCCACCGCCAGCAGCGCATCGTCGTCGCCGGGCACGGGACAGGCCACGTGCCGGAAATGGTTGCCCACAGCGAAGTCCGGAGCGTCTGTCCAATACGGTCTGCCGAGGCCGGGCGGCGGATGCACGAGACGCTGGCGGAACCGGTGGATCCCGCGCACCCGCTCGGCGATGGCGGCGCGTGCGGCGGTGACATCGAGCGCACTGCCACCCTCGAGGACGAGGATTCCCGCGATCTGCATCGGCGGAGTGCCCAGATCGGCGGCCAGCGTCATGAGGTCGCCCGTCCCCATGCGCTCGACGGGTGCCATGGTCGGTGTCATCGCTGCCCTTCGTTCGCGATCTTGGCAAGGCTCTTCTGGCACGGTACGGGGTTCAGAGACGCAAGGCCGGGCACACGCGCCGCGCACGCTCAGGGGAAACGGTCCCGTGCGGGCAGGGATCTCCGTACCTGCCAAGGAGGGGCTTTCGGCTCACGCGCGCGGTCGGTCGCGCGGACCATGATCTACAGATGTGATCGCGACAGGTAACGCACCCATTCTCGTGGGCGTGGACGGTTCGAGTTCGGCGTTGCGGGCGACCGAGTGGTCGGCCAGGGCCGCGGTGCTGCACCACGCGCCACTGGTCCTGCTGGCGGTGGTGACGGTTCCGGCAGCCTACGGCGCAGGCGCCGGTGTCCCACCCGGCTTCGTCGACGGCCTCGAGGAGGAGGGGCAGCGCCGCCTGCGGGAGGCGGCCGATGCCGCCAAGCGTGTCGCCGGCAGCCGTCACGAGCTGGACCTGCGGACCGAGTTCCAGATCGGCGCCGCGATCCCGGTGCTCCGGGAGCGGGCGAAGCAGGCCAGGATGCTGGCGGTCGGGACGCGTGGGCTGGGCGAGCTGACCGGCACCTTCGTCGGCTCGGTGGCGGTGGCGCTGGTCTCCTACGGGCCGTGCCCGGTGGTCGTGGTCCGGGGCCGCACGCCCGGGGCGTACCCGCCCACCGAGGGGCCAGTGGTGGTGGGCATCGACGGTTCCCCGCTCAGTGAGGCGGCGCTCGCGGTCGCCTTCGAGGAGGCGTCGCTGCGCGGTGCGCGGCTGATCGCCGTCCACGCCTGGAGCGATGTGCCGGTGCGCGAGTCCTTCGGCATGCACACGCGGCCGTTCGACTGGGCCGGGATCCACACGGCGGAGCGGATCGTGCTCGCCGAACGGCTTGCCGGGTGGCAGGAACGCTACCCCGACGTCGACGTCGACCGGGTCGTGGTGCAGGACCGCCCGGCGCACAGCCTGTTGCACTACGCCGAACACGCTCAGCTCGTGGTCGTCGGCAGCCGTGGGCGCGGCGGGTTCAGCGGCATGCTGCTCGGGTCAACGAGCAACGCGCTCGTGCACACCGCGCCGTGCCCGCTGCTGATCGTGCGTGCCACCACCACCGCAGACGCGAAGGAGACTTCCCGATGAGCGTGATCGTCGCCGGTGTCGATGGTTCCACCTCGGCTCTGCACGCGGCCGTGTGGGCGGCCGAGGAGGCAGGCCGCAGAGGCGAACCCCTGCGGTTGGTGTACGCCTACGTGGTCCCCGTACACGGCTACCCGGGTTTCGTGGCCACCGTCTCGACCATCCGGGAGGGCCTGCGCGAGCAAGGCAGGCAATGCCTGCGGGAGGCCAAGGAAGCGGCCGTCGAGGCGGCCCCCGCGGCCGTGGTGGAGACCGAGCTGATCGAGGGGTCGGCCACCACCGTGCTCCTGCACGAGTCACATCACGCGCGGCTGGTCGTGCTCGGCTCGCGCGGGCTCGGCGGTTTCACCGGGATGCTGGTCGGTTCGACCGCCGTGGCACTGGCGGCACACGGGCACTGTCCAGTCATCGTCGTACGCGGTAAGCGGCCCGAGGACAAGCCACCCACTGACGGTCCGGTCGTGGTCGGTGCCGACGGGTCCGCGGCGGGAGCCGCCGCGCTGGAGTTCGCTTTCGGCGAGGCCGCGTTGCGCGGCGTCGGGGTCAAGGCGATACGCACGTGGAACGACGTGCCGCTCGAAGCGACCGTCCGGATGTACCCGCTGACCGTCGATCCGGCCGACATCGACTTCGAGGAACGCGCCGTGCTCGAAGCCCAGGTCGCGGTGTGGCAGGAGAAGTATCCCGGCGTCGAGGCGGAGTCGATCATCGCTCGCGGGCGTCCGGTGCGCAGGTTGCTGGAGCACGGCGAGCACGCGCAGCTGATCGTGGTCGGCAGCCGGGGGCGCGGTGGTTTCCACGGCATGCTGCTTGGCTCGACCAGCCAGGCGCTGGTGGTCCACGCACTGTGTCCCGTCGCCGTCGTCCGCGCGGATGCCGCCGAACAGGCAGGGGAGTAACCGATGCTGGCCGGGCAGATCATGACCGAACGGGTCGTCACCGTCAGCCCCGACACACCCGTCAAACGTGCCACGAAACTACTGGCCGAGCACGGTTTCAGCGCGCTGCCGGTGCTGGACGACGACGAGCGGCTCGTGGGGATCGTGACCGAGGCGGACTGCGTTCGTGACCGCGTCCCGCCGGACGTCCGCACTGGAGCGAAACCGGGGCACCCCACGCCGCCGCGCACCGTGGGGGAGGTGATGACGAGTCCGGTGACGGCCATGAGCACCACTGCCGACCTCGCGGAGCTCGTTTCCGCGTTACTCGACAACAACTTTCGCGCAATGCCCATTGTGGACGGTCAAAAACTTGCGGGGATCGTGACCCGTGGGGACGTGGTACGGGCCCTTTCCCGCGACGATGCGACGATTGCCAGGGACATCCGCCGCAAACTGCTGATCTACGGCGGCGCCGATCGGTGGACGGTCCACGTACGGGACGGTGTGGCGACGATCGTCGACGAGTACGACGACGAGACCGACCGGCACGTCGCGACGGTGCTCGCCGAGTCGGTTCCCGGTGTGACGCATGCCGAGACTCTGTGGCGCACCGTGGATTCCTGACGAGAGCGGGCCAGGAGGGACCTTCGGCCCTGCCGTCCGGGGACGACCGCTTCTGCCGCGCGCCGGCTTCGCGACCGAGGGTGTACGTATCGCTGACCTCGTCCACTGCGATCCGTACCAGCGCAGGAGAGCTGATGACCAACACCACCGCGCCCGCCGCAGAACTCGTCGACACGGCATTGCGCGCCGCAATACGAGCACCGTCCCCGCACAACACCCAGCCGTGGGAGTTCCGCGTGGCCGACGGCCGGATCGACCTGTTACTCGACGAAAGCCGCGTGCTCGGCGTCTGCGATCCCGGGGCGCACGAGGCTGTTCTGGCGTGCGGTGCGGCGCTGTTCAACCTCCGGCTGGCGCTCGCCGCCGCGGGGCGCGAATGTGTCGTAGCGATGCTGCCCGACCGCGGACAGCGGACGTTGCTCGCCAGGGTCGACATCGGCGGGCGACACCGGCCATCCCCCGAGGAACTGCGGCTGGCCGGCGCGATCGCGCGCAGGCACACCAACCGCCGCCCTTTTCTCGACCGGCCGATACCGATCCACGTGCGGCACGCGCTCGGCGTCGCCGCCGAAGCCGAGGGTGCGTGGCTTGTGTTCATGGAGGAGCCCGGCCAGCTCGACACCGTGGCCGCGTTGCTGCGCAGGGCCGACCTCGTCCAGTCACAGAACCCCGACTTCCAGGCCGAACTGCGGGCCTGGACACACAGTGGCAACCGGCCGGACGGGGTACCGCTGTCGGCAGGCGGGCCGCGCGCGGCGCACGGCGGCCTGCTCGCGTTACGCGACTACGGCGGCCAGGACACGGTGGGGGAGCGGGAGTTCGAGCGCAGGCCCCTGGTCGCGGTGCTCACGACCGCGGGCGACACCGTCCGTGATGCGGTGCGGGCAGGGCAGGCGATGCAGCGGGTCCTGCTGGCGGCGACCGCGGCCGGGCTGAACGCGTCGTTCCTGGCGCAGACCGTCGAGGTCGCGTCCACGCGTGCGGAGCTGCACGCCCTCCTAGGCCAACGGCGCCACCCGCAGACCGTGCTGCGGCTGGGTTACGGCTATCCCGGCGCGCCGACCCCGCGCCGTCCCGTGGAGGCGATGACCAGGCAGGAGGCGACCGATGACAACTAGTCCCCTGCTGGCGCCGCCGGTGGAGCACGCCTGGTCGGCACAGGAACGCAGCGTGCTCGTCCGCGCGGCGCTCAACGCGAACCCGTGCGGTGTCGGCAATCCGTGGACGCTGGAGATCCAGGGCCACCGCGCCGAACTGTACGAACGCTTCGGCGCGACGAGCTGGCACCACGACGGCACTGGACGCGACAGGGTCATCGCCTGCGGCACCGCGCTGGCCAGCGTCGTGGTGGCCGTGCGGGTCCTCGGCTGGGTACCGGAGATCACGCTGCTCGGTGATCCTTCGCATCCGGACCTCGTCGCAACCGTGACGGCGCGGGCGCGGCACCGCCCTTCGAGCGCCGACGTCCGCCGGTTCCAGGCGATTTTCGACCGCACCCGGCATCGCGACACCCACGACCCCGGCGACTTTCCCGAGGAGATGCTGGCCGACATCATGGCAGCGGGGACGCGCCCGGGTGTCCGGTTGCTCGCGCTGTCGGCGTTCACACCCGCCAACCGCAAGCAGACCCTGGACCCCGGGCTGCTGGTGGTGACGACCTCCGACGGCCGCCGCGATCAGGTACTCGCCGGTGCGGCCATGCAGGAGGCGTCCCTGGCGGCGCGCGCCTACGGGCTCACCTCGTCACCGCAGATCAGCCCGTTCCAGTTTCGCGAGTTCCGGCAACGGATAGTGCGTTCCCGGCGGGTGCGGGGCAGCCCGCAGCTGCTGTTGCGGCTGGGCAGGCGACAGCCGGTTGAGGGCACGGAGCCGTGGTAATACCGTGGTTCCAGCGCCCGACGGTCGTCGTGGAACGGCCGGGGGCATCCGCGGATGGATCGGAGACGGGATGCCGCCAGACGGGACGCCGGCCGGGGAACCCGGTGTGTACAAGCCCGATACAGGCGCGCTCGCCGGACTGCGGCTGGACGAGCTGCTGCACGAGGTGCAGGAGCGACTGGCCGAGATCGTGATGACACGCGACCGGCTCCAGGGGTTGCTGGACGCCGTGCTGGCGGTCGCGAGCGGACTGGAGCTGGACTCCACCCTGCAGCGGATCGTGCAGGCCGCGGTGGACCTGGTCGACGCGAGGTACGGCGCGCTGGGTGTGCTGTCGGACGCCGGTGGGCTGTCGGAGTTCGTCTACGTGGGCATCGATGACGAGGTCCGGGCCCAGATGGGGCACCTGCCGGAGGGGCGGGGACTGCTGGGATTGCTGATCGACGAGCCGGTTCCCGTGCGGGTCGACGATCTGTCGCGGCATCCCGCCTCCGTGGGCTTCCCCCGTAACCACCCGCCGATGCGCAGTTTCGTCGGTGTGCCGGTGCGGGTGCGGGACGAGGTGTTCGGCAACCTCTACCTCACCGAGAAACGCGGGGGAGCCGGGTTCAGCGCCGATGACGAGGTGGTGTTGCAGGCGCTCGCGGCGGCGGCCGGCGTGGCCGTGGACAACTCACGGCTGTTCGAGAAGTCACGCATGCGGGAACGCTGGCTCGGCGCGGTCGCCGAGATCAACGGTGAGCTCCTCGGCGGTGCCTCGGTCAACGCGACGCTCGAGCTGATCGCGCACCGGGTGCGTGAGCTGGCCGGGGCCGATGACGCGTTCATGCTGCTGCCCGGTGACGAGAACACGGACACGGTGTCGGTCAGCGTGGTCTCCGGTGAGCGGGCGGACCACCTCGTCGGTGTCACCATCGACACCACGGGGGAGTCACGGATCGCCGAGATCATGCGAACCGGGGAGCCCGCCATCGTGCTGGACCTCGGCGCGGCGCTGGAGGCACCGGGCGCCGGCTCTGCCGGTTTCGGACCGGCCGTGGCCGTACCGGTCAGCAGTGCCTCGGGGGCGGGCGGCCTGCTGGTCGTCGCCAAGACGAAGGGAGCGGCGGGGTTCCTCGCCGAGCAGCTGCCGGTGCTCTCCTCGCTGGCCGGGCAGACCGCGGTGGCACTGGAGTTCGCCGACAAGCAGCGCAACCAGCGGTTGCTCGACCTGCTGGCCGACCGGGACCGCATCGCGCAGGACCTGCACGATCACGTGATCCAGCGCCTCTTCGCGACGGGCATGAGCCTGCAGGGAACGCTGCGCAGGATCACCGACCCCTACGCCAGGGACCGGGTGCAGCACTCCGTCGAGCAGCTGGACCGCACGGTGCGGGAGATCCGTACGTCGATCTTCGACCTGCACACCAGCGGCAGCGAACGCCCGATCAGCCTGCGGCGCAGGCTGCTCGACGTCGCGGCCGACCTCACCACCGAGTCCGCGGTCTCGCCTGCGGTGCGGATCTCCGGTGCGATCGACACGTTCGTGCCGCCGCAGATCGGCGCCCACGCCGAGGAGGTGCTGCGAGAGGCGCTCAGCAACGCGTTGCGGCATTCCGGCGGCGACGAGATCTCGGTGTCGGTCGATGCGGGCGCCGACGAGCTGGTGGTCGAGGTGCTCGACAACGGCTCCGGCATCGCGCCCGATGCGCGGCGCGGTGGACTGGACAACGTCGCGCATCGCGCGGAGGAATGCGGTGGGTCGGTGTCGATCGGCACCGAAGCCGGCGGGGGCACCCGCGTGACCTGGCGTGCTCCGCTGCGCTGAGCGTCCGGCGTGTCAGTCCGTGGTGTGCTCGCCGGTGGAGCGGGTGTTGCCGGAACGGCGCAGCTCGGTCGCGAGGACGGCCGCCTGCGTGCGGCGTTGCATGCCGAGCTTGCCCAGCAGCCGGGACACGTAGTTCTTCACCGTCTTCTCGGCGAGGAAGAGCCGCTCGGCGATCTCCCGGTTGGTGAGCCCCTCACCGATCAGGTCGAACACCGCGCGCTCTTGTTCGGACAGTGCGGCAACCGGATCGGCTTCGGCGCGTTCCCTGCGGATACGGCTCATCAGCGCCGCCGTGGTGCGGCTGTCGAGCAGCGAGCCACCGGAGCCCACCGTGCGGACCGCCGAGATCAGATCGGACCCGAGTACCTGCTTGAGCACGAAACCCGACGCCCCCGCCATGATCGCGTTGAACAACGCCTCGTCGTCGGCGTAGGAGGTGAGCATCAGGCAGCGCAGGCCGGAGGCCCTGGACAGCAGCTCCCGGCACAGTTCCACGCCGTTGCCGTCCGGCAGCCGGACATCCAGCACCGCGATGTCGGGCGTGGCCGCGGGGATCCGGGTCAGTGCCTCGCTCACGGACGCGGCCTCACCGACGACCTGCATGTCGGGCTCGTCGTCGAGGAGGTCGACCAGGCCACGCCGGACGATCTCGTGGTCGTCGACCAGGAACACGCGAATGGGCACGTCAACCACACTAGGGCGTATCGGCCGAGGCGACATGATCCTGAAGTCGACCCCTGACAGGGACTTTGTGCCCTAGCCGGACAAGGTCATCACCTGGCTAGCTGGTCGGGGCCGGAAGTCCCTGACACAGGGGACTTCCGGAACGCGAAATGAGGCGCAACCGGCAGGATCGTGGACGCATGGGCTCAAGGCAGGAGTGGTCGGCCGGCGAGATCGACGTGCTCGCCAGGGCGGTGATCCGCGCGCCCTCGGTGCACAACATCCAGCCGTGGTCACTCGAGCTGCCGGACGGCGAAGCAGTGCTGTGGGAGCGCACCGACCTGCGGCTTCCGTACCACGATCCAGTCGACCGCGACCGCGCCGTCTCCTGCGGTGCCGCTGTTACCCATCTCGAGCTCGGCATCCACGTACTCGGCCAGCGCACCACCGTCCGGCTGCTGCCGGACCCCGAACGGCCGGAACTGATCGCGCGGGTGGTGGCCGACGGCTCGCGGGTGCCCAGCGACGTCGATCTTCACCGTTACTCGGCGATCGCGCGCAGGCGCAGCTACCGGCACGCCTTCGCCGACCACGCCGTGTCCGACTACGACCGCAAGGACCTCATGGCGGCCTCGCCGGTCGACGGTGTGCAGGTGAAGCTCCTGCAGGAACCCGAGGAGCTCACCGCGCTCGCCGAGGTGCTGGAGCACACCGGGGCCGTGGTGCAGCAGGACCAGGCCTACCAGGGTGAGCTGGCACTGTGGACGATCCGCGACGAGTGGTCGCATCGGCACGGGGCAGGCATCGCCAACGGCGCGCTGCCGACATCGACACTGCCGTGGGCGGGCCTCGTGCGCCCCGGGACGGTACTGCCCGACCGGCAGACGCTCGCGACGCGGCTACAGTGCGAGACCGTTCTCGTCTTCGTGACCGCCGACGACACCCGGCTGGACCACCTGCGCACCGGCATGGCGATGGAACACACCTGGTTGTCCGCTGTGGACATGGGGCTCGCCGCAGCGGTGCAGACCCAGCCACTGCACCTGCCGGAGGCGCGGTCGGCCCTCATCGACAAGGTCGGCCTGGCCGGCTATCCGCAGCTGCTGATGCGCGTGGGGCACCCGGCCGGTGCCGTGCAGCAGAGCCCGCGCCGCCATGTCGCGGAGCTGGTGGATCGCACCGGGCTCTGAGCCGGCGTCAGCGGGGAAGACGGCGCCAGATGGCCCGCGGTAGCAGGCGCATGAGCGCGAACACCGGACGCAGGATCGGCGGCACCCACACGACGTGGCGGCCATGCCGCAGTGCCGCCACCGTCGCGTCGGCCACCTGACCGGGCGTGCTGGAGAAGGGCGCGGGCGACATGCCCTCGGTCATCCGCCCGATGACGAACCCGGGACGGACGAGCAGCAGATGGACGCCACTGCCGGCGAGCGCGTCGGACAGGCCGCCGGCGAAACCGTCCAGCCCGGCCTTCGCGGAGCCGTACACGTAGTTGGCGCGTCGCACGCGTACCCCGGCGACCGAGGAGAAGACCACGATCCGCCCGCCTGCCTGCTTGCGCAGCAGGGTGGCCACGTGCGTCAGCACGCTGACCTGCGCGGTGTAGTCGGTGTGCACGATGGCCAGCGCATGGTCGGCATCCTCCTCGGCCCGCCGCTGGTCGCCGAGGATGCCGAACGCCAGCACCACGACGGCCACGGGACCGTGGCCGGTGAGGATCCCGGTGAGGACCTCCTCGTGCCTGCCGACGTCGTCGGCGTCGAACTCGACCCGGGTCACCGTGGCGGCACCCGCCTCGCGCAGTGCCGCCTCCTCGGCGTCGAGCTCGCTACTGCGCCGTGCCGCCAGCACGAAGTCACGGGCTCCGCCCGCCGCGAGCCGGGTCGCCACCGCGAGGCCGATCTCGCTGCGCCCACCGAGGACGACAACCGTTCCGTTCATGGGGGCAGTGTGCTAGACGTGCGTGGGCACCGTGCACAGGACCTGGGTGAGCCCGCTGGCATCGGGTTCGCTCGCCGACTGCGCTGACACCACCGCGCCGTTCACCTGGATCTCGCAGCGCACCGGCGTCCCGCCGGGGTGTTCACTCGCCGCGGCCACCTTGATGGTGAGGTAGCCGGTCTGCCCTGCGGGTTCGACGAAGGTGAAGTCGAAGGGCTCGCCGCGCAACGCGACCTGCGATCCCGTTGACCCGCGTGCCACGCGCATGAGTGTGTCGTAGGGACCCGAGACCACGATGTGGACCCTGTGCGGTTGCTGCGCTGTGGGCTGCGCTGCCACCGTCGTCCGGTGCTGCTGCGGCGCCGACGGTGCGTCGGCCGGTCTGCTGGCCGCACCGGTCACGAGCACCGCGACGGCGGCGAGTACTGCGAGTACTGCGCGCGACACGAGCGCGCTCCCTCCTGACGGCGACCGGGCAGGCGAGTTTCTCATCCCCAGTGCATCGCCGAAGGCACCGCCCCGTCAAGGAATCCAGGTGAGGGTGACGATATCGGCTCCGGACGATCCGAGGTCGCGGCTGCCGTCGGCACCCGCCTCGCGCAGCGCCGCGGCGACCTCGCCCGCGCGGGCGCGTGGCAGGCACAGCCTCCGGCGCGTGACGTCCACCAGCGTGTCGAAGTCGGGGTGCTCGGCCGAGGCCGACCGCTCGCGCCGCCAGTGCCGGACGACCGGCGTGATACCGAGCTCGGCCAGTACTGCGACGGCATCGGCTGCGGTGGGTCCCTCCGGCCTGGCGAGCCCGTGAAACCGTTTCCACAGCGGGTTGAGCGATGTGAGCGGGTGACGGTCGGCGAGTTCGACGACGACCAGCCGGCGCGCGTGTGCGGTGAGCGCCGTGAGGAAGGGGCCGATGTCGGGCACGTTGTACACCACGTGATGGCACACCACGACGTCGGCCGGAGGCGTGTCATGCGCGGTCGCCGGCCACGTGCCCAGCACCTCGTGGAAGGGCACCCCGAGCGCGGTCGCCCGGCGGGCGAACTCCGCGAGCAGCGCTGCATCGGTGTCGACGGCCGTGATGTGGGTGCTTCGCACGGCCAGCGGCAGGCTCGCCGCGCCGGCGCCCGCGCCGACGTCCAGCACCGAACCGGGCGGATCGAGTGCTGCCCACGCCGCAGGGAACGAGGCCCCCTCCGGCTCGGCGAGCAGGACATCCGCGCGCCGGGCGAACACATGACGCGGCAGCACCCACGGCGAGTCCTCCGCGGAGGCGAGGATCGGCTCCGGGATCTGCCAGGCCAGCAGCTGGTCCCGCCAGCGCTGTGTCGCGGTCATCGTGTCCCCTGTTCGTCCCGTGAGCGGTCCACACTGTACAAGCGTGGCCGGCTGCACTCACGGGCTACGATCACCCCATGTCCGACCGGCTGTACTTCCGGCAACTGCTCGCGGGGCGCGACTTCGCCGTCGGCGACCGGATCGCCGCCCAGATGCGGAACTTCGCCTACCTGATCGGCGACCGGGACACCGGTGAGGCGGTGGTGGTGGACCCGGCCTACGCGGTCGACGACCTCCTCGGCGCGCTCGCGGCCGACGACATGCGGCTGGCCGGTGTTCTCGTGACGCACCACCATCCCGATCACGTCGGCGGCGATCTGATGGGCTTCGCACTGCCGGGCCTTGCCGAGCTCCTCGCACGCGAGCAGGTGCCCGTGCACGTGAGCCGTGCGGAAGCCGACTGGGTGCGCCGGACCACGGGGGTGTCGGAGAGCGACCTGGTCCGGCACGATCACGACGACCAGGTCGATGTCGGTGCGATCGGCATCCGGTTGCTGCACACGCCGGGGCACACGCCAGGCAGCCAGTGTTTCCTGGTCGGCGGGCGGCTCGTCGCCGGGGACACGTTGTTCCTGGAGGGGTGCGGGCGCACCGACTTCCCCGGTGGCGATGCCGACGCGATGTACCGGAGCCTGCGGTGGCTGGCGGACCTGCCGGGCGACCCGGTGGTCTATCCGGGACATCTGTACTCGCCGGAGCCGTCGGCGCCACTGTCGGAGGTGCGGCAGCGTAACCACGTCTTCCGGCCGCGCTCGCTGGAGGAGTGGCGCGCCCTGTTCGGCTGAGCGGCCGCCTCAGGCCATGCCGAGACGCCGGTCGATGGCGATCTCGATGACGACCCGCTCGGGGTTCACGCGCGGGCGGCGCTCGTAGCGCTCGGCGTAGCGGTCCTCGGCCTCGCGTACCGACGCCGGGTCTTCACGGACGACGGCCCAACCTTCGAGGGTCGACCAGCGCCTGCGGTCGATCTGGCTGACGGCGACCCGCGCGCCCGCCGCACCGGCGGTGCTGACATTGCGGGCCTTGACGCTGCCCCGTGAGCAGATCACCCGCGCGATCGCGAACGCCTCGTCCACGGTCACGCCGACCGGGACGACGTGCGGACTGCCGTCCGCGCGCAGCGTGGTGAGCGTGCTCAGGTGCCGCTCCCGCCAGAAGGTGATCAGGTCCTCGGTAGGCATGCGGCAAGCCTACTGAGGTCGTTGCCACTGAGAGCGCTCCCAATCAGCGGCAGCCTCTGGTGTAACTCGCCGTGCAAGTCCCCAGGTAACGCGCGGACAACAAGGGTTGACACTCGATCGAGCGAGGAGAATGCTGCTCAACCACCTGGGAGCGCTCCCAGTTTCGTGTCCGTCGACCCAATGAGGGGTTACCGTGCGACACCAGCGCAGACCTGTCCTTGCCCTGACCGCTCTCCTCAGCGCGACCACATTGGTCATGACCGCGTGTGGCGGTTCCGGCGAGTCCGACTCCGCGGACGGCCGGATCGAGCTGACCATCAGCACGTTCGGCGAGTTCGGCTACGACGAGCTGTTCGCCGAGTACGAACGCGACAACCCGGGCATCAGGATCATCCACCACAAGACCGGGCAGGGCGGGCCCTACCACGAGGCCCTGTTCACCAAGCTCGGCGCCGGCTCCGGGCTCGACGACGTCGTCGCCGTCGAAGAGGGCCACTTGTCCGACGTGCTGGCCAGCTCGAGCCGGTTCCAGGACCTTGCCGACATCGGGCCGTCGAGCGTCACCCCGGATCGCTGGCTCGACTGGAAGTACGAGGCCGGCCGGGACAAGGACGGCAAGCTCGTCGGCTACGGCACCGACATCGGGCCGCTCGCGATGTGTTACCGCAAGGACCTGTTCGAGGCAGCCGGGCTGCCTTCCGATCCGGAGGGCGTCAAGCCGCTGTTCGCCGACTGGGACAGCTACTTCGCCGCCGGTGATCGGTTCGTGCGGGACTCCGGCGGCACGGCCTGGTTCGACTCGGCAGCGCAGATCTTCAACGCGATGCAGAACCAGCTGCCGACCGGCTACCTCGACCGCTCCGACACCCTCGTCGTGGAGAGCAACGCGGCGATCAAGCGCAACTGGGATCAGGTCACGGCCGCGGTGGAGCGCGAGCAGTCCGCGGGACTGGTGGCGTTCAGCAACGAGTGGAACAGCGGCTTCAAGAGCTCGGCGTTCGCCACGAAGACCTGCCCGGCGTGGATGCTCGGGGTGATCGAGGAGCAGGCAGGCCCCGAACACGCGGGGCAGTGGGCGGTCACCGACGCCTTCCCCGGCGGGGGCGGCAACTGGGGCGGCTCCTACCTCACCGTCCCGACGCAGAGTGACCACCCTGAGGAAGCCGCCGCGCTGGCCGCCTGGCTGACCGCACCCGAGCAGCAGGTCAAGGCCTTCCGCGGCGGGGGCGGGTTCCCCAGCCAGGTCGAGGCGCTCGACGCGCCGGAACTGCTGGCGGCGACCAACGACTACTTCGGCGGCGTCGCCGATGGCGAGCTGTTCGCCGCGCAGGCCCGCAAGGTCGGTAACGCCCAGTACAAGGGGCCGGGCGACGGCAAGATCCAGGAGACCGCGTCCAGCCCGGCCCTGCAGGCCGTGGAGCAGGGGACCGCGCCGGAGGACGGCTGGCGACAGTTCGTCGACGCGGCGACCCGGATCGCCGGCTAGTGACCAGGACCGTCCCCACCACACCCAGGGGCAGGGCGGGGGAGGCGTCCACCGGCGGCGAGCCGGCGCGACCACGACCGGCGTGGCGCGACCGGCTCGGCCGCTGGGACGTCAGGTACTCGCCGTATCTCTACGTCGCCCCGTTCTTCGTGATCTTCGGCATCGTCGGGGTCTTCCCGCTGCTCTACACCGCCTACGTGTCGCTGTTCGACTGGGAGCTCATCGACGACAACCCATCGTTCATCGGGCTGGACAACTACGTCTCGCTGGTGGCCGACACCCAGTTCTGGACGACGCTGGTCAACACCCTCAGCATCTTCGTACTGAGCAGCGGCCCGCAGATCGTCATCGCGGTGCTGCTGGCCGCGCTGCTGAACACGCGGCTGCGCGGGCCGACCGCGTGGCGCGTGGGCGTGCTGATGCCGTACGTGGCGAGCCTGGTCGCGCTCGGCATCATCTTCGCCAACCTCTTCGGCCCGAACTACGGCCTGGTGAACGGGATACTCGAGTTCGTCGGCCTGGACCGCATCGACTGGCAGGCCGACCGGTTCGCCAGCCACGTCGCCATCGCGATCATGGTGAACTGGCGCTGGACGGGGTACAACGCGCTGATCGTGCTGGCCGCCATGCAGGCGATCCCGAAGGAACTGCACGAGGCCGCCATGGTGGACGGCGCGGGGCCGGTGCGCCGGTTCGTCAGCGTCACGCTCCCGCTGCTGCGGCCGACCCTGATCTTCGTCGTCGTCACGTCGACCATCGGCGGCCTGCAGATCTTCACCGAGCCGAAGCTGTTCGACGCCATGCCCGGTTCGAACAACGGTGGCTCCACCAACCAGTTCCAGACGGTGACCCTGTACCTGTACCAGTCGGCGTTCGAACGTCAGGACCTCGGCTACGCCTCGGCGATCGCGTGGGTCCTGTTCGTGATCATCATCCTGGTCGCGCTGGTCAACTTCGTCCTGACCAGGCGGCTGGCCACGACGGGGGAGGGTCGCCGATGACCGTCTTCGCGCTGCCCCTCCGTCGCAGGGGGTCCGCGGGTGGTGGCCTCGGCCGCGCCCGGTTCTGGGTCTACGGGCTGCTGACGGCGTTCGTTCTTGGTTCGGTTTTCCCGTTCTACTGGTCGTTCCTGGTCGCCAGCCGGGACAGCTCCATCCTCACCGAGGCTGTCCCACCGCTGGTGCCGGGCGGGAACTTCTTCGCGAACGCGCAGCGAGTGTTCGACACCGTGGAGTTCTGGCGGGCGCTCGGCAACAGCGTCGTCGTCGCCGGCACGGTGACGGTCTCGACCGTGCTGTTCTCCACGCTGGCCGGTTTCGCCTTCGCCAAGCTGCGCTTCCGCGGGCGCAACCTGCTGTTCGTCCTCGTCATCGCCACGCTGGCGGTGCCGACGCAGCTGGGCATCATCCCGCTGTACATGGCGATGGCGGAGTTCGGTTGGGCCAATGAGCTGCAGGCGGTCATCGTGCCGAACCTGGTCACGGCGATCGGTGTGTTCTGGATGCGTCAGTACACCGTCGAAGCGGTGCCCTACGAGCTGATCGAAGCGGCCAGAGTGGACGGTTGCTCGATGATCCGCGTCTTCTGGCACGTATGCCTGCCCGCGGTGCGCCCCGCGGCGGCGTTCCTCGGCATGTTCACCTTCATGACGTCGTGGAACGACTTCCTGTGGCCGCTGGTCGCGCTCAACGCCGAGAACCCCACTGTCCAGGTGGCGCTTGAGAAGCTGCAGAGCGGGTACTACGTCGACTACTCGCTCGTGCTGGCAGGGACCACGCTGGCGACCGTTCCGATCCTCATCGTGTTCATCGTGCTCGGCCGCCAGATCGTGGCCGGGATCATGCAAGGCGCAGTGAAGGGATAGATCGTGCCGATTGTCCGTGCTGACACCGAGCCGTCCGCGCCGGCGGTGACGTTCCCCGACGAGTTCGTCTGGGGGGTTTCCACCGCCGCATACCAGATCGAGGGAGCGACCACAGTGGATGGACGACGTCCGTCCATCTGGGACACGTTCTCCGCGAGGCCGGGTGCGGTCGCCTGCGGTGACACAGGTGAGCCGGCTGCCGACCACTATCGCCGCATGAGCGAGGACGTCACGCTGCTGGCGGATCTCGGTGTCCGCGCCTACCGGTTCTCCATCGCCTGGCCCCGTGTCGTGCCGGACGCGGCCGAGGTCAATCCGGCGGGGCTCGACTTCTACGAGCGGCTCGTGGATACGTTGCTGCAGGCCGGCATCACGCCGTGGCCGACGTTGTATCACTGGGACCTGCCGCAGGCGCTGGAGGATCGCGGCGGCTGGGCCGAGCGGGAGACCGCCTACCGGTTCGCGGACTACGTCGCCGCGGTGCTGGGCAGGCTCGGCGACCGGGTCGGTACGTGGACGACGCTCAACGAGCCGTGGTGCTCGGCGTTTCTCGGGTACGGCTCGGGCAGGCACGCGCCAGGCCGGACCGAGCCCGCGGCGGCGGTGGCCGCAGCGCACCACCTGTTGCTGGCACATGGCCTCGGTGCATCCGTGATCCGGGGACAGGCGCGGGCAGCGCGGGTCGGGCTCACCCTCAACCTGTTCCCCGTCAGCGTCGCCGATCCGGACAACGCCGGCGACGTCGAGGTGGGCAGGCGCATCGACGGCCTGCAGAACCGGTTGTTCCTCGATCCCGTGCTCCGCGGCGGCTATCCGGCGGACGTGCTCGCCGACCTGGAGCCCTACGGCCTAGGCCGGCTGCTGACGGCGGACGATCTCGAGGTGATCTCGGTGCCGCCGGACCTGCTCGGCATCAACTACTACCGCGACCTCTACGTCTCGTCGGTTCCCGATGCGCGCTCGGGTCCGCCCTCGGAGTGGGTGGGGGCCGAGAACGCGGGCTTTCCCCGCCGTGGCCTGCCGCGAACCGACTCCGACTGGGACATCAACGCCGGCGAACTCACCGGGTTGCTGCTCCGGCTGCACGAGACCTACCCGCCGGTGCCGCTGTACCTGACGGAGAACGGCGCGGCGTTCCGCGACAGGGTCAGCGCCGATGGTGCGGTGTCCGATGCCGAGCGGATCGCCTTCATCGCCGATCATCTGCGGGCCGCGCATGCGGCGATCGAGCGAGGCGTGGATCTGCGTGGCTACTTCTACTGGTCGCTGCTGGACAACTTCGAGTGGGCGGAGGGCTACACGAAACGGTTCGGTCTGGTGCATGTGGACTTTGCCACCCAGCGCAGGACACCGAAGGCGAGTGCGTCATGGTATTCGCAGGTAATGGCGGACAACGGACTACGGGAGCACGATGATCGAGCCCGGTGACGCGGTGGTCGAGGACCGCGGCGCCCCCACACTGGAGGAGGTCGCTCGTGCGGCCGGGGTCTCGCGGTCGACGGTCTCCCGCGTGATCAACGAGCTCCCCGGTGTGAGCGGCCGGTCGCGGGAGGCCGTTACCCGCGCGATCGAGAGTCTCGGCTACGTCCCGAACGAGGCGGCCCGCAGCCTGGTCACGCGGCGCACCAACTCGGTCGCGCTCGTCGTGTCCGAACCGGGCGACCGGGTGTTCGGCGACCCGTTCTTCGCGGGCGTGCTGCGTGGCATCCACGCGGGGCTGTCCGGCAGCAGGCGCCAGCTCGTTCTCATGCTGATGGCCGAGGACGACGACGGTGAACAGCTGGAGAAGTACCTGAGCAGCGGGCACGTCGACGGTGCGCTCGTCGTGAGCATGCATGGTGACGACCCGCTGCCGCACCGGCTCGCGGCCGCTGGCCTGCCCGTCGTCGCGGGCGGGCGGCCGCTGAGTGGTAGCGGGGTTCCCTACGTCGATGCCGACAACTTCACCGGCGGGCTGCTGGCGGCACGGCATCTGGTCGCGACCGGGCGCACGCGGATCGCCACCATCGCCGGACCCGGTGACATGGCGGTGGGCATCGACCGGCTCGTCGGCTGGCGGCGGGGCATGTCCGAGGCGCGGCTCGCGGCCGATGCCGTGGCGCACAGCGACTTCTCCGTCGACGGCGGCGCGGCGGCGATGGCCGAGCTGCTGGAGCGCCAGCCCGGGCTCGATGCCGTGTTCGCGGCGGCGGACATCATCGCGGTCGGGGCGTTGCGCGAGCTGTCGGCGCGGGGCCTGCGGGTGCCAGAGGACGTTGCGGTGGTCGGTTTCGACGATTCGGTACTGGCCACGTCGGTGACCCCGCGCCTGACCACGGTCCGCCAGCCCGTCGAGGAACTCGGCCGGACCATGACGTGGCGGCTGCTGGCCCAGCTGGCCGGCGAGCCCCACCTGCCGCCGTCGATCCTGCTGCCGACCGAGCTCGTCGTACGCGAGTCCACGCCGCCCGTGGCTTGAGACCCGCTCAGGCCGTCCTGGCCGCGATGAAGGTGTCCGGGTCGGCGACGATGCTGCGGAGCACCGAGGTCGCCGCGCCGCGCACGGCGGCCTCGGTGCCGAGTGCTGAACGCCGTACCTCGATCGATGCCCAGGGCGCGCTGAGCACCCGCGCCTGCAGTTCGGCGCGCAGCGGCTCGTGTAACCAGGGGTACAGCCGTGCGTAGGTACCGCCGAGTACGACCGTGGGCACATCCAGCAGGTTCAGCACGCTCGACAGTGCGGTACCGAGCCAGCGTGCGGCCGAGCGCACTGCCGCCGACGCCGCCCTGTCCCCGGCCTCCAGGCGTTCCACGAGCGCGCCGGGGTCTGCGGCGCCGGCCCGCGTCAGGATGGCTTCCTGCCCGGCGAGCCGTTCGAGGCAGCCGCGGGCGCCGCACGAGCACACCGGCCCCCGCGAGCTGACAGGGAAATGGCCGAGTTCGCCGCCGAAGCCGCGGGTGCCGTCGTAGAGCTCGCCACCGAGCACGATGCCGGCGCCGATGCCGATCTCGCCGGAGACGTGCACGAAGTCCGCGGGCGCACCGGCCCGCAGCTCGGCGAGCGCCGCCAGGTTCGCCTCGTTGCCGACGAGCACCGGAACACCAGGCAGCTCCGTGCGTTTGCTCAGTTCGGCCGGCAGGTCGACGTTGTGCCAGCCGAGGTTGGGGGCGCGCCGGAGCAGGCCACTCGAGGCCTCGACGAGGCCGGGTACGGCCACGCCGATCCCGCCTACCGTGATCGAGAGCTCGGTTGCGTGGCGCAGGGCATCGCGTACGGCCGTGCCGACGCGAGCCAGTACGCGGCCTGCCGGCCGGTCGCGGTTGTCGGCCTCGCGCACCTGCGACCAGCGGACCTCGCCGGTGAGGTCGACGAGGCAGGTGGCGATGTAGTCGACGGCGATCTCGACGCCCAGCCCGTGCGGTCCGGTGGGGGACAGCGACAGCGAGGTGCCGCGCCTGCCCGGTCCGGCCCTGTGTTCGGGGCCCGCGTCGCGCACGAGTGCGGCTGAGACCAGCCGGTCCACCAGGGTCGAGACCGTGGCCTTGGTGAGGCCGGTCCGCGCGGCGACCCCGGCGCGGGAGATGCCGGGTGACTCCGCGATGGCGCCGAGGACGAGCGCGGAGTTGTGCCGCCGAACGGTGTGCTGGCCTGCCGGGCGCGATTCGCTCACCCGTCGATCCTAATAGTTCAGACGCTGAACGAAAGCCTTGACCACGCTGACAAGGCGTGGATAAGTTCAAGCACCAAACTATTGCTGGAGGACATCGTGGTCGTACAACCTGTTCGCGAGGACAAGTTCAGCTTCGGTCTGTGGACGGTCGGCTGGCGTGCCGTGGACCCGTTCGGTGACGCCACGCGTGCTCCGCTGGACCCGGTGGAGGCCGTGCACCGGCTCGCCGAGCTCGGCGCCTGGGGTATCACTTTTCATGACGACGATCTGATCCCGTTCGGGAGCACGGATTCGGTGCGGGAGGAGCGGATCAAGGCTTTTCGCGCGGCGCTCGACGGCACCGGGCTGGTCGTGCCGATGGCGACCACGAACCTGTTCTCGCATCCGGTGTTCAAGGAGGGCGCGCTCACCAACAATGACCGGGACATCCGCCGGTACGCGCTGCGCAAGGTCATGCGCAACATCGATCTCGCCGCCGAGCTCGGCGCGTCGACGTACGTGTTGTGGGGCGGTCGTGAGGGTTCGGAGACCGATGCCGCCAAGGACGTGCGGGCGGCGCTGGACCGTTACCGCGAGGGCATCGACACGCTGGCTCAGTACGTGCTCGATCAGGGTTACGGGATGCGGTTGGCGCTGGAGCCCAAGCCCAACGAGCCGCGCGGCGACATCTTCCTGCCCACGATCGGCCATGCGCTGGCTTTCATCTCCAGCCTCGAGCACCATGAGATGGTCGGCGTGAACCCCGAGGTGGGGCACGAGCAGATGGCCGGGTTGAACTTCGTGCACGGTATCGGGCAAGCTTTGTGGCAGGACAAGCTGTTCCACATTGACCTCAACGGCCAGCGCGGTCCACGTTACGACCAGGACCTCATCTTCGGCCATGGTGACGTGTTGTCCGCGTTCTTCCTCGTGGATTTGCTGGAGCACGGCGGTTACGACGGCCCGCGCCACTTCGACTACAAGCCTCTGCGTACCGAGGACACCGAGGGTGTGTGGGAGAGCGCGGCCGCCAACATGCGCAGCTACCTGCTGCTGCGGGAACGGGCGCGCGCCTACCGGGCCGACCCACGGGTGCAGGAGGCGCTGGCCGCCGCTCGCGTCGGCGAACTCGCGGTGCCGACGCTGGCGCCCGGCGAGACGCCCGCCGACCTACGCGCCGACCGCAGCGCGTTCGAGGACTTCGACCCGGACGTGGCCGCCGAGCGCGGTTACGGCTTCGTGCGGCTGGCCCAGCTAGCCTTCGACCACCTGGTCGGCTTCCGGGGCTGAGCTGATCGCCCACCCCATATCAGAACGGTGGGTCGTGGAGTGGTTCGGGTTTGCTGGTGTAGGTGGCGCCGGTGGGTGTGGTGACGGTGACTGCGCCGGTGTCTCGGTTGAGGTGGTAGGTCCACCCGGGCCGGTCCTTGAGTCGATGGTGCCGCCGACAAAGGTTGACCAGATTCGCCTGATCCGTGGACCCCTGCCTGCTCCAGGGGGTGTGGTGGTCGTTGTCGCCGAAGTGCGCAGGCCGGTGACACGAGGGAAAGCGGCATTCGCGATCCCGTATCCGCACGAACTCGTCTGTGACGGCGGGTGGGCGGTAGCGGCGGCGTCCGACGTCGATCGGTGCTCCGGTGAGGGGATCGGTGATGATCCGCTGCCAGGTGGAGGTGGGTTGGTGGGCGATTTCCCGTGCCACCGAAGCGGGAACCGGACCATAACCGGCCAACTGCGCGGGATTGTCGTTCAACCCAGCCAGAGTCGTGAGGTCGATGTAGACGTGCACTTCGGCCTTCGCCCCGGAACCGGTGGTGTGAGAGCCGAGCAGCAGTTCGGCGAACACGTCGGCCCGAAGTTGGTCGAGGGTGCGGGATTCGTTGGCGCCGCGCAGGGTGCGGGCTATCCGGTCGATCCGCGCATAGGCGGATGAGGCAACCTCGGCAGGCAGGTCGGCGAGCAATGTGGACATCCCGTCGTCACCTGGCAGCAACTGCACCGACCGCTCTGTCCGACGGTGGTCCGCCCGACGGGCAGCCCCCTCAGGATCGGCCTTCAGAGCCCAGTACGACGCAACCCGCCGCACTTGATGAGGATTCTTACCAGCAAGCCGAGGCGCGACAGCAGAGTCAACCTGGCGAGCCTGCTCATCGTCGAGCCACGCGGTAGCCGCAGCAACCTTCGAAGCCCGATATGAATCGAGAACCCCGGACTCCATGGCAGCCAAAGTCTCCGGCAACCGATGAACCAGGGTGATAGACAGATCGACCATCCGCCGAGCGTGCTGTTCACTAACCGACAACAGCAGCGCCAACTCGGCAGGTACGTCAGGCGTATGCCCAAGATCCTCATCCAGCGCATCGAAGGCCCGATGCAACGAAGCATCAACCCACATCTTGAGCCGATTGAGAGCCAAGATCCGATCCGGAATCTGTTGGCCTAACAAGGAATTCCCCACAAGACCGATCATACCGCACTGCGTAGCGAACTACAAGGAAACCTGACAACGATACCCGAACCGTGGGGAACTGTCGCTAGTAGACAGTGAGACCAATCTGACCACAGGAGCGACAGTTTCACACGGCGCGCCGAAGGCGTGCCTGAAACCCAACAACCCCAAGCAAAACCGTATCAACGCAGCGTGCGAGACAGCGCCAAAGCCGCAGTGCGAACGGCGGGTGCAACGCGGTCGAGGCGCATCCGATTGGTCCAGCCCGACAGCGAAATGGCGGCCCGGGCAACGCCGTCCGCGCCACGCAGAGGGCTGGCGGTGCACACCACGCCGATGCCGGATTCCTCGCGGTCGTAGGCAAGCCCGTCGTCGCGGATCTTGGCCAGTTGCCGGCGCAGGATTCCCGGCGCGGTCACCGTGCGCTGGCTGACCCGAGGAAGGCCCGCCTCGATAACGGTGTCCACAACGGACTCCTGGGAGAACGCGAGTATCGCCTTGCCCACCGCCGTGGCGTGTGCCGGGAACCGGCCACCGACGCGAGAGGGCAGTGTTGGCGCGTCCGGTCCACGCAGGATGTCGAGATAGACGACCTCGATGCCTTCCAGCACCGCCAGGTGCACGGTGTTGCGGGTCGCCTCGCGCAGGTCGGCCAGGTACGGCCGGGCGGCGTCCACCAGATCGCGCTGGCGCACGGCGAGCTGGCCGATCTCGAAGAGCTTGAGGCCGAGCCGTAGACCCTTGCCGTCCCGCTCCAGCAGTCCGTGGCTGAGCAGGTGGCCGGTGAGCCGGTGGACGCTCGACTTCGGCAGCTCCGTGCGCCGGGCCAGTTCGGACACGCCGAGCGCGTCGTCGCCGGGGCGGAACGCGGTGAGCAGTGCCGTCAGCCGCGCGGCGGTCGACGCGTCGTCGTTCCGGTGAGCGGGACACATGCGTTGATAATGCCTCATGCGTGCACGACCGTCATAGCCATGAGCGAAGCCCGAGCGGTGGCCGCGATCGTCGGCCCCGGGAACATCGGCACAGATCTGCTCGCGAAGTTACGGCGCAGTGAGCGGATCGACGTGCGGTACATGGTCGGCATCGATCCGGCGTCCGAGGGCCTTGCGCGCGCCGAGGCGCAGGGCGTGCGGGCATCGGCCGGTGGAGTCGACTGGTTGCTGGCGCAGGACGAGCTGCCCGACATCGTGTTCGAGGCGACCTCGGCGAAAGCGCACCTGGCCAGCGCGCCCCGCTATGCCGAGGCCGGGATACCCGCGGTGGACCTGACCCCGGCCGCGATCGGCCCGTTCACCTGCCCCGTGGTGAACCCGCCCGCGCAGCTCGACGCGCCCAACTTCAACATGATCACCTGTGGCGGACAGGCGACGATCCCGATCGTGCACGCGGTAGCCAGGGTGACTCCGGTCAGCTATGCCGAGATCGTCGCCTCGGTCTCCTCGCGCTCGGCAGGCCCCGGTACCCGCGCCAACATCGACGAGTTCACCGAGACCACCGCCCACGGGCTCGAAGTGGTCGGCGGTGCCGACAAGGGCAAGGCGATCATCATCATCAACCCGATGGAACCACCGATGATCATGCGGGACACCGTGTTCTGCGCGATCGATCCGGACGTCGACCGTGACGCGATCAGCGAGTCCATCCACCGGATGGTCCAGAATGTACAGTCCTATGTGCCTGGTTACACCCTCAAGGCCGACCCGCAGTTCGACGATCCCCGCCCCGGCTGGAACGGCCGGGCCAGGGTCGCGGTGTTCCTCGAAGTAGCAGGCAACGGCGACTACCTGCCCACCTACGCCGGCAACCTCGACATCATGACCGCCGCGGCGGCGAAGGTCGGCGAGCTGCTCGCCGACCGCATCGTCGCGGAGCGGGCGCGCGGAAAGGCGGTGCACCAGTGAGCAGGCAGGTCCGGCTCGTCGACACGACGTTGCGCGACGGCAGCCATGCGATGGCCCACCAGTTCACCGAGCAGCACGTGCGCGACACCGTGCGGGCGCTCGATGCCGCGGGGGTGTCTCTCATCGAGGTCACCCACGGCGACGGGCTCGGCGGATCCACGTTCAACTACGGCTTCTCACTTGTCGACGAGCGCACGCTCATCGCGGCCGCGGTGGCCGAGGCCAAGCAGGCCAGGATCGCCGTGCTGCTGTTACCCGGTCTGGGGACGGTCACCGATCTGAAGGCCGCCGCGGAACTTGGCGCCGGTGCGGTGCGCATTGCCACGCACTGCACCGAAGCGGATGTGTCCATCCAGCACTTCACCGCCGCGCGGGAACTGGGCCTCGAGACCGTCGGCTTCCTCATGCTGTCGCACATGTCGGAGCCGGAGGCGCTGGCGAAGCAGGCGCGGATCATGGTCGACGCCGGATGTCAGTGCGTCTACGTCGTCGACTCCGCCGGCGCGCTGATCCTCGATGAGGCAGCCGACCGGGTCGCCGCACTCGTGGCCGAGGTCGGGAACGCCGCTGAGGTGGGCTACCACGGTCACCAGAACCTCAGCTTCGGGGTGGCCAACTCGGTGCTCGCCTACCGGGCCGGTGCCAGGCAGATCGACGGCTCGCTGCTGGCGCTGGGCGCCGGGGCGGGTAACTCCCCGACCGAGGTTCTGGCGGCGACGTTCGAACGCCTCGGCGTGACGACCGGGGTGGACAAGGACGCTTTGCTGGACGCGGCGGAGAACGTGGTCAGGCCCTACATCACGCGGTTGCCGGTCATGGACCGCTCGTCGATCGTGCAGGGTTTCGCCGGGGTGTACTCGAGCTTCCTGCTGCATGCCGAACGCGCGGCGGAGCGCTATGGCGTCCCTGCCTACGAAATCCTCTACCGGGTGGGGGAGCGCCGGTATGTCGGCGGGCAGGAGGACATGATCATCGACATCGCGCTGCAGCTGGCGGCCGAACGCGCCGGCTGATCGGGTGGGCCGCGTGGGGGTGGTGCCGGGGAGGGTGGAACGATTCCCCCACCTGAACTCGTGCGCGGGGAGGACCATGTCGGCGCTGGGCACCCGAACTCGTCTCGGCTACTCGCTGGGGTCGTTCGTCACCGGAGCCTTCGGCACCGTACCCGGGCTGCTCCTGCTGCCCTACCTGACCGACACGATGGCGGTGCCCGCCGCGGCGGCGGGTGCCATCGTGCTGCTGCCGAAGGCGTGGGACGTGGTGTTCAACCCGGTGGCAGGCCGGATCTCCGACGCGGGCCTTGCCGAGCGGGGCAGCCGGCGCCGCTCGCTGCTGGTGGGCGGCCTGGTGCTGGCGGTGTTCTTCGCGGCGTTGTTCGCCCATCCCGGATTCGGCAGCGTCGCGGGCGACTCCGCCTACGTCATCGTGATGTTCTTCGTGTGCGCCACCGCGTTCGCGTTCTTCCAGGTGCCCTTCAACGCACTGCCCGCCGAGCTGACCGAGGGCTACGACGAACGCACTCGCCTCACGACATGGCGGATCGCCGTGCTGGCACTGGCCATCCTGGTGTCGGGCGCGGTCGCGCCGGCGATCGCGAACTCGCTCGGCGGCGTTGCCGGATACCGCTTGATGGGCGTGTTCGTCGCGGTGCTGATCGTGGCCGGCACTCTCGCCGTCTACTTCGGCCTCCGCGGCGCGCCGGTGGGCAGGCTCCGCCAGCCGACCCCGAGCTGGCGGGCGCTGCTGGCCACCATGCGGCAATGGCGTTCGTTCCGCTGGCTGCTCGCCGTCTACTTCGTACAGGCACTCGGCGTGGCGACCCTGCTGGCGGGCGTGAGTTATGTCGCCCGTTACGTACTGGGCGACCCGGACCTGCAGTCGTTGCTGTTCGCCGGTTTCGTCGGGCCCGCGCTGCTGGTCATGCCGCTGTGGGACCGGCTCGGCCGCACGGGCGGAAAGCTGGTCGGCTTCCGCGTGGCGACGGCCGTGTTCGCCGCCGCGCTCGTGGGGCTGGCGTTCGCACGGGTGCTGCCGATGGCGGTGGTGTTCTGTTTCGTCGCCATGGCCGGGGTCGGCTACGCCGGCATCCAGGTGTTCCCGCTGGCGATCCTGCCCGACCTCATCTCGGCGGAGGAGGAACGCACCGGCGCGACGCGGGCAGGCGTGACGGCGGGAGTGTGGACGGCGGCCGAGACGCTGGGTCTTGCGCTCGGCCCCGGGTTGTTCGGCCTGGTGCTCGCCGCGGGCGGTTATCTGTCCAGTGTGGACTCCTCCGCGACGCAGCCGGACAGCGCGATCACCGCTATCACGCTCGGGTTCTCGGCGCTGCCCGCCGTGCTCATCCTCCTCGGCATCCCGCTCCTTCGGCGCAGTGTGCTGGAGGCCGGTCAGCGGTAGCCGACGCCGATGAGGGAACTCGCGTCGAGCCTGTGGGGCACCAGCAGGCGTTCCCATCGACCATGATCGGGACCAGGTCGGGCCCGTGGTTGTCGTCCTTTCCGGATTGTGCGTTCACGTCGTGGCGGCCGAGGGCGGTTCCGGTGTCGTCGCAGGCGTCGGAGTGCCATTCGCCGAACGGGTCGGGATAGCGGGCCCGGCTGGCTCGCCACCCACGCCCGGCCACGTGTGCGCACGACACCGTCCAGCAGGGTGCCGATGGTCTCGTGCAGGCGTTGCGGGTGGAACGGTCGCTGGGCGGAGAACGTCGTGACCGCGACGCCGCATTCGGCGTGCAGCGGCGGCTCGCCGCGGAGCAACGCACCGTGTGGATCGGCTACCGTGCCCCTGCGCGCGTCCTGGGTGACCACGGCGAGCAACGAGTCGCTGTCCACTGCGGACAGTTCGACGATCGAGGGGCACACGGTGCTCGTCGGTCACAGCCGTGTACTGTAAATGAAAATCGTTATCAATATCAACTCGGGAGATCGCATGTCAGCGGTGTGTCAGGTCACCGGCCGCAAGCCGGGATTCGGCAAGCAGGTCTCGCATTCGCACCGGCGGAGCTCACGGCGGTGGGACCCGAACCTCCAGACGCGCCGGTACTGGGTGCCGAGCGAGCGCCGGTGGGTGCGGCTGCGGGTGTCGGTCAAAGGGATGAAGACGATCGACCGGCGTGGCATCGATGCCGTGGTCGCCGAGCTGCGCGCGCAGGGGGTGAAGCTCTGAGATGGCCCGCAACGACGTGCGCCCGATCAGCAAGCTCAGGCGCAACGACCCCGACAGTCTCGTGCTGCGCGAGTACGATCCGCTGGCTCGCCGCCACGTCGAGTTCCGAGAGGAGCGCTGATGGCGAAGAAGTCGAAGATCGCCCGAAACGAGCAGCGGCGCGTAGTGGTCGCCCGGTATGCGCAGCGGCGTGCCGAGCTCAAGGCCGCTATCGCCGCGCCCGCGTCAACACCCGAGCAGAAGGCGGCGGCCGTGTCGGCGCTGCAGGCCATGCCACGCGACGCCAGCCGCACCCGGGTGCGCAACCGGGATGTCGTCGATGGCCGTCCGCGTGGGTACTTCCGTGCGTTCGGGCTCTCCCGAATCCGGCTGCGCGAGCTCGCCCACCGCGGCGAACTGCCCGGCGTCACCAAGTCGAGCTGGTGAGGGGCCGTGCCCACGGCCGCTGAGGGTGGCCCTGGCCCGGCCTCCCTCCGCCGGACTGGGCCAGGCCAGGATGTGAAGCATGACCATGCGTTACCGGCTTTTCGGCCATACGGGCCTTCGGGTGTCGGAACTTCTGCTGGGCACGATGGGTTTCGACGATCCGACGGTGAGCCGGCGCATCGTGGACGCCTACGCCGACGCGGGTGGAAACGTGCTGGACACCGCGTCGGCCTACGGCGACGGCGAGAGCCTGCTCGGCACGATCCTCGACCGGCGTGACCGCTTCGTCATCGGCACGAAGTACACCCTGTCCCGCGATGTCCGCGACCCCAACGCCGCAGGCAACCACCGCAAGAACCTCGTGCTCTCTCTGGAACAGAGCCTCCGCCGGCTCCAGACCGACTACATCGACATCTACTGGGTGCACCTCTGGGACCGGCACACCCCGGTGGAGGAGACCATGCGCGCGCTCGACGACGCGGTGCGTGCGGGAAAGATCCTCTACGCCGGTATCTCGGACGCGCCCGCGTGGGTCGTCGCTCGGGCGAACACGCTCGCCCAGTGGCGTGACTGGACGCCGTTCGCCGGCCTGCAGGTGCCCTACAACCTGCTGACCCGCGACATCGAGCGCGAGCTGCTGCCGATGGCCGAGACGTTCGGGATGAGCGTGACGGCCTGGGCACCGCTCGCCGCCGGCGTCCTCTCCGGCGGCGCCGACGCACCCGCCGGCGAACGGCGTTCCACCAGGGTCGACCCGGCGACACTCACCCCGCGGCAGCTCGCGGCGGCCCGTGCCGTCCGGTCAGTCGCCGACGAGCTGGGCGTCCGCCCGGCGCAGGTGGCACTCGCGTGGACACGCAGCAAGTCGGCGGCGGTGCTGCCACTCGTCGGCGTGAGCAGCGTCGAGCAGCTCGCCGAGAACCTGGGCGCGCTCGACCTCACCCTGCCGGCCGACGCGATCGAACGGCTCGAGGCCGCAGTGGAGTTCGAGCTCGGGTTCCCCGGCGACTTCATCGCCGAATGCGAGCCGCACCCGTTCGCCTTCGGCGACGCGGCGACCCGGCTCGACGGGCGCAGGCCGGGCTGACCCTGATCGCGCGCTCGCCAAGGGCGAACGGCATGCTTGGCGCATGGCGGAGGAGCATCACTACCTGGTCGGACTCGACCTCACCGGGCGCAGAGTCGTCGTGGTCGGCGGCGGCACGGTCGCCCAGAGGCGGCTGCCCCGGCTGGTCGCCGCGGGCGCCGTGGTCGAGCTGATCTCGCCGCACACCACGCCCTCGGTGAGCGCGATGGCCGACGCGGGCGAGATCACCTGGCACGAACGCCGCTACCGCGACGGTGACCTCGCGGGCGCCTGGTACGCACTGGCCTGCACCGATGCCCCCGAGGTCAACGCCGCGGTCTGCGCCGAGGCCGAACGGGCGCGGGTGTTCTGCGTGCGTGCCGACTCCGGGCACGAGGGCAGCGCCGTCACGCCCGCGACGGGGGAGCAGGACGGGTTGCTCGTCGGCGTGCTGTCCGGTGGTGCGCCGCGCCGTTCCGCCGCTGTCCGGGACAGCGTGCTCGACGCGCTGCGCGCCGGTGCGATCGCCGATCCGGGCGAGGAGAACTCCGGCGGGCCCGCGGGCGTCGCGCTGGTCGGCGGTGGCCCCGGCGACCCCGAGCTGATCACCGTCCGTGGCCGCCGGCTGCTGGCCAGGGCCGACGTCGTGGTCGTGGACCGGCTCGGCCCGCGGGAGCTGCTCGACGAGCTGCCACCGCACGTCGAGGTCGTCGACGCCGCGAAGATCCCGTACGGGCGCGCGGCGAGCCAGGACGTCATCAACCGGACGCTCATAGACAACGCCAGGGCCGGCAAGTTCGTGGTCCGCCTCAAAGGTGGCGATCCGTACGTGTTCGGCCGCGGTTTCGAAGAGGTCCTCGCCTGCGCAGACGCCGGCGTGCCCGTCACCGTCGTGCCCGGTATCACCAGCGCGTTCGCGGTGCCCGCGCTCGCCGACGTGCCCGTGACGCACCGCGGCGTCGCACACGAGGTCGTCGTCGTGTCGGGCCACGTCCCGCCCGGCCACGACCAGTCACTGGTCGACTGGGAGGCGCTCGGCAGGCTGCGCGGCACGATCGTGCTCATGATGGGGGTCGAGCGCATCGAGGCCTTCGCGGACGCGCTGCTGGCGGCCGGACGCCCTGGCGACACGCCGGTCGCGATGATCCAGGACGGCACCATGCGGACTCAGCGGGTGCTGCGTTCGACGCTCAGGAAGATCGCCGCCGATGCGGCGGCGGCGGGTATCCGCCCGCCTGCCGTGACCGTGATCGGCCCGGTTGCCGGTGTCGGTCAGCGGCATAGCAGCGACGCACGAAGTCGATGATCGCATCGGTCAGCCTGCCCGGGTCGAACCGGAGCTCGACGGGGCTGCGTGCCTGGACGAACTCGGCGTCGGGCAGGTCCACCGCCAATGTGTCGGCGTCGCCGAAGGGGTGGATCGGATCGCGCTGATGCCCGATCACCAGCGCCGGCACGCGAATCCGTGTGCGCACGGCCTTCGGCGGGGCGATCCGGCCGAAGAACACACCGTGTAGCAGGGCCGCCATCGACGCAGGTCGCTGATCGAGTGTCTCGGTGAGGGCATCAAGCCACTGACCGCCACGCGGCAGCAGCCGGGCCACCGCTCCGACCGCCCGCACGGTCACGGGCAGGAAGCGTGCCGCGAACAGCAAGGGGCCGAACGTGAGCAACGCGGCGACGATGGCGTTGTCCAGCACGGGCATCTCGACGACCAGGCCGCGCACGCGCTCCGGCGCCGTGACAGCGATCTCGAGCGCCACGTTGGCGCCCAGCGACGTGCCGCCGATGACGGCGTCGTCGATGCCGAGGTGGTCGAGCAGTGCGATCGTCTGCTCGGCGAAGGCCGGCATCGAGTAGTACCAGGACTCGGTTGGCCGATCGGATTCGCCATGCCCCAACAGGTCGAGCGTGACGACCCGGTAGCCCGCCGCGGCCAGCTTGCGCGCCAGCGGTGCATGCATCCGCCGCGTGAACATGATGCCGTGCGTGAGCACCACGATCTGGTCGCCGGAGCCGAACTCCGTGTAGGTGAGCCGGTGGCCGTCGTGCTGGAACGAGCCCACGAGCTCGAGAGGACGCGCCCCGGGCCGGGGGCGGACGGACGCCGGCTCCTCGAATGCCGGGACGCTGCTCATGGAATCAGGCTAACGCGACTGGCAGGCCGTCAACTTCGTGCGCGAGGATGGCAGCCATGACCGATGCCGCCGAGAACCTGCGGAACCTGGTGTCGCTGAAGGTGGAACGCACAGGGCACGTGGCGGAGGTGACATTGCTGGGCCCTGGCAAGGGCAACGCCATGGGGCCCGACTTCTGGCGGGAGCTGCCGTTGGTGTTCGGTTCGCTGGAGGCCGATCCCGCCGTGCGCGCCATCGTGGTCACCGGCAGCGGTAAGCACTTCTCCTACGGCCTCGACCTGCCTGCGATGCTGCCGACCTGGGCCGACTACCTCGGCGAATCGGCGCTGGCCGGGCCACGCACAGCGTTCCTCGACGAGATCCGGCGCCTGCAGGAGGCTGTCGGCGCGGTCGCGGCGACCCGCAAACCGGTGATCGCGGCCGTCGCAGGCTGGTGCATCGGCGGCGGGGTGGACGTCATCAGCGCCGCCGACATCCGCCTGGCGAGTGCGGACGCGAAGTTCAGCGTCCGCGAGGTGAAGGTCGCCATCGTCGCCGATCTGGGGAGTCTGCAGCGGCTCGCGGCGATCATCGGCGAGGGGCATCTGCGCGAGCTGGCGTTCACCGGGCGGGACATCGACGCCGCGCGAGCGGAGAAAATCGGCCTGGTCAACGACGTGTATCCGGACCAGGAGGCGATGCTGGCGGCCGCCCGGTCGCTCGCCGAGGACATCGCCGCCAACCCGCCGCTGGTGGTCCAGGGCATCAAGGACGTCCTGTCGGTCAACACCCGGCAGCAGGTCGAGGCCGGGCTGCGTTACGTCTCCGCGTGGAACGCGGCGTTTCTGCCCAGCAAGGATCTCGGCGAGGCGGTACAAGCGTTCATGCAACGGCGTGACCCCGAGTTCAGAGGCGAGTGAAGGAGAAGAACATCGTGAGCAACGACGCCGCGGCTGCGCACCAGACGTTCCGGCAGGCACGCGATTTCCTGATCGCGCACCGCGAGGACTACGCCACCGCGTACGAGGACTTCACCTGGCCGGAGCTCACCGAGTTCAACTGGGCCCTGGACTGGTTCGACCACATCGCCCGCGATCCGGCGAACGCGGAGCGGTACGCACTGTGGATCGTCGAGGAGGACGGTTCGGAGGGCCGCTGGACGTACCCGGAGCTGGCCAGGCGGTCCAGCCAGGTCGCGAACTGGCTGCGGGCACAGGGGGTGCGCCGCGGTGACCGGCTGATTCTCATGCTCGGCAACCAGGTGGAGCTGTGGGAGACGATCCTCGCCGCGATCAAGCTCGGCGCGGTGATCATCCCGGCATCGACCCTGCTCGGCCCCGCTGATCTGCGTGATCGCGTCGACCGGGGCGCGGCACGGCATGTGGTGATCCGCTCCGTCGACGCCCCGAAGTTCGCCGAGGTCGCCGGTGACTACACGCGGATCGTGGTCGGTGAACCGGTTCCCGGCTGGCTGTCCTACACCGACACCGGCACAGCCGCGGGGGAGTTCGCCCCGGACGGGCCGACGGCCGCGTCCGATCCACTGCTGCTGTACTTCACCTCCGGCACGACCGCGAAGCCGAAACTGGTCCAGCACACGCAGGTGTCCTACCCGGTCGGTCACCTGTCGACCATGTACTGGATCGGGCTGGAACCGGGCGACGTTCACCTCAACATTTCCTCGCCGGGCTGGGCAAAGCATGCATGGAGCAACGTGTTCGCGCCGTGGAACGCCGAGGCGACCGTGTTCCTCTATAACTACACCCGGTTCGACGCCACCGCGCTGATGGCGCAGATGGACCGGTGCGGGGTCACCAGCTTCTGCGCGCCGCCCACCGTGTGGCGGATGCTGATCCAGGCGGATCTGACCGAGCTGACGCGGCCACCGGCGAAGGTGGTCGGCGCGGGTGAGCCACTCAACCCGGAGGTCATCGAACAGATCCGCAAGGCGTGGGGTGTGACGATCCGGGACGGCTTCGGCCAGACCGAGACGAGTGTGCAGATCGCGAACACGCCGGGACAGCAGGTCAAGCCGGGTTCGATGGGCCGTGCGGTACCGGGGTTCACGGTGGCGTTGCTCGACCCGGTCAGCGGTGCGCCTGCCGCTGAGGGCGAGATCTGCCTCGACCTGTCCAGCAGGCCGGCTGGGCTCATGGTCGGCTACGCGGACGACGAGGAGCGCACCGCTGCGGCCTTCGCGGGCGGCTACTACCACACCGGCGATGTCGGCTCGATCGACGAGCAGGGCTACCTCACTTACGTCGGGCGCACGGACGACGTGTTCAAGGCCTCCGACTACCGGATCTCGCCGTTCGAGCTGGAAAGCGTGCTGCTCGAACACGATGCCGTCGCGGAGGCGGCGGTGGTGCCCGCCCCGGACCCGATCCGGCTCGCGGTGCCCAAGGCCTATGTCGTGCTCGCCGCGGGGCACGCACCGGACGCGGTGACGGCGGAGAGCATCCTGGCCTTCTGCCGGAGTCAGCTGGCGCCGTACAAGCGGATCCGCAGGCTGGAGTTCACCGAGCTGCCGAAGACGATCTCCGGCAAGATCCGGCGGGTGGAGCTGCGCGGCAAGGAGCAGCAGGCCGGCGACACCCGCCCGGCGGGGGAGTTCCGGGAGGACGACTTCCCCGGCCTCACAGGCTCCAACCGGTAACTACTCAGCGTAGCGCCCGGATCGTCCATTGGAATCCAATGTGGACGGTGGATGACCTGGGGTGTACGCCTTTCTTGTCTTTATCCGGGTGAAGATTCGCCTTACGAGTTAACGGATCGGGCGTGTGGGCCGATAGGAAGGACGAGTGCGGCGACGGCGGTATCTGTCAGCCGCGCTCGCTGGTAGTTCCTGACGGCTTCGACTGAACCGGGCACAGAGAGCGATGAGCGCTGACACAGAGAACGGGACGACGCTAGCGGGTGCCGACCGGGCGGCGAGTCCGCCGACCACCCCGTGCACGGTGGTCTGGTGCCAGGGCCGCGCGTACGTACTCGAGAGCAGCTCGAGGCGGCCTCGCTGGATGGGTACCGACAGCCACGGGCGGCCGCAGGCGCTGACCGGGGAAGACCTGCGCCGCCGCGGCTGGAGCTACCAGCGCTCCAGCTGAACGTGCGCCGCGAGCGGGCGGACCCGCGTTCCGGACCAGCGCTGACACGGCCCCGCGCCCGGGTCGATACGGTGAGCACGTGACCGAGCCGGCAAGATCTCGCGAGCACAGCGGCATGCGGAATGGTCCGGCTGTGCCGGAGCCGTCGCTGGCGAGGCAGGCGCTGACAGTGCCCAACCTGCTGTCGATCCTGCGGCTCGCCGGCGTCCCCGTGTTCCTCTGGCTGCTGCTGGGACCGCAGGAGGACGGCTGGGCGGTCGTGGTGCTGGTGTTCAGTGCGCTCACCGACTGGCTCGACGGCAAGCTGGCGCGCTGGCTCGACCAGACGAGCAGGCTCGGCGAGCTGCTGGACCCAGCCGCCGACCGGCTCTACATCATGGCGACGCTGATCGCCTTCCTCGTGCGCGAGATCGTGCCCTGGTGGATGGTCGCCGCACTGTTCGCTCGTGAGCTGGTCGTCGGCGTGTGCCTGCTGGTGCTGCGCCGCAACGGCTTCGCGCCACCCGAGGTCACCTACGTCGGGAAGGGCGCGACGTTCAACCTTATGTACGCGTTCCCGCTGCTGCTGCTCACGCAGGGCACCTCGACGGCCGCGGAGCTCGCGCGCCCCTTCGCCTACGCCTTCACAATCTGGGGTGGGGCGCTGTACCTGTGGTCGGGCGCGTTGTACGTCGTGCAGACGGTCAAAGCCGTTTCGGGCCGCCGCGCGAGCTAGCCGCTGTGCGAAGATGCCCGCACGGACGCAGTGCCGTGAGCACGAAAGGGGAACGGGGTTGTCGACGCCGGAAGAGCTGCGCTACACCGAGGAACATGAGTGGGTCGCCGTTCGCGGTGGTGACACGGTGCGCGTGGGTATCACCGAGTACGCCCAGGACCAGCTCGGTGATGTCGTGTTCGTCGACTTGCCCGAGGTCGGTAGACAGCTGGACGCGGGGGACGTGTTCGGCGAGGTCGAGTCGACGAAGAGCGTCTCGGAGCTGTTCGCCCCGCTCGATGGGGAGATCGTGGCCGTCAACGGGGCCGTCGCCGAGTCACCGGAGCTGATCAACAGCGATCCCTACGGGGAGGGCTGGCTCATCGAGATCAAGCTCGACGACACGGCCGGCGTGGAGGGCCTGCTGGACGCCGACGCCTACCAGCGCGTCACCGGCGGTTGATCAGGGAGCCCCGCCACCTGCGGCAGGTCCGGCACGGTACGTTGGCAACACCACGTTTCGACGACGACACATCAGTGCGTAAGGAGAGCTCAGGTGAGCACGAACGACGGGCCCGGCGTTCCCCCGGAGCAGTCTCCGGAGCGGACCTCTGTATTCCGGGCCGACTTCCTGTCGGAGGTGGAGGGCCAGGAGACACCGGCGGTCGAACCGCAGGAAACCGGTGTCGACGCCCTGCCTTCGGGCTCCGCACTGCTCGTGGTCAAGCGCGGCCCGAACGCGGGGTCCCGGTTCCTGCTCGATCGTGACACGACGAGCGCGGGCCGCCATCCCGACAGTGACATCTTCCTCGACGATGTGACCGTGTCCCGCCGCCACGCCGAGTTCCGCCGCGAGGGTGGGGAATTCGTCGTGATCGACGTGGGCAGCCTGAACGGCACGTACGTCAACCGCGAGCCGGTCGACCAGGCCGTCCTCGCGGGTGGCGACGAGGTACAGATCGGCAAGTTCCGTCTCGTCTTCCTGACCGGTCCCGGTCACGGGGGTCAGGGGGCACAGTGACGGCTGCCGGGCGGCCACAACGTGACGGGTTGAGCATCGGGGCCGTGCTGGCGCAACTGCGCAAGGACTTCCCCGATGTCACCATCTCCAAGATCAGGTTTCTCGAGTCGGAAGGCTTGGTCCAGCCTGGTCGCACACCGTCCGGCTATCGCCAGTTCACCGCGGCCGACGTCGAGCGGTTGCGGTTTGTCCTGGCGGCACAACGTGATCACTACCTTCCGCTGAAGGTGATCAAGGAGCAGTTGGACGCCGTCGACCGCGGGCTGGAGCCTGTGGCCACGGCGCCGCGGTCGCCTCGTAAGCTCGTTCCGGTCGACGCGGCCGCCGGTAACGGCGAGCGGTCGCCGTTGCCCTGCGCCGAGGACTTCGCGGTCGAGCGCGAGATCCGGCTGACACAGGAAGAACTGCTCGCCGAGGCCGGCATCGACGCCGCGATGCTGGCGGAGCTGCGCCAGTACGGTTTGGTGCGGCCCGGTCCCGCCGGTTTCTACGACGCCGACACCGTCCAGGTGGCCAGGGCCGTCAAGGCGATGACGGAGTTCGGTATCGAGCCGAGACATCTGCGCGCGTTCCGCGCCTCGGCCGACCGGGAGGTCGGACTGCTGGAGCAGATCGTCGCGCCGGTGTACCGGCACCGCGACGCCGACGCGAAGGAACGTGGTGACGAGCTCGTCCGCGAACTCGCCGCTCTGTCGGTCACACTGCACACGTTGCTGGTCAAGGCGGGCATTCGAGGTGTGACCGGCGGGTAGGCTGGTCGGCGGTGCGGTGTTTGGTGCGTGTCGCGTCTGTTACGCCACATTTCGATGTCTCAACGTTCCCACAGGGATGCCGTACGGTTAGTGCAAGGTTCGCGAACCGAGCCGACAGAAGAAGTTTCGTAGCGAGCACAGCGCCCGGAGGACGGGTAGCGTCGAGACTGTCGATGCGAGATCCTCGTGACAGCGCTGCAGCCCGTGCGCAGGAGAGGGAGGCGAAGCCCGATGAGCGAGATGCGCGTCGTCGGCGTCCGGGTCGAGCTACCCGCTAACCAGCCGATCTTGTTGCTGCGGGAAACCGAGGGCGAGCGATACCTACCCATCTGGATCGGCTCGGTCGAGGCCACGGCAATCGCGTTGGAGCAGCAGGGCGTTCGCCCGGCTCGCCCGCTGACACACGACCTGCTCAAGGAAGTGATCGGCGCACTCGGGCGTGAGCTTCAGCGGGTCATCATCACCGATCTCCGCGAAGGCACCTTCTTTGCGGAACTCGTCTTCGACGGTGACGTCCGGGTTTCGGCCCGGCCCAGCGATTCGGTCGCACTCGCGTTGCGCGTCGGTGTGCCGATCCACGCCGAGGAAGGCGTGCTCGAGGAAGCCGGGCTGATCATCCCGGACGAGCAGGAGGACGAAGTCGAGAAGTTCCGCGAGTTCCTCGACTCCGTATCCCCTGAAGATTTCCGCGGCGCCGACACCTAGTCCGCGACCGGCCTCGTGGCTCGGTCGAACAGGTCCGCGAGTTCCCTGCCGTAGGTGGCGAGATCGAGGTCCGGCTGGTGCGCGAGCCTGGCCGGGACACCGTCCAGCGCCTGCCGGATCGTCTGCGCCATCACGTCGACGGCGAACTGGCCGAAGGCTCCCTCGCGTTGGCCCTGTACCAGTTGCCGTCCGAGCCGTCCGATCCTGATCGCCTTCCACACCTCGTCGAGCAGGGGAGTGGCGTTGCCGTCGCGGGCGTTAGCGCCGATCTCCATGAGCGCCTGCGCCTGCTGCGGGTAGGCGCCGACGAACGCTATTTCCGACTCGATGTAGCCGCGCAGCATCTCCCGCCTGCCGGTCTGGTCGCCGAGCCGGGCCATGAGAAACGTGTCCTGGTTGTCGACGATCTGCCCGACGGTCGCCAGCATGAGGTCGCTCTTGGTGCCGAAGTGGTAGGAGATCATCCGGGTGCTGCTCAGCCCGGCGCGCTCGACGATCTTGGCGAACGATGCCTTGCTGTAGCCCAGTTCCGCGACCGTGGCGATGGTCGCGTCGATGATCTGGGCCCGGCGGGCGGCTTCGGTGACCGTGAGCCCAGTGCCCGAGCCGAATGTGTCAGTGGCATTTACTTGCATGAGTAATAAGTTACATGGCCGAGTAAATCCGGTCAACTGTGGGTAAGCCTCAATATCGACTTGAGGGTGCCCGCGCGTCGCGTTGACCGGTCCGGCGAGCGCGCATACCGTCGAGGGAAGACGAATCGCGCGGGTGTGATTTGCCAGCCGGAGCGACATGCCGGTGCGATCGTCATACCGGTCGGCCCCACCCCGGGGGCTGGCGGTCTTGTTTCGCCGGCCGGCCGGCCGGGCGAGAGGAGGCATGCGTGGTCGACGAGAGCCTGATCAGGGCCGCCGACGGCGAGCAGGGCGAGCTGTTCCCCGATGCGTCGCTGCCGGACGAGCTGGTTGGCTACCGCGGTCCCGCTGCGTGCCAGATCGCCGGCATCACCTACCGGCAGCTCGACTACTGGGCCCGGACCAAGCTCGTGACGCCCAGCATTCGTACCGCGCACGGCTCGGGTTCTCAGCGCCTCTACTCGTTCAAGGACATCCTGGTCCTCAAGATCGTCAAGCGTCTGCTGGACACGGGGGTGTCCCTGCAGAACATCCGGGTCGCCGTCGAACACCTGCGGGCACGAGGTGTCCGCGATCTCGCCAAGGTCACCCTTTTCTCCGACGGCACGACAGTGTACGAATGCACCTCGCCCGAGGAGATCGTTGATTTACTGCAGGGCGGCCAAGGCGTGTTCGGCATCGCGGTGAGCGGTGCGATGCAGGAGATCAGCGGCACCATTCACGAGTTCCCCGCGGAGCGGGCCGATGGCGGCGAGATCGAGCCCACCGTTCCCGACGAACTGTCCGAGCGACGCAAGGCTCGCCGCACCGGCTGAGCACGCTCGCCTGCCCGCGCTCGCGGGCTCCGGTCATCGCTCGGGGCTCGGCTGTCTGTCGATCACCTGTGCTGGTGTCGGGATCGTGTTGTGAAACCCGGCCTTTGCCGGAGTGGGCAACTCGCGTTCCTGGGTGGGACTCGCGCGCCGGAGTGGGGGACTCATGCGCTGGAGCGGGGGACTCGCGCCGTCCACCGGTTCCCCCTCCGCGCGCGTATACCGCTGTATAACACCCTATACGGCTCCGCCCTAGCGCGCGGGCGTGCGCTGCCGGACCCGCCGGGAGCAGACCCGCGTCAGGGGTGATTCAGGCCTGCGGAGGTGAAGTGCTCTCGTTGTGCGGGGGCCAGCAGGAACGCGCGGAACGACTGGGCGGCGCGCTGCTGGACCGAGTCGACACCGTCGCCGGCCAGGCTGACGTAGGGGTAGTCGGCGTTGGGTCCGGAGCCGACGGATTCGGCGTTCGAGCCGATGACCCCCGGACGCTCGGCGGTGAGCTGGTCGACCCAGGTGGTCGATTCGGGAACCCACGCGGCAGGTGCGCCACTGGTGATGGAAGTGCTGCCGCCGCGTCCGACGAGAGCCGCGAGCACACGGTCCGACTTCACCGGGGCGACATCGACCGTGACGCAGTGCCCGTGCACGACGGTACGGGCGTCGTTCCATTCCAGTGCCGCCTTGGCCACCGGTTGCACGACGGCGGGTGTGACCACGACGCGGAGGACGCTCTCGCCCTCATCGCACGTCGACGCCTGCGCCTCGGCGCGGCTGGCGACGAGACCGTCGGCCCAGTTCCAGCCGAACCAGCCCGCAACGAGCAGACCCACCAGCACGAGGCAGGCGATCGGCCACGCGGCCACCCGCCGCCGTGCGGCCTTACCCACCGCGCGGTGGGTACCTGTGGACGTGCGACCATCAGCACCTTCGGGCGCGGGGTGTTCCACCCTACTGTGCCGACCCATCGGAGTCCTCTCGCCATGCTTGGAGCGGGTATACGCTCTGTTTACGAAACCAAAACGTTATCACTCTAACAGGCGAGGTCCAGCGACCGATGTGACGTGGGCCCGGCGTGTCTGGCCGACGCTGGTTTCGCTCAGTAGCCGCCGGTAGTGCTGGATCAGCCGCGCCCGCAAGGGTTCGGCGCGACGTGCGAACGCCGCTTGCGCGCGCACATACTCGGCCCGGCCAGCCGCCGTCTCGATGCGGACCGGGGAATGGCCGAGCGCCGAGAGGTCGTAGGGGCTGGCCCGCATGTCGAGCAGCCGGATGTCGGCTGCCAGTTCGAAACAGTCCCCGAGCAGCTCCGACGGCACGAACGAGACCAGCTTGTAGCACCACTTGTACAGGTCCATGCCCACGTGCAGGCAACCAGGCTGGTCGAGGTCCCGCTGGGTCTGCCGGGTCGGCTGGAACTCGTTGAGTGGCCGGGCCGGCTCGGTGAAGAACCGGAACGCGTCGTAGTGGCCACAGCGCACGCCGAGCGAGTCCACGACCGCGTCGGTGCCGGCGGCCCCGAGCCGCAGCGGCAACTGCGCGTGCCGGAGCCCGGCCGGATCCTGCCGGTACACCATGGCCCATTCGTGCAGCCCGAAGCAGCCCAGCCGTGGGGTGCGACTGGCGGTGGCCTCCAGCAACGCGAGGGTGGATCGCGCGCTGCGCGCCTGCCGCTCGGTGAACCCGCGCGGATCGAGCGCCACACCTCCGGCGACCTCCTGGTACCCCTTGCGGTCGAGGAACCGGCGCGCGGCCTGCCCGCCGAGTACGACCCCGGGTCCCGGCTGCCAGCGCTCCAGGTGGGCCGGCGGATGTGAGTAGTAGGTGAACAGGAAGTCCAGGACCGGATGCTTCTCACCGCGGGAACGGCGGCGCTGGTGCGGCTCGGTCCAGGCACGCATGCGGCTGACGTGGGCGTCCTCGCGCGCACGCCACTCCTGTTCGGAAAGCTCCATCCCCTACATGGTGACGTGCGTGCCGTCGCGGACGGTACCCACGTACTCCTCGACGAGGTCCTCCAGCGCGACGATGCCGACGACCCTGCCCTCACCGTCGATCGCGCGCGCCAGATGGCTGCCCTCCCGCCGCATCGCCGACAGCGCCTTGTCCAGGCGCGCATACAGCGGCAGCTGGGTGAGGTTGCGTGTCTTGGCCACCGGCACCGTGGTCGCCGGATGGTCGCCGACCTGGTCGAGGACGTCCTTGACGTGGATGTAGCCGGACAGCTCACCCGTGGAGGTCCGCACGGGGAAACGGGAGAAGCCGGTGGACGACACCGCCCGCTCGACGTCGCCGACGGTCGGCGCGGCCGGCAAGGTGGTCAGCTCGTCGACCGGAACCAGCACATCGGCCACGGTCTTCGCGGCCGACGACAGGGTCTGCGTCAGCCGACGGTGCTCCGAGTGCTCCAGCAGGCCCTCGCGGCGCGACTCGCTGAGTAGTTCGGCCAGCTCCTCCGAGGTGTAACCGGTTTCGAGGCCGTCCTTCGGCTGCACCTTCATCAGCCGCAGAACGCCGTTGGCGAGCCCGTTGAGCAACCAGATGAACGGATTGACCACCCGCACCCAGGCCACGTGCACGGGGACCAGCCACAGCGCGAGCCGTTCCGGCTCGGCGATCGCGACGTTCTTCGGCACCATCTCGCCGATGAGCACGTGCAGCAGGGTCAGCGCGATCAGCGTGACGACGAACGCGATCACGTGCACCGCGTAGGTCGGCAGCGGGATACCGAGCGCCGACACCGCGGCCTCGAGCTCATGGGCGACGGCGGGTTCACCGAACTGCAGCAGCAACAGTGAGCAGACGGTGATGCCCAGCTGGGCTCCGGCGAGCATGAGCGAGACGTTCCTGCCGGCGTTGATGACGATCCGCGCGCGGCCCTTGCCCTGTTCCAGCAACGCTTCGAGCCGGTCGCGCCGTGAGGAGATCAGCGAGAACTCGGCGCCGACGAAGAAGGCGTTGAGCAGCAACAGCACACCGATCAGCGCGATGGCGACCCAGTCGGTCACGGCGCCACCTCCTCCCGCTGCACGTTGACTTCGGCGATACGGTGCCGGTCCATGCTCGTGACGATCAGCCGCCAGCCGTCGAGGTCGAGGGAGTCGCCGACATCGGGAATGCGGCCGAGCCGTTCGAGCAGCAGGCCGGCGATGGTCTCGTAGTCGCCCTCCGGCATCCGGAATCCGGTCACGTCGAGCACCTCGTCGTCGCGCAGCTGCCCGGACACCACCCAGCTGTCGGAGGTGAGCTGCTGCGCGGCGGGTTGCTCGCGCTCATCGTGCTCGTCGCGGACGTCGCCGATGATCTCCTCGACGACGTCCTCCAACGTCACCAGACCCGCGGTGCCGCCGTACTCGTCGACCACGAGGGCGAGCTGGAAACGGGAGTCGCGCAGGCGGTTGAGCAGCGCGTCGCCGGGCAGCGACTCCGGCACGGTCGGCACGGGCCGCATCACCGACGCGATCGGCACGTTCGCGCGCTCGGTGGCCGGCACGGTGAAGGCCTGCTTGACGTGCACCGCGCCCTGCACGTCGTCGAGATCCTCGCGGTAGACGGGAAAACGCGAGAAACCGGTGCGGCGGGACAGCTCCACGAGATCGTGGATGGTGTCGTTGATCTCCAGCGCCTCCAACCGCACCCGCGGGGTCATCAGCTCGCCTGCCGTGCGCTCACCGAAGCGCAACGAACGGTCGAGCAGCTGGGCCGTTGAGACGTCGAGCGTGCCGGTTTCCGCACTGGTGCGCACGATCGAACCCAGCTCCTGTGGCGAGCGGGCCGAGCGGAGTTCCTCCTGCGGCTCGATCCCGAGTTTGCGCACGACCCAGTTGGCGCTGTTGTTCATCAAGGTGATCAGCCAGCGGAACAGCGCCGAGAAGCGCGAGTGGTAGCCGGCGACCGCGCGGGCGGTCTGCAGCGGACGCGCAACGGCCAGGTTCTTCGGCACCATCTCGCCGATCACCATCGACAGCATGGTCGCCAGCAGCAGCGCCAGCACCAGTGAGGCACCTCGGGCCGTACTCGCCGGAATGCCCATGGTGGTCAGGACCGGCCGCACGAGCCCGCCCAGCAACGGCTCGGCGACATAACCGGTGACGAGCGTGGTGAGGGTGATGGCCACCTGTGCGCCGGAGAGCTGGAACGACAGCGTGCGGTGGGCTTTCAGCACCGTCCTGGCCCTGCGGTCGCCGACCTGGCGGACGTTGGCCTCGATGGTGCTGCGTTCGAGTGTGGTGAGAGAGAACTCGGCGGCTACGGCCAGTCCTGTCCCGACAGTGAGCAACAGGACAAAAAGGACTCCCAGGATCGTGAGGAGCACGTCCATCAGCGCGCACCGCCTTCGGCGGAGCAGGCCCGGGGAATCAGGAAGCCGGGTCGTTCACCCGGCTGGCTACTGTCACCGGGTGACGGCGCATCGCGCACGAGGGATGTCACTCCTCGAAGAGAAACGGCCTACAGGGCTGTGGCGCCATCTTAACCAGCCCGAACGCCCGCGACCCCGGTGCTTTTCGCGCAGTCAGTGCTTCGGCACGCTGCGGTACCTGCGCACGCTCTCCTCGACCAGATCGAGCACCGGCTCCAGGTCGTCGGCGGGCAGCCCCATGGCGAGGTGGGAGACCAGACCCTCCAGAACGAGCTCCAGGTACGCGGCCAGCACCTCGATGCTGATGTCGTCGCGCAGGTTGCCCGCCTCGCGCTGCCAGAGCAGACGCTTACGGGTCGCCGTCGTCAGCTGCTCCGAACGCTCGGCCCAGCGAGCGCGGAACTCCGGGTCGGTGCGTAGCCTGCGGGAGACCTCCAGGCGCGTGCCGAGCCAGTCGGCGGGGTGCGCGTTGTGCCCGGCGAGCAGATCGCGCATCACCTGCACCAGACCCTGCTCGGCCACCACGTCGGCCATGCGCCTGGCATCTTGCTCGGCCAGCGCGAGAAACAGCGACTCCTTGTCGCGGAAGTGATGGAAAATGGCGCCGCGCGAGAGCTGGGTCGCTTCCTCGAGACGGCGAACCGTGGCACCCTCGTACCCGAAGCGGCCGAAGCACAGCCGGGCGCCGTCGAGTATCTGACGGCGGCGCGCGTCGAGGTGGTCCTGGCTGACCCGTGGCATCCCCCGATCTTGACATCCGGGGTCCGGCCGGTGCAATCCGTACGTACGTACTGAGAGTCACCCCATTCGCCGTGTGGCGAAAGGAGCTGTCTGGCGCGCGAGCCCTGCAGGTTGTCGTACCCCGCGTGTAGCGTCGCCAAGGCAGGGGTCGAGACAGCTAGGCAGGTGGGTCTGATGGCTGCGGTTCGTGTTCCACCGAATGCCCGACGTGTCACCAAGGACGCCGATGTCGCCGCTGCGGCGGACATCGCCGCGCGCGTGGTGGCCAGTCGTGCCGAGGGCGAGGCCTATGTGGCCTGCGTGTGTTTCAAACACGGGCCACCACGGCTGCTCGGCGTCGAGCTCGAATACATCGTCCACGACGCCGCCGAACCCGGCCGTCCGCTCGACCCTGGACGCCTGGCCACCGCGCTGGGCCCCCACGCACCGCGGACGCTCCGCCCGGACAGCCCGGCTCTGCCGCTGCCGGGCGGATCGTCGCTCACCCTCGAACCGGGTTGCCAGGTGGAGATCTCCACCGCCCCGCTACCTTCTCTCCGTGAGCTGGCCGCCGTCGCCGGCTCCGATCTCGCTTACGTCACTGATCTGCTGTCCCCGGCAGGGCTGCGCCTGCATGCGCAGGCCATCGACGCCTTCCGTCCACCGGTGCGGTTGCTGCAGACACAACGTTATGCCGCAATGGAACGCCGGTTCGCCGCGCTCGGTCCCGGCGGCGTGACCATGATGTGCAGCACCGCTGCGTTGCAGGTGTGCCTCGATGCGGGGGAGAAGTCGCAGCTGGCCACCCGCTGGGCGGCCGTCCACGCACTCGGCCCCGTACTGCTCGCTCTGTTCGCCAACTCCCGGCGTTATGCCGGTACGGACACGGGCCTGGCATCCGCGCGCTGGCAGGCGGTGCTGGAGACCGAGAACTCGCGAACCTACGCGGCGGGCCCGGCACCCGATCCGGCTGCCGCCTGGGCCGCGCGTGTCCTGGACACACCGCTGCTGGTGGTGCGCAGGGCCGAAGGTTCGTGGGACGCGCCGCGGGGGCTGACGTTCGCCGACTGGATCGAGGGCCGTGGGCCGGCGCCCACCCTGGGCCCGCCCACGGTCGCCGACCTGGACTACCACCTCACAACGATGTTCACCCCGGTACGGCCCCAGGGCTACCTGGAGGTGCGCTACCTCGACGCGCAGCCACCCGGCACCTGGCTGCATCCCGTGGCACTGCTGACCGCGCTGCTGCACCGGGAGTCCACTGTGGACAAGGTGCTTGGCCTCTGCGAGCCGGTGGCGTCGCGCTGGGCCGATGCCGCGCGCTACGGTCTCGCCGATCCCGAGCTGGCTCGCGCGGCCCGCCGCATCGCCGACCTCGGTTGTGCCGAGCTCACCACATTCGATCTGCCTGCCGACACCATCGCCGACATCGCGTACGCCGTGCAGCGACGCGTCCGGCGCCGGGTAGGAGGGAACCGGCCATGACGACCACACACCACGAATCGCCGAACCCACTCAGCGAGCTGAGCCCGCAGGACCTGCGGGAGCACGCAGCTCGCACGCTCGCCGGCGCCAGGGCCCGCAGTGTCGCGCTCACCGATGCCGTTGACGACGACGACCTCACCCGCCAGCACTCGAAACTCATGTCACCGCTGGTGTGGGACCTCGCGCACATCGGCAGCCAGGAGGAGATCTGGCTGGTCCGCGACGTCGGCCACCGCGAACCGGTGCGCCCCGACATCGACGATCTCTACGACGCGTTCCAGCATCCACGGGCCGACCGGCCGGCGCTGCCGCTGCTCGGCCCCGCCGAGGCACGCGCCTATGTCGGTGAGGTGCGCTCGAAGGCGCTCGACGTACTGGAGCGTGCGCCCCTCGAGGGCAGGGCGCTGACCGAGACCGCCTTCGCTTTCGGGATGATCGCCCAGCACGAGCAACAGCACGACGAGACCATGCTGGCGACACACCAGCTGCGCCACGGGGAACCGGTGCTGCGCGCCGATCCGCCGCCCCCGCGCCGGATCGGCGCCGTGACACCGGAGGTCGTCGTGCCCGCCGGCACGTTCGTGATGGGCACCTCGGTGGAGCCGTGGGCGCTGGACAACGAACGACCCGCGCACGAGGTGCACGTCGACGGCTTCGCGATCGACACCTTTCCCGTCACGAACGGTCAGTACCAGGCCTTCCTCGACGCGGGCGGGTATGCGGAGCGGCGATGGTGGAGTGCCGCGGGGTGGGCCTACCGCCACGAGCACGACATCACGGCGCCGCGCTTCTGGCGGCGCGAGCCGGACGGCTGGTGGCGCAGCCGCTTCGGCGTGCACGAGCCGGTACCGGCGGATGAACCAGTGCTGCATGTGTCCTTCCACGAGGCCGAGGCATACGCCTCCTGGGCGGGCAAGCGGCTGCCGACGGAGCCCGAATGGGAGAAGGCGGCCCGCTACGATCCCGCGACCGGGCGTTCGCTGCGTTACCCGTGGGGTGACGGCGAACCGACGCCCGAGCACGCCAACCTCGGTCAGCGTCACCTCTGCCCGGCGGTCGTGGGCGCCTATCCGCAGGGTGCGTCGCCGCTGGGTGTGCACCAGCTGATCGGCGACGTGTGGGAATGGACGAGCAGCGACTTCGCGCCCTACCCGGGTTTCGCCGCGTTCCCGTACCGGGAGTACTCGGAGGTCTTCTACGGCCCGGAGTACAAGGTGCTGCGGGGCGGGTCGTTCGGTACCGACGCCGTGGCGATCCGGGGCACCTTCCGCAACTGGGACTACCCGATCCGCAGGCAGATCTTCTCGGGGTTCCGCTGTGCGCGGGATCTGCGTCCCGACGAGGGTGGCGGCGCGTAGCGATGTGCCGCCACCTCGCCTATCTCGGCGCACCACGCTCGCCGGTGTGGCCCGTGTTCGAAGCGCCGCATTCGCTGCTCGTCCAGTCCTACGCACCACGGGACATGCGGTATGGCGGCACTGTGAACGCCGACGGATTCGGGCTCGCCTGGTTCGCCGACCACGGAAAGCCGGTCCGCCATCGCCGGGCGAGTCCGTTGTGGACCGACGAGACGTTGCCACGGCTGGCCGAGACCGTGAGTGCGGGGACGTTCGTGGCGGCCGTGCGGTCGGCGACCACCGGGATGCCGGTCGCCGACGGGGCCTGCGCGCCGTTTGCCGATGAGCATTGGCTGTTCAGCCACAACGGGGTCGTGCGCGGCTGGCCGGACTCGGTTGCCGGGCTCGCGGAGAAGCTGCCCGTCACGGAACTGTTGCGGATGGAGGCCGCGACCGATTCGGCGCTGCTATGGACCCTGCTGCGGCACCGGCTACGTGAGGGGACGGACCCGGCGGGCGCCGTCGCCGGGCTCGTGGCCGACGTCGCCCGTGCCGCGCCCGGTTCCCGGCTGAACCTGTTGCTGGCCGGCCCCGATCTGGTGATCGCGACGGCCTGGACTCATGCCCTGTCGGTGCTGGTGACCGACGAGGGCGTGCTCATTGCCTCCGAACCACTCGACGACGACCCGCGCTGGTCCCCGGTGCCCGACCAGCACCTGGTGCTCGCCCGGCGCGGACAGCCACCAGCCGTGGAAGCCGTGGAAGCCATTGCCCTGCACACAGATCGGAGCCACCCGTGAGCGACGCGGATCTCGACGTTCATCGCAGCACAGCGGAGGCCACCCGCGCGCTGCGTGAGGACGTCCGTGAAGGACTGTCCGCACCCCAGAAATGGTTGCCGTCCAAATGGTTCTACGACGCCGCGGGCAGTGTGCTCTTCGAGCGCATCACCGAGCTGCCCGAGTACTACCCGACCCGCGCCGAGCGCGAGGTGCTGCGCAGGGAGGCGGCGCAGGTCGCCACGATCACCGGCGCTCGCACACTCGTCGAGCTGGGTTCCGGGTCGAGTGAGAAGACCCGGCTGCTGCTGGACGCACTGAGCGCGCACGGCACGCTGGCGGAGTTCGTGCCGCTCGACGTGTCCGAGTCCGCACTCGCCGGGGCCGCTGCTGCGATCGCCACCGCCTACCCGCAGCTCACCGTGCGCGGCGTGGTCGGTGACTTCACCGAACATCTCGGCCTGCTGCCGGGCGTGCCACCACGGCTGGTCGCCTTCCTCGGTGGCACGATCGGCAACTTCCTGCCCACAGACCGGGCCAAGTTCCTGCATTCCGTGCGGGACGTGCTCGGTGTGGGGGAGTGGCTGCTTCTCGGCACCGATCTGGTGAAGGACGAACAGACCCTCGTGCAGGCCTACGACGACGCCGCCGGGGTGACCGCCGAGTTCAACCGCAACGTCCTGCGCGTGGTCAACACACTCCTCGGAGCGGACTTCGACCCGGCCGCGTTCGATCATGTGTCCTATTGGGACGCCCACAACGAGTGGATCGAGATGCGCCTGCGGGCCCGTACGGACGCGCGGGTACGGATTCCGGGTGCCGGCATGGAGGTGACGTTCGCCGCAGGGGAGTACGTGCGAACGGAGATCTCGGCGAAGTTCCGGCCGGAGGGTGTGCGCGCCGAGCTGACCGAGGCAGGCTTCGCGGTCGAGCAGTGGTGGACCGATGCGCAGGGGCGGTTCGGGATGTCGCTGTCGCGGGCGATTGACTGACCACGAACGGGGGAACCAGGTCTGAACCAGCCGTTCGAGTGCCGCGGGACCGACGGCGCTGTGCCATCCTTCGCGATGGTTACGGGCGTCGGCAATCGGAGGCGAACGGGTGGGCAAGGCGAAGCGGGCCGTGGCACTGGTGGCAACACTCCTGGCGGGAACCGCGGTCGCCGCGATACCCATGACCGCGGCGGCGCAGGCGCCACCACCGGTCAGCTGGGGAGCGTGCACTGGCGAGATCCGGGTGAAGCTGCCCGCCGACGGGGCCGACAGGTTCAGCTGTGCGACCTACCGGGTGCCGATCGACCACGCCAACGCGGCACTCGGCACCATCGACATCGCGCTGGTGCGCCGGGCGGCGAACACGCCGGATGCGAAGATCGGCTCGCTGTTCCTGAACCCCGGCGGACCCGGTGCGGCGGGCAGCACGATGCCGATCTCGGCGGAACGGATCCTCGAACCGGCCGTACTGGACCGCTTCGACGTCATTGGATTCGACCCGCGGGGTGTCGGTGACTCGAACCCGCTGCGCTGCTTCACGACCAACGAGGACGCGGAGGACGTCTACGGGCGGCTCCTGCCGTTGCCGGTGAGCCGGCAGGAGATCTCCGACGCGATGAGCACCTATCGCGACTATGGGCAGTTCTGTAAGCGCAACGCGGGTTCGCTGCTGAAGCACATGTCCACTGAGGACGCTGCCCGCGATCTCGACCTGCTGCGTGCGGGAGTCGGCGACGAGCGGCTGAACTACGTCGGCTTCTCCTACGGCACGCTGCTCGGCGCCACCTACGCGAACCTCTTCCCCGCGAAGGTGCGGGCGATGGTGCTCGACGGCAACGTCGATCCCGCCCTGCGCACCAGCGACGGGCTCGCCTACGACCGGCAGCGAGCCGACGGCTTCGAGCACGCGCTGAACGCCTTCCTCACCGAATGCGCGAAAGCGCGGCCGCGGTGCGCGTTCGGTGAGGGCGACCCGCAGCGCAAGTTCGACGAGCTGTTGGGCAGCCTGCGTGAGAAGCCGGTCAAGCTGCCGGACGGCACGACGGTCGACCTGAACTCGTTCGTCAGCGGCATCGGCGGATCGCTGTACTCGCCGTCTGCGCTGCCCGGGCTCGCCGAGGATCTCCAGCAGCTCTACGGAGTGGTGGCACCGCCGGAGAACGTGACCCCGAAGGCGGTCACCGCGCGCGACCTGAACACGCTGCTGAAGCCGGCCCAGAGCATTCGCCACGACGTGCGGCCCGACAGTACCTACACGGCCGATGACTCCTACTTCGCGGTGAACTGTGCGGACAAACGGTTCGGCCACTCCCCGGAGCAACTCCCCGAGATCGCGGGCAACTGGGAACAGAGCGCGCCGGCGTTCGGCCGCTACCAGGCCTTCGGCGACCCCGCGGCCTGCCCGCTGTGGCCCGAGGGCACCGAGGCCTACCGCGGCCCGTGGAACCGTCCGACAGAGAACCCCGTGCTGGTGATCGGAAACTACTACGACCCGGCGACCCAGTACACGTTCTCGCAGCGCATGGCAGACCAGCTCGGGTACGCCCGCCTGCTGTCGGTGAACGCCTTCGGTCACTGCATCCTGGGCGACGCCGCCGGTGTGGACCGCGCGACGGCGGACTATCTCGTCGACCTGAAAGTGCCCCCGGCCGACAAGGTCTACCAGCCCGACCGCCAACCCTTCGACGAGTGAAGATTGTTGTGGTTGGTTTGCGTGGCGGTGCGGGTGGCGGAACCTGAGACTCCCGCCCGCCAGCCCGACCGCCACCCCTGGTGGAGGCGCTTCGCGCCGCAGTGTCTTCTCGCTCCGGGATCGCCTCCTCATGGATGTCCAATTCACCACGCCGGCGCTTTCCTCGCGAGAAGACGACTCAGAACCCGCGGCGGTGCGAGCTGCATGCTTGCTGCAAGCGGCTCCGCCGTTCATGAAACAACCCGGTGTCCTGTGCTGGTGGCCTGCGCGCCCCGCGCAGGCCACCAGCACATCCGTCAGAGCCGCGCGGGCTCCAGTCCGTTCCGGTCCGGCGACGCGGGCTTCGGGTCCTCTTCGGACAGTCCGAAGCGTTCGTGGATGCGGCGCAGAGCCGGCGGCGCCCACCAGTTGGCGTTGCCGGCCAGCCGCATGAACGCCGGCAGCAGGATGCCGCGGATCAGCAGGGCATCGACCAGCACCGCGACAGCCATCCCGACCCCGATCATCTTCAGGTACACCACGCCGCCGGTGGCGTAGACGGCGAACGATGCGGCGAGGATGACCGCCGCCGTGGTGATGAGCGGCGCGCTGCGCTGCAGGCCCAGCGGCACCGACGCGCGACTGTCGCCGGTACGCAGGTACTCCTCCCGGATACGGGAGACGATGAACACCTCGTAGTCCATCGACAGGCCGTAGACGATGCAGAACATCAGGATCGGGATGCTGGACTCCAGGCTGCCGCTCGGGGTGAAACCGAGTAGTCCGGAGAGGTTGCCGTCCTGGAACACCCACACCAGCACCCCGAACATCACGCCCATGCTGAGGAGGTTGAGCACGGTCGCCTTGAGGGGAAGCAGCACGCTGCCGGTCATCAGGAACAGGATGAGGAACGTCAGCACCAGGATCGTCGTGAGCACGAGTGGCAGGCGTTCGGTCAGGTCGCCGCGCCAGTCGACCATCTCGGCCGGCGTGCCGCCGATGAGCACACCGAACGGCGCGGGAACGGCGCGAACCCGCTCGACGAGGTCCACCGGATCACCTTCCAGCGCCTGGTTCGACGGGATCGCGACGAGGAAAGTCCCGCCCGCGTTATCGGTGAACCGGGCACCGTCCGCCGGTGCGGTGATCCCCTCGCCCGCCACGAACGAGCCCGCCGCCGAGTCGACCTGCGCTATACCGTCCACTCGCGACAGTGCGGCGGCGTAGCCTGCGACGTCGGCGTTCCCGGCATCCCTGGCGAGAAGGTAGAGCGCATCCGACTCCTCCTGCGCGAAGCCGCTCCTGATCTCGTCGGAGGTGGCGCGGCTGGCGGAGTCAGCAGGCAGGATCCGCGCGTCGGGCATCCCGAAACGCAGGCCCGCGATCGGTGCCGACAGCAGCAGCACGACCAACAACATGAGGCCGCCAGTGAGGGCGGGACGGCGCATGACGGCGTTGGCCAGCCGGTACCAGCCGCCGCGCTCGGCATGCCGTGCGACCTGCCTCGTGCGGCGGGCGGCCCGGTGGCCGAGCGTGGCCAGCGCCGCGGGCAGGAGCACCAGCGCTCCGGTCACCGCGGTCAGCACGACGAACGCGCCGCCGTAGCCGAAGGACTGCAGGAACGGCAGGGGGAACAGCATGAGCGCGAGCAGCGAGATGGCCACGGTCAGCCCGCTGAACAGGACGGTGCGCCCCGCCGTGCGGACGGCGATCGTCACGGCGTCACCGACGTCCCGGCCCCGTTCCAGCTCCTCGCGGAACCGGGCGATGAGGAACATGCAGTAGTCCACGCCCAGCGCCAGTCCCATGACGAGCGCGATGTTCGCTGCGAACGTCGAGACGCTGGTGAAGGCCGCGACGCCACGCAGGGCGGCGAGCGTGCCGACGATCGAGAAGATGCCGATGCCGAGCGTCACGAGCGCGAGGGTGACGCGCCGGTAGAACAGCATCAGCAGGATGAGCACCATCGGGATGACGATGATCTCGGCGCGCAGGAAGTCCTGCCGCGACTCGGCGCCGATCTCGCGGAACACCTCGTCCGAGCCACCGGCCTGAACGTGTATCAGCTCGCGCTCGCCTGCGTAGGACTCGGCGAGTTCGCCAACGCGGGCCCGCGCCTCGTTCACCTCGCCTGGCACACGGACGAGCACGAGCGCCTGCCTGCCGTCTTCGCTGCGCAGTGCCGGGCTGTTGCCGCGTGACCAGTAGGAGCCTGCCTCGGCCACGCCGTCCTCCGCGGCGATCGCCCTGGTGAGCTCCTCACCGGCGGCGCGGACGGCGGGATCGTCGACGGTGCCCCGCGTGGCGGTGACGAGGAAGGTCAGATTCGGATAGCCGGTGCCGAAGTCGTCGGCGAGTGCGGTCCGCACCTGGTCGGACTCCGACCCCGGTGCGTCGATCCGCGACAGCGACAGTGCGTTGAGCGCTCCGGCGCCGAATACGCCGAACAGGAGCGTGATCAGGACGCCCGCGGCGAGCACCCATCGTCTTCGGCGGACGGTGAACCGCCCGAGCCGCTCCAGGGCGGAGGAACGGGTGGAAGGTGTGACGGACACGAGTGGTCTCCTAGGAAGGCGCTAAGCTGATGAAAGACGAGTGATCGCTCGTGTTCGAAATTACGAGTATTTGCTCGTGTTTGTCAAACGGCGGGAGGTTCGGTGCCGGGTCAGCAACCGGAACGCAGGCGGCAGGCACGTGGCCGGCGCCGGATGGAGCAACTGGCGGACGCCGCTGCGGAGGTCTTCGCGGAGGTGGGGTACGCGAAGGCGACGACAAATGCCATCGCGGCGCGGGCCGGCGTGTCACCGGGCACGCTCTACCAGTTCTTCGCGAACAAGGAGGCCATCGCGGAGGCACTGGCGCAGCGGTACCAGACGGCGTTGCAGTCGGCGCACGACAAGGCGTTCGATCCCGGTTTCGCGGCCCTGCCGCTACCGGAGCTCATCGAGCGCATGATCCAGCCGATGATCGAGGTGAACCTCGCCAACCCCGGCTTCAAAGCCCTGTTCAATGCCGCCGACATGCCCGAACGGCTGGCAGCGCCGACCCGGCAGCTGCACCAGGCCGTGGTGGGCCGGATCGCGGAGGTGCTCGCGGCGCGGGCCCCTGACCTGCCTGCCGGGCAGCTGAGGATCACGGCAGTGGTGGCGACCCAGATCTTCGGTGCGCTACTGGGCACCGTGGTGGCGGCACCGGCGGCCGAACGGGACCCCTGGGTCACGGAGCTGAAGCGCGCCCTCCAGGGCTACTTGGAACCCGTCATCGGTGCCTAGAGACTGGTGACCGTCAGCCGAACGCGCTGCGAGCGATCAGGGCGAGAGCGCTGCCTGCGGCAACGATGAGGACCGCGTGGCGTGTCCGGCCGCCATCCAACACCGGGCGCAGCGGACCGGACACCAGGAAACCGGCGACCAGGAACGGCAGCAACCACCCGGCCTGGGCGAAGTGTGTGGCCTGCAGCTGGCCGCCGATCCCCAGGCCCGCCAGCGACAGCACGGTTCCGAGGCAGAAGCACGCAGCCAGCGTGGCGCGGATCTGCGGACCGGGGGAATGCTGGTACAGCAATGCGATCGGCGGGCCACCTATCGCGGCGGCGGTACCGAAGGCTCCACTCGCGACGCCCGCCACGACCAGCGGACCGGGGACGGGCTCAGGACGCCAGGAGACGACCGACAGGATGACGCACCCCAGTACCGCGAGGCCGACGATGGCGGAGAACGGGCGTTCGGCGAGCGTGGCGACCGCTGCCACCCCGAGCGCTGTGCCCGGTACTCGGCCGAGCGTGACCCACCAGACGCCGCGCCAGTGGATGTGCCGGTGCTCGCGGATCATGGTCAACACACCGTGGAAGCTCGCGACGAGCACCAGCGGCACCGGCATGAGTGCCGGTTCGATCAGGGTGACCAGTGGTGCCGCGACGAGGTTCATGCCATAGCCGACCGCGCCCTGGACCACCGCGCCGATGAGAATCACCAGGCCTGCCAACACTATCGGCGCCGTCATGTCACCCCGCCTACCAAAAAGACCGAAAGTGAGTCAACCCAGAATCCATGAATTGCTTTCGGTCGGTTTGGTATTCACCGGCACAGCACCACGAACGACCCGCTCCCGCATGTGCCGCGGGAAGCAGGTCGTTCATAGCATCCGCCACCGAGGTGGGGGAATGGCGGGCGAGCCAGGGTGGCGGCCGCCCGCCGGCACCCGCGTCAGGCGCGGGTCATCTTCCGGAGGACGTACTGCAGGATGCCGCCGTTGCGGTAGTAGTCGGCCTCTCCCGGGGTGTCGATGCGGACTACCGCGTCGAACTCGGTCGTCGTGCCGTCCTGCTTGGTCGCGGTGACCTTGACCGTCCGCGGGGTCTCACCGTCGTTGAGCGTGGTGATCCCGGCGATGTCGAAGGTCTCCGTGCCGTCGAGGCGCAGCGACTTCGCCGACTCGCCCTCGGGGAACTGCAGCGGGATGACGCCCATGCCGATCAGGTTCGACCGGTGGATGCGCTCGAAGGACTCGGCGATCACCGCACGCACGCCCAGCAGCCGGGTGCCCTTCGCGGCCCAGTCACGCGAGGAGCCGGAACCGTACTCCTTGCCACCGAGCACGACCAGCGGGATGCCGGCCTCGGCGTAGTTCTGCGCTGCGTCGTAGATGAACGCCTGAGGGGCGCCCTCCTGCGTGAAGTCGCGCGTGTAGCCGCCCTGGACGTCGTCGAGCAACTGGTTGCGCAGCCGGATGTTGGCGAACGTGCCGCGGATCATCACCTCGTGGTTACCGCGGCGGGAGCCGTAGGAGTTGAAGTCCCTGCGCTCGATGCCGTGCTCGGTCAGGTACCGGCCTGCCGGGGTGTCGGCCTTGATGGCGCCGGCGGGGGAGATGTGGTCGGTGGTCACCGAGTCGCCGAGCTTGGCCAGCACCCGCGCACCGCTGATATCGGTGACGGGCGACGGCTCCGCGGCCATGCCCTCGAAGTACGGGGGCTTGCGCACGTAGGTGGACTCGGCGTCCCACGCGAAGGTCTTGCCCTCCGGCGTCGGCAGCGACTTCCAACGCTGGCCACCGTCGAAGACGTCGGCGTAGTCCTTGCTGAACATGTCCTGTGTGATCGCCGCGTCCATGGTCTGCTGGATCTCCTGCGGCGTCGGCCAGATGTCGCGCAGGTACACGTCATCGCCCTGCGGGTCCTGGCCGAGCGGCTGCTCGTCGAAGTCGAAGTCCATCGTCCCCGCGAGCGCGTAGGCGATGACCAGCGGCGGCGAGGCCAGGTAGTTCATCTTCACGTCGGGGTTGATGCGGCCCTCGAAGTTACGGTTACCGGACAGCACCGACACGACGGTCAGGTCGTTGTCCTGCACCGCGGCCGAGACCTCCTCCGGCAGTGGGCCCGAGTTTCCGATGCAGGTGGTGCAGCCGTAGCCGACGAGGTGGTAGCCGAGCTTCTCGAGGTAGGGCCACACGCCGGCCTTGTCGTAGTAGTTCGTGACGACCTGCGAGCCGGGTGCCATGGAGGTCTTGACCCAGGGCTTGACCGAAAGGCCCTTCTCCACGGCGTTGCGGGCGAGCAGCGCGGCGCCCAGCATCACCGACGGGTTGGACGTGTTGGTGCACGAGGTGATCGACGCGATCACCACGGCGCCGTGGTCCAGTACGAACTCGCCGCGCTCGGCCGAGGTGACGGGCACCGGCCTGCTCGGGCGGCCGGACGCGCCGTTGGCCGCCGACGACACCGGGACCGCGTCCTCGTCGGCGAAGGACAGCGACGGGGCGTCGCTGGCGGGGAAGGACTCCTCGGAGGCCTCGTCCATCTTGGTGTGCGGGACGGGGTAGTTCTCCTCCACGTAGTCGTGCAGCGACTTGCGGAAGGACGACTTCGCATCCGTCAGCTCGATGCGGTCCTGTGGGCGCTTCGGACCCGCGATCGAGGGGACCACAGTGGACAGATCGAGCTCGAGGTACTCGGAGTACTCGGCCTCGTGGCTCGGGTCGTGCCACAGGCCCTGCTCCTTGGCATAGGCCTCGACCAGCGCGAGCTGCTCGGGCGAGCGGCCGGTGAGCTCGAGGTAACGCATGGTCTCGTCGTCGATCGGGAAGATCGCGGCGGTCGAGCCGAACTCGGGGCTCATGTTGCCGATCGTCGCGCGGTTGGCCAGCGGCACCGCGCCGACGCTCTCGCCGTAGAACTCGACGAACTTGCCGACCACACCGTGGCGGCGCAGCATCTCGGTGATCGTCAGCACCACGTCGGTCGCGGTCACCCCGGCCGGGATCTCCCCGGTCAGCTTGAAGCCGACGACGCGCGGGATGAGCATCGACACCGGCTGGCCGAGCATCGCGGCCTCGGCCTCGATACCGCCGACGCCCCAGCCGAGCACGCCGAGGCCGTTGACCATCGTGGTGTGCGAGTCGGTGCCGACGCAGGTGTCGGGGTAGGCCTGCCCACCACGCGCCATGACCGTGCGCGCCAGGTGCTCGATGTTGACCTGGTGCACGATGCCGGTGCCCGGCGGCACGACCTTGAACTCGTCGAAGGCGCCCTGCCCCCAGCGCAGGAACTGGTAGCGCTCGCGGTTGCGCTCGTACTCGATCTCGACGTTGCGCTCGAAGGCGTCCGGACGGCCGAACACATCGATGATCACGGAGTGGTCGATCACCAGCTCCGCCGGAGCGAGCGGGTTGACCTTGTCGGGATCACCGCCCAGCTCGGTGACGGCCTCGCGCATCGTGGCGAGGTCCACGACGCACGGCACGCCGGTGAAGTCCTGCATGATCACCCGGGCAGGGGTGAACTGGATCTCGATCGAAGGGTCGGCCTTCGCGTTCCAGTTGCCGAGCGCACGGATGTGCTCGGCCGTGATGTTGGCGCCGTCCTCCGTCCGCAGCAGGTTCTCGAGCAGGATCTTCAGGCTGTACGGAAGGCGCTGCGAGCCCTCGACCTTGTTCAGGCGGAACACCTCGTAGGAGGCGTCACCCACCTTCAGCGTGTCTCGAGCGCCGAAGCTGTCCTTGCTGGCAGATGCAGTCACGTCTAACTCCATGCGGCGGTAGTTCGGGGTACGCAGGCCGAGTCTTGCGCACCCCCGTCGCGCCCGCAGAGGTGGGCTCGATGACGCCCTGCTGCCCTAAACAGTACGCGTGTCCTTTTTTGGTCTCAAGGGGGAGGTAGCGGCAGGGCCCGGCACCACGACGTGGTACCGGGCCCTGCCGCTGGTCATGGCGCAGGCTCAGAAGCCTCCCTCCAGCATGGTTTTGAAGTCGGCGGGCTCCATGCCGCGCAGGAATGTCATGCCCAGCTCCGTCATCGTGCGGACCGGGCTGACGTAGTGCTTGCCGTCGACCTCCGTCGTCACGACACCGAGGCCCTGCTGCAGCACGCTCGTGCCGATGTTGCTGATCGCCTGCCGGGCCGCGTCGGGCACGTCCGCGCCTGCCTGCTCCTCGACGAGCGCCGAGAGCTGGTCGGCGCACAGCTGGTCGGACTGGTCCTGCACCGTGAGCTGGTAGCAGTCGCCGTCCTTGGTCAGCGAGAACGTCCCCTCACCCGGGATCTCCACCTCGAGTGCGACCACCGTCGCACGCGTGCCACCGGCGACCTCGCTGGTCTCGGTCTCCAGCTTCGTCAGCTGCGCACCGGTCGGGGTGGCACTACCGACCGCGTCCACCAGCAGCGGCCCCAGGTCCTGCAGCACGCCCATCTCGTCCGGTGGCAGTAGCTCGATCACCCGCGTGATGTCGCTGTCGAGCGCGGCCTGCACGAGCTGCTGCACGGCCTCGTTCGGGGACGCGGCGCCGTTGGCCGCGATCGGCTGCTGCGGCCACTGCTCACCCAGGTCGGCCAACGCGTAGTCGGCCACGCTGTAGAACAGGCTCGGGTACCACTCGTCGCCGACCTTGACGGTGGCGATGCGAAGCGGCTCGCCGCCGGCGCGCACGACCTCGCCGATGTCGACCGTCTGAGTTCGCCGTCCCTCTTCGGGGCTGGTCACGCCCGCGTCGGCCATGATGGCGTCCAGGTACTCGTCGGCGAACGGCAGCGCGCTCAGATCCGCGGTGACGGTGATGGTGCCCCCGGTGAGCTTCGTGATCGTCAGGTGGTCGTTGACCTGCTCGGCCTGCGACTCGTCGAAGGTCAGGTTCGCGGTCTGGATCTCCAGTCCGGTGAGGTTGCGCGGGTCGGCGTCGGGTTTGACCACGCCGAGCCGTTTCAACTCGTTGGTCGACTCGACCAGCGGGTCGGTGAGCAGAGCGGCCTCGCCCGGTGTGAGTGCGCTGAGCAGACCGACCACGTCACCGCTGCCGAACGATGTCGCGAAGCTCATCGCCGCGTCGGTCGGGGTCGCGGCGCCAGCGGCCACGGAGTCGCTCTGCCGGAAGGCGAACCAGCTCCCGACAGCGCCGGCGGCGACCACCAGAGCCACCACCAGGCCGATGACCAGGCCGCGGCGCCGCCGGGTGGGCGGCCCGGCAGGCGGCACCGGGAAGGCGCCTTGTTGCTGCGGGTAGTACGGCTGCTGCTGCGGCCCGTTCGCCGGATACTGCTGCGGATACTGGTACTGCTGGTCGCCGTATCCGCCGCCGCTGGGTGGCGGAAATCCGCCCTGCTGGTGGGGCCACTGGCCGCCAGGGCCGCCTGGAGTGGTCATGCTTGCACACCTGTTCTTCCGTCGGGCGCACTGTGGGGTCTCCTGCCGCGCCCGCGCTGCCGTTGCGCGACAGCGAGCGTGCCGAGTGCTCCGGCCAGTGCGATGGCCATGCCTGCGGTGGTGGTGACCGGTCCCGGCGCCGTCACGCCGATGAACCCCCTGTCACCGGTGCTTTGGACGGTCGCCAACAACGAAACGGTTCCCACGATGATCGCCAGTAGTGTCGTGGCCCCCGCCGCTGTGCGCGGCAGCCGCAGCGCATGGAGCCCCGCGCAGGCGGCGCAGCACAGCGGCACGGCGACCCACACGGCCAGCGTCGCGGCTGCGAACGCGTTGTCCAGCAGCGCGAAGTGCTCGACCAGCCCGGCCACCTGGTAGCTGTTGCGCTCGACCGTCCCGGAGCGCAGCCAGGGCAGGAACGTCCCAGCGGCCCCGACGAGCAGGCCCAGCGTCGACACCGCGGCGAACGCGCGGGCGGCGAGTGGCCGAGTGGCCGGCATGGCGGTCCCCCAGGGTTGTCGGACTGATCGGCCGTTGGACGCGGGACCGCCCGCGATGGTTTCGCTTCGTGTCCGGCCATGGCAGTGGCGCGGAGTGGCATCCCCCGGCCGGGTAAAAGGTGGTCCCAGTTGCGGAAGTTTCGCATGGGGTATTTGGTGGACATGTGATGCGAGTGGCACAGTCTCCGGGGGAGCGAAGGGGAGGTGGCGCTGTGCCGACCAGGCGCACACGAGCAGGCAGGACGGCCGCGCGCGGTACGAGAGCGCGGGGAGCCGTGGTCAGCGCCGTGGCCGTCATGGCCCTCCTCGGGACGGCGGGTTCGGGCCTCGCCGTGCCACCACCGCCCCCGAACCCCAGCGACTCCGAGCTCGACGCCAGCCGGCGGGCCGCGAATGCCAGGGCCGGTGAGGTCGGTCAGCTGACCAACCAGCTCGCCGAGGCCGAGTCCCGGCTGACCGCGCTGCAGGCCGAGGTCGAGCTGGCGATGGAGGACGCCAACAAGGCCCGAGTCGACATGCACGCGGCGCGCGACGCCGCCGATCAGGCCGAGCGCGATGCCAACGCCGCGCGGGTCGAGGCGGACGCGGCAGCCGCGGCGATCGAGACCGCACGGGCGGACCTCGACAGCTTCGTCGCGGGCAGCTACCGCCAGGGCAGCACCATCGGCTCGATCGGTGCTTATCTCGGCTCGGACAGCCCCGACGACCTGCTTGCCAGGGCCCAGCTACTCGAAGCGGTCAGCAGCAGCCAGCTCGACGCACTCGAGCAGATGCAGCGCGCCCAGATCGAGAAGACGAACAAGGACTCGGCCGCACGTGCCGCACTCGAGCTGGCCCGGCAGCGCAGGACGGAGGCCGAGCAGGCCAAGGTCAACGCCGACGAGGCACAGGCCGTCGCCATCGAGGCGCAGCGCGGCCAGGCCGCGCGGAACAACGAGATCGAGGCCGAGAAGGCGCGAGTCGAGCGGCTGCTGTACCAAGCGCAGTCCGAGGTCGACGGCCTGCAGGGACAGCGGGCCCGGTACGAGGACTGGCTCGCGCAGAAGCGGCGGGAAGAAGAGGAGCGTGCCCGCCAGGCGGCACTGGCGGCGTCGGGCAGCAGCAGCGGGTCTCCGGCTCCGGCCGCGGCGCCGCAGCGGCCCTCGGCACCGGCGGGTGCCAGCATCGAATCGGTGGTCGCACGGGCCATGTCGCAGCTGGGCGTGCAGTACGCATGGGGCGGCGGCAACGCCTCGGGTCCCACCTACGGCATCCGCGACGGCGGGGTGGCTGACAGCTACGGTGACTACCGCAAGATCGGGTTCGACTGCTCCGGTCTGATGATCTACGCCTTCGCCGGGGTCAAGGCACTCGCGCACTACAGCGGGTACCAGTACAACTCCGGCCGCAAGGTCCCGCTGTCGCAGATGCGCCGCGGCGACATGCTCTTCTGGGGCAACAGCCGGATCCACCACGTCGCGCTCTACCTCGGCAACGGCCAGATGATCGAGGCGCCCTACTCGGGTAGCCGGGTGCGCATCGCCCCGGTGCGGTACGGCGACATCCTGCCCTATGCGACACGCTTGATCGGGTGACCAACGGCCTGGCCGGCATCGTGCTCGCCGGTGGCGGTGCGCGCCGACTCGGTGGCGTGGACAAACCCATGCTCGAGGTCGGTGGCATGCCCCTGCTGCACCGTGCGGTCGCAGCACTCCGTGCCGCGAACCCCGTGGTGGTCGTGGGACCCCGCCGTGGCGGCCTGCCCGGCGTGCGCTGGACCAGAGAGGACCCGCCCGGCGCAGGGCCGGTCGCCGCACTGGCGGCCGGGCTGGCGCTCGTGCACACGGATCTGGTCGCCGTCCTCGCCGCGGACCTGCGCGGCATCACCCCCGCCACGGTGGACCGGCTGCGCGGCGCACTGACCGCGGCCGAGGGCGCCGACGGCGCGGTGCTGGTCGACGACGCGGCACAGCGGCAGTGGCTCATCGGTGTCTGGCGTAGCGCGGCGCTCCGGCGGGCGCTGCCGGAGACGACGGCCGGTGCCGCGCTGCGTGTCACACTGGGTAGCTTGTCTATTGTGGACGTACCCGCGGAACCGGGAGAAGCCGCAGACGTCGACACTCCCGAGGATTTGCCCAGCACATGAGGCTTCACAGCGGTCACACCGGCTGATCGGTTTCCTGGAGCGATACCGTGGCGAACACGCGTGTCGTGCAGCGGGTACGGTCACGCGGCGTAGAGACAACGTCACCAGCGAGGAGGTAGGTGTGACCGAGCCCGGCTACTCCGACGGCGCGGCCCCGGCACAAACCGGTACACCGGCACGGGATGCGCAGCTGCTGGAGCGCACCGTGTTCGAGGTGAAGCGCGTCATCGTCGGGCAGGACCGGCTCGTGGAGCGTGTGCTGGTGGGCCTGCTGGCGAAGGGCCACCTGCTCCTGGAGGGCGTGCCCGGGGTGGCGAAGACGCTCGCGGTCGAGACGTTCGCCCGTGTTGTCGGTGGCTCGTTCTCCCGCGTGCAGTTCACCCCCGACCTCGTCCCCTCGGACATCCTCGGCACCCGGATCTACCGCCAGGCCAGCGAGAAGTTCGACGTCGAGCTCGGCCCGGTGGTGGCCAACTTCGTGCTCGCCGACGAGATCAACCGTGCACCGGCGAAGGTGCAGTCCGCCATGCTCGAGGTCATGGCCGAACGGCATGTGTCGATCGGTGGCCAGACCTTCCCGATGCCCGACCCGTTCCTGGTGCTCGCCACCCAGAACCCCATCGAGAACGAGGGCGTCTACCCACTGCCGGAGGCCCAGCGCGACCGGTTCCTTTTCAAGATCATCGTCGAGTATCCGACGGCGGAGGAGGAACGCGAGATCGTCTACCGCATGGGGGTGACGCCGCCCGAACCGCAGGGCGTGCTGAGCCCGGCGGAGCTGGTGCGGCTGCAGGGAGTGGCCTCGCAGGTGTTCGTGCACCACGCGCTGGTCGACTACGTCGTGCGTCTCGTGCTGGCCACCCGCACGCCCGGCGAGCACGGGCTGACCGACGTAGCCGGCTGGGTGTCCTACGGCGCGTCGCCGCGGGCGAGCCTCGGCATCATCGCCGCCGCGCGTGCACTGGCGCTGGTGCGCGGCCGGGACTACGTGCTGCCGCAGGACGTGGTCGATGTGGTGCCCGATGTGCTGCGCCACCGGCTCGTACTGTCCTACGACGCGCTGGCTGACGGAGTGCCGCTGGACCACATCGTGACCCGGATCCTGCAGACGGTCCCGCTGCCGCAGGTGTCGGCCCGCCCGCAGGGCGGCCCGGGGCAGCCGGTCGCGGCAGGTGTGCCCGGCAGGTAACGCGCTGTCATGGGTCCCATCAACGACACCACCGGCGGGCGGCCCGACTGGGCCCCGCCGGTGCTACGAGGTGACCGGCTCGAAGCCGGCCTCCGCACACTGGAGCTCGAGGTGCGCCGCCGGCTCGACGGGCTGCTCCAGGGCAACCACCTCGGGCTGGTGCCCGGTCCGGGGTCGGAGCCCGGCGAGGCGCGGCCCTACCAGCCCGGCGACGACGTGCGCCGGATGGACTGGGCGGTCACCGCGCGCACGACCGCACCGCACATCCGCGAGAGCATCGCCGACCGGGAACTGGAGACCTGGGTCGTCGCCGACCTGTCCGCGAGCCTCGACTTCGGCACGGCGCTGTGCGAGAAGCGTGACCTGGTGGTGTGCGCCGTTGCCGCGGTGGCGCATCTGACGCGTGGCGGCGGCAACCGGATCGGTGCGCTGCTGTCCAACGGAGCCGATTCGGTACGGCTGCCACCCCGGGGTGGGCTCGCGCATGCGCGCAACCTGGTGCGCAAGGTCGCTGAGCTGCCGCGCGCCGAGGAGGGCACGCGCGGTGACCTCGGGCAGTTGATCGACCAGCTGCGCAGGCCCCCGCGGCGCCGCGGCCTCGCGGTGATCATCTCGGACTTCCTCGGCGACACCACGTGGGAGCGGCCCCTGCGGGCACTGTCGGCGCGGCACGACCTGCTGGGCATCGAGGTGCTCGATCCCCGCGACGTCGACCTGCCGGAGGTGGGGGCCGTGGTGCTCGCCGACCCGGAGACGGGGCGCCAGCGGGAAGTGACCGCCTCGGCGTTGCTGCGCAGGGAGTTCGCCGCCGCGGCGCAGCAGCACCGCACCCAGGTGGCGCGCGCACTGCGCCAGGCGGGTGCCGGCCACCTCGTCCTGCGCACCGACTCCGACTGGATCGCCGATGTCGTGCGGTTCGTCGTCGGGCGTAAGCGCGGCTGGTCGGGAGCCGCCTCGTGAGCCTGACCGGATTCAGCTCGCCGTGGTGGTTCCTGCTCCTGATCGTGGTCGCCGCGGTGGTGGTGGGGTACGTGCTCGCGATGCGGGCTCGCCGCAAGCGCACGATGCGGTTCTCCAACCTCGCACTGCTGGAGCGGGTCGCGCCACGCAGCCAGGGATGGCCTCGGCACGTGCCCGCGGCACTGCTCATCGTGTCGCTCATCGTGCTCACGTTCTCGCTGGCGGGTCCGACCGCCGAGCAGAAGGTGCCGCGGAACCGCGCGACCGTGATGCTCGTGATCGACGTGTCGCTGTCGATGGAGGCGACCGACGTGGCGCCGACCCGGCTCCAGGCCGCGCAGGAGGCGGCGAAACAGTTCGCGCAGGGGCTCACCCCCGGCGTGAACCTGGGGCTCATCTCCTTCGCCGGCACCGCGAGCGTGCTGGTGGCGCCCACCACCGAACGTGACGGCGTCACGCAGGCGATCGACAACCTCAAGCTCGCGCAGTCCACCGCGACGGGGGAGGGGATCTTCGCGGCGCTGCAGTCGATCGAGAGCTTCTCCGCCGTGGTCGGTGGCGCCGAGGGGCCGCCGCCGGCGCGGGTCGTGCTGATGACCGATGGCAAGCAGACCGTGCCGCAGGACGAATACGCCCCGCGTGGCGCGTTCACCGCGGCAGGGGTCGCCGAGCAGAAGAGCATCCCGGTCACGACGATCTCGTTCGGCACCTCCAACGGCTCGGTGGAGATCGAGGGCAAGCAGGTACCGGTGGAGGTGGACGACGCCTCGATGCGGGAGATCGCGCGCCTGTCGGGCGGTGACTTCTACAAGGCCGCCACCGCTGATGAGCTCAAGGAGGTTTACGCCAGCCTCGGTGAGCAGATCGGGTACGAGACCAAGAACGTCGACGCGAGCAGGCCGTGGGTCGTGCTGGGCACGATCGTGCTCATCGGAGCGGCGGGCAGCGCGTTGTTCCTCGGCCAGCGGCTGCCCTGAGGTCTTGCGGGTTCCCGGGCTTGGCGGGCGCTGGTTACGTCGTGAGGTAACCAGCGCCCGTCACGGTCACTCCCGCCGTCTCACGAACCGGCGAAGCCCAGCTGGCGCCATGCCTCGTACACGACGATGGACGCGGTGTTGGTCAGGTTGAGCGAGCGGGAGGTCGCCAGCATCGGCAACCGCAGCAGCTCGGTCACCGCGGGGTCCGCCAGCACCTCGTCCGGCAGCCCCGCCGACTCCGGGCCGAAGAGCAGCACATCGCCCTCGGCGTAGGCGACATCGGTGTAGCGGCGCTGCGCCTTCGTGGTGAACGCATAGACCGCACGCGGCCGCAGCGCCTGCCAGGCTCCTGCCAGGTCGGCGTGGACCTGGACGTGCGCCAGGTCGTGGTAGTCCAGCCCGGCACGGCGCAGGTACTTGTCCTCGAGGGAGAAGCCCAGCGGTTCGATCAGATGCAGCTCGCACCCGGTGTTGGCGGCGAGCCTGATCGCATTGCCCGTGTTGGGCGGGATCTCGGGATGGTAGAAGACGACCCGGAACACAGTGTTGATCTTTCCCTGTTCACGCGTGGTTCGACCGCGCGCACCGCGCAGGCCATGTTGGCGAACCACGATTCTGCCGTCCCGCCACAACCCACCACTGGAGGACCCCATGGTTGCGCGTCCACACCAGGTTTCCCGGCGCCGGTTCCTCGGTTACGGCGGTGCAGGTGCCGCCGCTGTGCTACTCGGTACCGGAGCGTGGAGCGCGGCGAGCTCGTTCGCCGCGCCAGCGATGAGCGGTAACCCGTTCGCCCTCGGCATCGCCTCGGGCGACCCGCTGCCCGACGGTGTGGTGCTCTGGACCCGCCTGGCGCCCGACCCGTTCGCGGAGGACGGCTTCGGCGGGATGTCGGCAAAGCCGGTGCGCGTCGAGTACGAGGTCGCCGTGGACGAGCGCTTCCGGGGAGTTGTGAAGCGCGGCACCGCCGTCGCCACCCCTGAGCTCGGCCACTCCGTGCACCCCGAGGTGCACGGGCTCGCACCCGACCACGAGTACTTCTACCGCTTCCGCACCGGCGGCGAGATCTCCATGGTCGGCCGCACCAGGACCACGCCAGCGGCCTCGTCCAGCCCGCGCGAGCTGAACTTCGCGTTCGCCTCCTGCCAGGCGTGGCAGGACGGCTACTTCACCGCCTACGACCACCTGGCCGAAGAGGACCTCGACCTGGTCGTGCACCTCGGCGACTACCTCTACGAGTACGGGGTGAAGACCAACAGGCGGGGCGTGGTGACCGACCCGCGGTTCCACACCGAGACCGTGGACCTCGCCCGCTACCGGCTGCAGTACTCGCTGTACAAGGCAGAGGAGCCGCTCCAGCGGGCGCACGCGCGGTTCCCGTGGATCATGACGATGGACGACCACGAGGTCGACAACAACTGGGCCGCAGACATTTCCGAGCGCAACGACGACCCGGTGGCGTTCCGCGCGCGCATGGCGGCCGCGTTCCAGGCGATGTACGAGAACATGCCGTTCCGCCGTCAGCAGCTGCCGGCCGGGCCGGATGTGCACCTGCACCGCAGGCTGCCCTATGGCCGCCTCGCCGACTTCACGATGCTGGACACGCGGCAGTACCGGGACGACCAGCCGTGCGGTGACGGCGCGTCCGCCACCTGCACCGAGCGGTTCGGCGCGGACCGCACGATCCTCGGCGCCGAGCAGCGCGAATGGGTGCTGGGCGGCTTCAGCTCGTCGCGCGCACGCTGGCAGGTGCTCGGCAACCAGGCGCCGATGGGGCAGACCGACCGTGATCCCGGCCCGGCCACCGACGTGTGGATGGACCCCTGGGACGGCTACGTCGCCGAACGTGACCAGGTGCTCGCCGAGGCGCAGCGGCGGGGCGTGCGGAACCTGGTCGTGATCACCGGCGACCGGCACCAGAACTACGCGTGGGACCTCAAGGACGACTACACCGACCCCGGCTCGGCGACGGTGGGCGCGGAGTTCGTCGGCACCTCGATCACCAGCGGCGGCGACGGCGCCGACTCGACAGCCGAGACCGACCGGTTCCTGGCCGCCAACGCGCACATGAAGTTCATCAACACCCAGCGCGGGTACGTGCGCGTCAACGTCAACCGGGAGCGCTGGCGCAGCGACTTCCGGGTGCTGCCCTATGTCACCACGCCCGGCGCGCCGATCAGCACACGGGCCACGTTCGTCGTCGAGGACGGTAAGCCCGGCGTGCAGGCCGGATAGCCGCCGGTTGTGTCGAATGCCATCCCGGTTACCAGGCGGTATCGGCACTGTCCTCGCGACCAGCGGATGGCGAGCGGCTAACCTCACGGCGTAGCAGTTCCAGGCGCGACACGAGGAGTGGTTAGTGGGACGGTCGGTTCTCGTCACGGGCGGCAATCGCGGCATCGGGCTGGCCATCGCGCGCGGCCTCGCCGAGGCCGGGCATCAGGTCGCGGTGACACACCGGGGCTCGGGCGCGCCCGAGGGTGTGTACGGGGTGCAGGCCGACGTCACCGATACCGAGCAGGTCGACGCGGCGTTCAAGCAGATCGAGGAACATCAGGGCCCGGTCGAGGTCCTCGTGTCGAACGCCGGGATCACCGACGACACACTGCTCATGCGGATGAGCGAGGAGCAGTTCACCCGGGTCGTCGACGCCAACCTCACCGGCGCCTACCGGGTCGCCAAACGCGCGTCCCGCCACATGCTGCGGGCGAAGTGGGGCCGGTTCGTGTTCATCTCGTCGGTGATCGGGCTCAGCGGCGGGGCAGGCCAGGTGAACTACGCCGCCAGCAAGGCGGGCCTCGTCGGTGTCGCGCGTTCGCTGACCAGGGAGCTGGGCTCGCGCAACATCACCGCGAACGTCGTGGCACCCGGTTTCATCGTCACCGACATGACCAACGAGCTGACCGACGAGCAACGCGCGGGCGTACTCGCACAGATTCCCGCCGGCCGGTACGGAGATCCGGCCGACGTGGCGAACGCGGTGCGCTTCCTCGCTTCCGACGAGGCCGGCTACATCAACGGTGCGGTGCTGCCGGTCGACGGCGGTCTCGGCATGGGTCACTGACGCCCGGCCAGCCACTTTTCTTGTATCAACGAACGTTTTTGCGAACTGGAGGACAGGTGTCCGGACTGCTCGAAGGCAAGCGCCTGCTGATCACGGGCGTGATCACCGACGCGTCGATCGCGTTCCACGCGGCCAAGGCCGCGCAGGAGCAGGGCGCGAAGGTGGTGCTGACCGGCTTCGGCAGGCTGTCGCTCGTCGAGCGCATCGCCAAGCGCCTGCCCGAGCCCGCGCCGGTGATCGAGCTCGACGTCCAGAACACCGAGCACCTGGACACCCTCGCCGACCGCGTGCGTGAACACGTCGACGGGCTCGACGGCGTGCTGCACTCGATCGGCTTCGCACCGCCAAGCTGCCTTGGCGCGCCGTTCCTGGACGCCCCGTCCGAGGACGTCGCCAAGGCCGTCGACGTGTCGGCGTACTCGTACAAGGCGCTGGCGAAGGCCGTGCTGCCGCTGCTGGGCCCCGGTTCCTCGATCGTCGGGATGGACTTCGACGCGCGCGTCGCCTGGCCCGCGTACAACTGGATGGGCGTGGCGAAGGCCGCGCTGGAGTCGGTGAACCGCTACCTGGCCCGTGACCTCGGTCCGTACGGCATCCGGGTCAACCTGGTGGCGGCCGGTCCGGTCAAGACCATGGCCGCGAAGTCGATCCCCGGTTTCAACGCGCTGGAGGAAGGCTGGGGCGATCGCGCACCGCTCGGCTGGGACACCACCGATCCGACACCGGTGGCCAAGAGCATCTGCGCGGTGCTGTCCGACTGGCTGCCCTCGACAACCGGCTCGATGATCATGGTGGACGGCGGCGTCCACGCGACCGGCCAGTAGGCGGATATTGTCCCCCAAGGCCACCTTGGTTGCGCCCACCCGTCTCCCACCACCGCCCAAACGGAGACGCTTCGCGCCGCAGTGCTCGATTCCTGCGACCAAGGTGGCCTTGGGGGCTTAAACGCGCGCTGTCAGACCCGGTTCGCGCGGCTCACCACGCCCGGCGACACACCCAGCACGCGCTTGAAGGCGCGGCTGAACGCGGCCTCCGACTGGTAGCCGAGCTTGCCTGCCACCTCGGCTACCGTCCCGCCGTCGTCGGCGAGCCAGGCGCGCGCAACCTGCATGCGCCAGCGCGTGACGTAGTGCATTGCCGGCTCGCCGACCAGGTCCGTGAAGCGCGCGGCGAACGCCGACCGCGACATCGCGATCTCGTTCGCCAGCGCCGCGAGCGTCCAGTCCCGCGCCGGATCGCGGTGGATCAGTGCGATCGCGCGCCCGATCTGCGGGTCCCGCAGCGCGCCGAGCCAGCCGCGCTGCGCTGCGGGGTCGTGCTCGATCCACGCGCGCAGTGTCTGGATGACGAGGATGTCCGACAGCCGGGTCAGCACGGCCTCACCGCCGGGCCGCACCTCGGCGGCCTCGGACGCGACGAGCCGCAGCGTGGTCTGCATCCACTCCGCATGCGGCCCGATCGTGGGCTCGATGTGGATCACCTTCGGCAGCAGGGCGACGATGTGGTGCGCTGCCGGGTGGCCGAGGCGCACCGCCCCGCAGATGAGCGTGGTCGGCGTCCCGCCGCCGCCGTGCCGCAGCACCGCGTACTTGTTGTGGAACTCGTGCTCGATGCTCCGTACGTCAGGCACGAGGGTGCCGGAGTCGCTGCGCAGCGTGTGCCCCAGCCCATGCGGTACGAGCGCGAGGTCCCCGGGCTGCAGCACTCGCGGCTCGTCGCCGGGCACCTCCAGCTGGAGCCTGCCCACCGTCACGATGTGGAACCACAGGCAGTCCGGCCAGTCGGGCATCGTCAGCCCCCATGGCGCCGTGAGCTCGGAGCGGCAGTAGAAGCTGCCGGTCACGCGCAGGAAGTGCAGGGCTTCCCCGAGCGGGTCCCGGGAGTCGAGTGGGTTGAACTCCGTCACCCTCCGAGTGTGCGGCCGGCCGCGATCATCCGTCCACTTCAACTGGACGAACGGGCAAGAAACGTCGACACCTGAGCATGGGAAGTCCGCTCCTGGGCCCGCAGAGTGGACGGCGAGTCAACGAATGAGCCAACCCGCTTCAGGAGGACGAGATGATCACGGTCATGGGCGCCACCGGTCACGTCGGACGCCAGATCACCCAGCAGTTGCTCGACGCGGGCGAGTCCGTGCGCGCCATCGGCCGCAACCCCGCCGCACTGGCCGGCCTCGCCGCAGCCGGTGCCGACATCGCCGCGGGCGATGCCGCGGACCCCGGGTTCCTCGCCGGCGCCTTCCGCGGCTCGGACGCGGTGCACACGCTGCTGCCCTACGACCCGGCGTCGGCGGATTTCCGCGCCGAGCAGGCGAGCCTCGGCGAGGCCGTCGTCACGGCGGTGCGCGAGTCGGGTGTGCGGCGGGTCGTGGCGCTGAGCAGCCTCGCCGCCGACATTCCGGCCGGCACCGGCTTCATCGCCGCGAGCCTGCACCCGCAGGAGGAGCGGCTGCACTCGCTCACCGGCGTCGACCTCATGCTGCTGCGACCCACCCTGTTCTTCGAGAGCATCGTGGCCGGGATGCCCTTCGTCGAGGCGATGGGCGTGAACGCCGACGTGGTCGACCCGGAGGTTCCCGTGCCGATGATCGCGACGAAGGATGTGGCTGCCGCAGCCGCGGCAGCGTTGCTGTCGCGCGACTGGAGCGGCGTGCGGGTGCGGGAACTGCTCGGCCCGTGCGACCTCACCTACGCCCAGGCGACCCGCATTCTGGGCGCGGCGATCGGCAAACCCGACCTGCAGTACGTCCGGCTGCCCGACGAGGACATGATCGGCGCGCTCGTCGAGGCCGGGTTCTCCGCGGGCACGGCGGCACTCCACGTCGAAATGGGGCGGGCGCTTTCCGCGGGGACCATCGTGCGACGCGTGGAACGGACCCCCGCGAACACGACGCCCACCCGCTTCGAGGACGTCATCACCGAACTACTCCCGGAGGCATCATGATCGCCGTACTGACCGTCCTCGCCATCGTCGGGTGCGGACTGATGGCAGGGCTGTTCTTCGCCTTCTCCACATCGGTGATGCCCGGGCTGTCGCGACTGCCGAAGCCCGCCGCCGCGCTCGCGATGCAGGAAGCCAACCGGCGGATCCAGAACCCCCTGTTCCTTCTTGTGTTCCTCGGGACCGCGCTGGTATGCGTCCTCGTGGCGGTGGCCGCACCGGTTGCGGGGCACGATGGGGCGGGCTGGCTCGTGGCGGGGGCGCTGGTCTACGTCGTGGGCGGGTTCGTCGTCACGATGGTCGTCAATGTGCCGATGAACAACCGGATCGACCGTGCCGACCCCGACTCGTCCGAGGGTGCCGTGATCTGGACGGAGTACCTCTCCCGCTGGACGGCCTGGAACCATCTCAGGGCCCTGGCCGCCACCCTCGCCACCGCGCTGCTGGCGGTCGGCCTCGCGTGAGGGTTCACCGGGCGAGTGCGGGGACCGGGGTGCGGCGCTGGAGGACAGCGGCCAGCGCGACGCCTGCGAGTGCGACGCCGCCGAGGGCGATGCTGACCCAGGTGACGCCGGCGTAGCCGAACCCGGCGTCGATCGCGAGTCCGCCGAGCCACGGCGCCACCACGATCCCGACGTTGAACGCCGTGACGTTCGTGGCGCCCGCCAGTGTCGGCGCCTCGCCCGCGAGCGCGAACACCCGCGTGTTGAGCGACGGGTTGGTCAGGAAGCCGAGCAGTCCGAACAGGAACAACGCCGGCGCCGTCACCGCCACACTCGACGCCGCGAGGCCGAGCACCGCGAGTACCACGAGCGTGCCGCTGATCGCCCCGGCGAGGGTGGCCAGTGGCCGGGTGTCGGCGAGCCGCCCGCCGAGGGCCACCCCGGCGAGTGCGCCGATCCCGTATACCCCGAGCAGCACAGGAACCCAGCTCTGCGCCAGCCCGGTCACCTCGGTGAGCAGGGGAGCGACGTAGCTGAACGTGGCCATCGAGGTGGCAATCGTGAACGCGGAGATCGCGAGGGCGAGCCAGACCTCGCGGTTGCGGTAGGCGCGGAGTTCCGCACGCAGCCGCGGTCGCTCTCCGGTACGGCCCCCGTCGGCCGGGATGAGCACACCGACGCCGGCGACCGCCAGGGCTGCGAGGGCCCCCACCGCCCAGAACGCCATACGCCAGCCGCCCTGCTGGCCCAGGAAGGTGCCCGCCGGGACGCCCAGCACATTGGCGGCGGTGAGCCCGCCGACGACCACCGCCATCGCCCGGCCCCTGCGGTCGGCAGGCACCAGGCTGATCGCGGTCACCGCCGCCACGGCCCAGAACCCGGCGCACGCGAGCGCGCTGACGATGCGGCTGGCGAAGAGTACCCCGTAGCTCGGAGCGAGCGCGCCGACGGCGTGGCTGAGGGCGAACACAGCGAGCATCACGAGCATGGTCAGCTTGCGGGGCAGGCGTAGTGTCACCGCGGCGAGCAGGGGCGTTCCCACGAGCATGCCCGCCGCGAAGGCGGAGACGAGCAGCCCGGCGTCGGGGATGGACACGCCGAGATCGGCGGCCATCGTGGGCAGCAGCCCGGCGATCATGAACTCCGAGGTGCCGAGTGCGAAGACGCTCAGCCCCAGTACGTAGATGGCCAGTGGCACAGGATTCTCCCAGTTCTGGATCGGTTAGTTCAATATGAGGGCACAACAGAGCGCCGGCTTTCGGCCGGCGCGGTCAGACGGCGGCGAGAGCGATGGCGGCCGCGTTCTCCAGTGCGGCTCGGTCGGCGCCGCTGCGGGCCAGCAGCCGCAGGCCACCCGAAGCTGCGTGCAGGAACTGGGCCAGCGCGAGCGCGTCCTTGTCCTTGTCCAGTTCGCCCGCGTGCTGGCCTGCCTCGATGGCCTGCCGGACCGCGTCGATCAGCCGTTCGGTGTCGCGGCGGAGGTCGTTGCTGATCTCCTCGTCGCGGCCGCCGAGTTCGGCCGCGGTGTTGACGGCCAGGCAGCCGCGCGGGCTGTGGCACGCGTCGTCGATGGTGTTGGTGAACATCTCCCGGAGCTTGTCCCGGACCGGTCGATCGGCGGTGATCAGGTCGATCCGTGCCTGCGTCGCGTTCGCCATGTAGTGCTGCAGCGACAACCGGAACAGTGCGTGTTTGCTGTTGAAGGCGTTGTAGATGCTGCTGCGGCTCAGTCCGGTCGCCGCACAGAGCTGTGCCGTCGAGGTGCCCTCGTACCCGTTGTCCCAGAAGGCATGCATGGCGCTCTCGACGGCGGCGGCCTCGTCGAACTCCCGTGGGCGCGGCATGACGGTGATGCTAGCCGTTTTGGACCGGTCGATGCAAAACATGAGCCCGGTTCGGCGTGGGCGCCGCCACAGCGGGAGGATGACAACCGTGAACTACGACGCGCTGCTGTGGTTGTCCTTCGGCGGACCGGAGGGGCCCGAGGATGTCGTACCGTTTCTGGAGAACGTGACCCGGGGCAGGGGAGTCCCGCCCGAGCGCCTCGCCGAGGTCGCCCAGCACTACCAGCACTTCGGTGGCGTGTCGCCGATCAACCAGCTCAACCGGCAGGCCATCGCGGCCGTCGAGAAGGAGCTCGCGGCGCAGGGCATCGAACTGCCCGTCTACTTCGGCAACCGCAACTGGCACCCGATGGTCGAGGACACGCTCGCGCGGATGACCGCTGACGGGGTGCGCCGGGCACTGGTCTTTCCCACGAGCGCCTACGGCGGCTACTCGGCCTGCCGCCAGTACGACGAGGACATCGTGCGGGCGCGCGCCGCTGTCGGCGACAACGCGCCGGAGCTGGTGAAGCTGCGTCAGTTCTTCGACCACCCGCTGTTCGTCCGTGCCTTCGCCGACGCGGTCCGCGCCGCGCACGCGGAACTGGGCAACGGCGAGGGTGTGCGCACCGTGTTCACCGCACACTCCGTGCCGGTCAGCGCCGATGTGGCGGCCGGGCCGCCCAGCGCTGGTGGGCACCGCTACTCACGGCAGGTCGCCGAGGCGGCCCGGCTGGTCGCCGCCGAAGCGGGCGTCGACGGCTACGACGTCGTGTGGCAGTCGCGTTCCGGCTCGTCCCAGGTGCCGTGGCTCGAACCGGACATCGTCGACCACATCGACGCGTTGCACCCCGGCGGCGTGAGCGGTGTTGTGGTGTGCCCGGTGGGCTTCGTCGCCGATCACCTCGAGGTGATCTGGGATCTCGACAACGAGGCGGCCGACCGGGCCCGCGAGCTCGGGATGGGGTTCGCCCGCGCGGCGACCCCCAACGGTGACCTGCGGTTCGCGGAGCTCGTGGTCGAACTGGTCACCGAGCACACCGCCGGGGTCGAGCCCCGCAAGCTGTCCGGCTTCCCTGCCGCGGGTTGTACCACCAACGGTGCCCCGTGCGCGCCTGCCTGCTGCGAGCCTGCCAGGCGCTAGAACGGCTTCGTCAGGACCGGTTGGCCTGGTCGGCGAACACGCGGACCGCGTCGTTGACGGCGGCGCGGCGGGCGGCACGGACGGCGTCTGCCAGTGGTCGCAACGCGTCGGCCCGCTGGTTGGCGGCTGATGCGGACAGGGCGCCGCCCGGCTCGTCGGCATGGGCCAGCGCGAGGATGGCGCCGATCTCCTCGGCACGCTGCAGGACGCGCAGCGCCCGGCCTGGCGTGCCCGCAGGCCAGGCCGGTGCCGGGGTCGCTTTCAGCCTCGCCGACAGCTCGGCGCGCACGCCGGGGCGGTCGCGTGCCACATCGAGTGCCTGCAACGCGCCGGCGCTGTCCCGGATCGCGTCGGTGAGGTTGTGCTCTGCTTCGGCGATCCCGAGGTACTCCGGGGGCGTCACGCTCGCCATCCGGTACACCGTCCAGCGGACCAGTCCCTCGGCAATCGCCTGTGGCACCACGCCGTAGCCCAGTCCGGCCAACGCGACGGCTTCGCCCGTGCGCAGCGCGGCCTCGGTGAACGGCCCACCGCCACCGAGGCCCCGGACATCGCCGGGCACGGGGAGCACGAGCAGCGCGTCGGTCACGCCGAGGCGGCGCAGCGCGGCGAGCAGCTGGGCGGGCGTTGCGGGAACGTCACCGGTCACCGGCAGCCCGAACGCCTCGGCCGCGTTCTGCTCGGCGGCAACCACTTCATGCGCCTCACCCCAGGCCAGCAGGGCATCGAGCGCGTTGTCGGAAGCGGCGGCGCCGTGCAGCCACGCCGAGGACCAGACGGCAAGGGTCGCACTGGGACAGCACACAGAGATCGAGAGTACCGGGGGTGGAGTTGGTCCACGTCGACGTGGGGCACGAGCGGCGCTAGCGTCGTGAACGTGACTCTGTCTCCACCCGAAGACCTGCCCCGTACCGTGGGCGAACTGCGCGCCGCTGGATACCAGGCGCGCAGTGTCAGGACCGAGATCCACGACAACCTGCTCGCCGCGCTGCGCGACGGCACCGATCCGTGGCCCGGCATCGTCGGCTTCTCCCGCACGGTGCTGCCGCAGTTCGAACGCGCGTTGCTCGCCGGGCACGACGTGGTCCTGCTCGGCGAACGCGGCCAGGGCAAGACCCGCCTGCTGCGCACACTCGCCGGCCTGCTCGACGAGTGGACCCCCGCCATCGCCGGATCCGAGCTGGCCGAGCACCCACTCGAACCCATCACGCCGGTATCCCGTCGCCGCGCCGCCGAACTCGGCGACGAGCTGCCGGTGACGTGGTTGCACCGCAGCGAGCGCTACACCGAGAAGCTCGCCACGCCGGACACCTCGGTCGGTGACCTCATCGGTGACGTCGACCCCGTCAAGGTGGCGGAGGGGCGTAGCCTCGGCGACCCCGAGACCATCCACTTCGGACTCGTGCCGCGCGCGCACCGCGGGATCGTCGCGATCAACGAGCTGCCCGACCTCGCCGAGCGCATCCAGGTGGCGCTGCTCAACGTCATGGAGGAGCGCGACATCCAGGTTCGCGGCTACACGTTGCGGCTCCCGCTGGACGTGCTGCTCGTCGCGACCGCGAACCCCGAGGACTACACCAACCGCGGCCGGATCATCACCCCGCTCAAGGACCGTTTCGGCGCCGAGATCCGCACCCACTACCCGCTGGACGTCGCTGCCGAGGTGGGCGTGGTGAAGCAGGAGGCGCGGCTGGTGGCGGAGGTCGGCGAGCCGCTGCTGGAGGTGCTGGCCCGGTTCGTGCGCAACCTGCGTGAGTCCACGGTCGTGGACCAGCGTTCCGGTGTCTCCGCGAGGTTCGCCGTGGCGGCCGCCGAGACGGTCGCCGCGGCCGCTCTGCGGCGGGCCGCCCTCACCGGTGAGCAGCCGGCCGTGGCCAGGCCCGTCGACCTGGAGGCCGTACCGGCCGTGCTCCGCGGCAAGATCGAGTTCGAGCCCGGTGAGGAGGGCAGGGAGACCGAGCACCTGGTGCACCTGTTGCGCCGTGCGATCGCCGAGACGGCGCGGGAACGTTTCGCCGGGTTGAACTTGCGGCCGCTCGCCGAGGCCGTCGCCGACGGGCATCTCGTCGCGACCGGGGAGCGCGTGCCCGGCACCGATGTGCTCGCGGCGTTGCCGGAGCTGCCCGTGCTGCACGAGGTGGCCCAGCGGGCCGGAGTGGCCCCGGACGACCCGCCCGGTCGCATCGCCTCGGCCGTCGAGCTGGCGCTGGAATCGCTGTACCTGGCACGCAGGCTCGCCAAGGACGCCGACGACTCGACGACGGTGTACGGGCCGTGAGTGCCCAGCCCGAGCACTACTCCTACGGTCCGTACCACGACGGGCCCGATCCGCTCGCGCCGCCGACGGACCTGCGTGACGCGGTGGACGAGATCGGCCGCGACGTGATGTCCGGCTCCTCCCCACGCTCGGCACTGGAGGAGCTCCTGCGCCGTGGTACGCCTCGAACCGCGGGGTTGGACGAGCTGACCCGGCGGGTGTGGCAGCGCCGCTCCGAGATCCAGCGCAGGCACCGGCTCGACGGCACGCTGCAGGAGGTACGGCGGCTGCTCGACGAGGCGCTCGACGCGGAACGCCGCGCGCTGTTTCCCGACCCCTCCGACGAGGCCCGGCTGCGCGAGGCGGAGCTCGACGCGCTGCCGCCGGGCACGGCCGCGGCGGTGCGTGAGCTCGCCGGCTACGAATGGACCTCCGAGCAGGGCAGGGAGAACTACGAGCGGATCCGGGAGCTGCTGGGCCAGGAGCTGCTGGAGTCGCGCTTCGAGGGGATGAAGGACGCACTGCGAGCCACCACACCCGAGGACGTCGAGCGCGTCAACCAGATGCTGTCCGACCTCAATGCACTGCTGTCCGCGCACGCACAGGGCTTCGGCGATATCGACGAGCGGTTCGCCGAGTTCATCCGCCGCCACGGCGAGTTCTTCCCCGAGAACCCTGCCAACGTCGAGGAGCTCATCGACGTGCTCGCGGCGCGGGCGGCCGCGGCGCAACGGATGCTGAACTCGATGACGGCCGAGCAGCGCGCCGAACTCGGGCAGCTGGCGCAGCAGGCCTTCGGTGACCCCCGCCTCGCCCAGCAACTGTCCACACTGGACGCTCAGCTGCGTGGTCTGCGACCGGGTGAGGACTGGACGTCCTCGGCTCGCTTCCGCGGCAACGATCCGCTCGGCCTCGGCGAGGGGGCGCAGGCGATGACCGACCTCGCCGAGCTGGACGCGCTCGCCGAGCAGCTGTCCCAGTCCTATCCCGGCGCGCGGCTGGAGGACATCGACCTGGAGGCCCTCGAACGGCAGGTCGGCGCTGACGCAGGCGTGGACGCGCGCAGGCTCGCCGAGCTGGAGCGGGAACTGCGCGCGCAGGGCCTGTTCGAGCGTGCGCCCGACGGTTCACTGCGGCTGTCGCCGAAGGCGTTGCGGCGGCTGGGCGAGACGGCGCTGGCCGACGTGGTGCGCTCCCTGCGTGGCCGCACCGGCGACCGGGACACCGCCTCGGCCGGGGCGGCGGGCGAGCCGGACGGCTCCACCCGGCCGTGGGAGTTCGGCGACACCCAGCCGTGGGCGGTCTCGCGCACGGTCCGCAACGCGGTGCTGCGCACGGCCGCACACGGCGGCGGGCCGATCCGGCTCGATGTGTCCGATGTGGAGGTCGTGGAGACGGAGAACCGAGCCCGGGCCGCCGTCGCGCTGTGTGTGGACACGTCGTGGTCGATGGTCCAGGAGGGCAGGTGGCTGCCGATGAAGCGCACTGCGCTGGCCCTGCATCAGCTGATCTCCACGCGCTTTCGCAACGACGCGCTGCAGCTGATCACCTTCGGCCGCTACGCCGCGTCGGTGGAGCTGGCCGAGCTGATCGGCCTCGACGGCGCCTGGGAGCAGGGCACGAACGCCCACCACGCGCTGTTGCTGGCCGGGCGGCACCTGCGCCGCCATCCGGACGCGCAGCCCGTGGTGCTCATGGTGACCGACGGTGAGCCGACGGCCCACCTCGAACAGGACGGGATCGCCGAGTTCGACTACCCGCCGAGCCCGCGCACACTGCAGCGGACTTTGTCCGAAGTGGACCGGCTGGCCAAGCTGGGGGCCGCGCTCACCGTCTTCCGGCTCGGCGACGACCCCCGGCTGGCCGCGTTCGTCGATCTGCTCGCCCGGCGCGCGGGCGGGCGGGTACTGGCACCGGATCTGGACGGGCTCGGCGCCGCGGTGGTGGGCGACTACCTCCGCAGCAGGCGTTCGTAGCGCGGGGTCAGGGCGCCTGCACCAGCCCGGTGCCGACGTCGGTCGACGGTACGGCCAGCCGCAGCGCCGACTGGCCGAGCCGCGCCCACAGCTCCCAGGACCGTGCTCCGTGCTGCTGGGCGAGCAGCGCCGCCACGCCCGCGACGTGCGGTGTGGCCATGCTGGTGCCGCTGATCGTGGTGTAGCGCTCGGGCAGCGTCCAGCTGGAGTAGACGTCGACGCCCGGTCCGACGATGTCGACGGCGGCGTTGCTGTCCACCGACCCGCAGGAGAAACCGGCGACCTCGTGCCGGACGTCGACCGCGCCGACGGCCATGATCGACGGGCAGTTCGCGGGGTGCCCGACCGGCGCGATGTGGCCGTCCTCGCGGCGGCTCTCGTTGCCCGCGGCCGCGATGATCAGCGCGCCCTGCTGGATCGCCCGGCGGGCGGCGGTCTCGAAGATCTGCGAATACGGGTCGCCGACCTGGGTGGCGGCACCGAGCGACATCGACACGACGGCGCAGCGGTTGCTGATCGCCCACTGAATACCGGCGAGGATGCCGCCGTCGGTGCCCGAGCCGTCGTTGCCGAGCACCTTGCCCGCGTAGATCTCGGCCTCGTAGGCGACGCCGTAGCCGGGACCCTGTTCCGGGGTACGCGGGCCGCAGGCCGTGCCGACGCAGTGCGTGCCGTGGCCGTGGGCGTCCTCGACGCTCTCGCCGTCGACGAACGAGCTGGTGACGAGCGCACGGCCGGCGAGGTCCGGATGACCGGTCACCACACCGGTGTCCAGCACGGCCACCCGGATTCCGGCGCCGGTCGCGGTGCTGTCCGGCGCACCGAGTGCCTGCAGGCCCCAAGTGAACGCGGTCTCGTCAGCGGCCTCCTCCGGCGCGGGGGCGGGCGCGGTGTAGGCCTGTACAAGGCGTTCCGGCTCGATCATGGCGAGCGGACCGGGCTCGGCGCAGGCGCGGGCCAGTGCGTCGGCCTGTTCGGGAGCCGCGGTGACCACCGCGACCCCGAGTTCGTGCAGCAGTAGCCCATCGACAGCGGCGGGCAGGCTCAACCCGGTGGCGCCGAGCAGATCGGCGGTGTTCGCGGTGTCCAGCCCCGCGACCCGGCGGATCTCCCGGACCGCCGCGGCGGCGGAGTCCTCCTCGAGTAGTACGAGATACCGGCCGGTCGTGCCCTGCGCGCCAGTCGTCATGGCCGCCACCTTCTTCAGTTGGGGAAGGGGAAAGCCGCCATGTTACGAGTCATGTGCGCTGGGTGACAACAACCTTCGCCCCGCGTGCCGGGACCATGGTGATGTTGCGTGCCCTCGCCGGTTCGGGCCGGGCGCGATCGGGGGCCAGGTCGTACCGCGACAGGACGGCCTGCAGCACCGTGGTCCCCTCCAGCAGCGAGAAACCCGCGCCGAGGCAGCGGCGAACCCCACCGCCGAACGGGAACCAGGTACCCGGCGCGGGGCCGCCGTCGAGGAAGCGCTGGGGGCGGAAGGCACCGGGGTCGGGATGGTGTGCCGGATCGGCCTGCACGAGCCCGATCGAGGGCATCACCGTGTGCCCCGCCGGAATGCGGTACCCGCCGATCTCGACGTCTCTGGTCAGTTTGCGCGTGACCTCCAAGATCACCGGGTGCAGCCGCATCGCCTCCTTGACGACCGCCTCGAGATACTTCTCGTCCCCGGCGTCGGCCGCGCGCGTGGCCTCGGTGAGCTGGCCCCGGTCACGGGCGAGGTCGTGGAAGGCCCAGGCGAGTGCGGTCGCCGTCGTCTCGTGCCCGGCCAGCAGGAGCGTGATGAGCTGGTCGCGCAGTTCGACGTCGGTGAGCCGGTCGTCCTCGGCGGGGACGGTGAGCAGCCGTGACAGCACGTCCTGGCGGCTGTCCAGGTCGGTGGCGCGGCGCCGCTCGGCGATCTCGGCGTAGAGCAGTTCGTCGGCCCGGCGCCGGGTGTGGGCGTAGCGCTTCCACGGGCCGAAGCGCTCCAGCCTGGGGTTGTACCAGCCCAGGAGTTCGATCGGTCCGACGTCGGCGATCCGGCGCAGTAGCCGCCGCAGCGCCACCAGCCGCGGCCCATCGGTGACCCCGAAGACGACCTGCAGGATGATCTCCAGCGTCAGCGCCTGCATGCGCGTGTGCACGGAGAACGGTGTGCCGGTGGGCCAGCGCCGGACCTCGCGGTCGGTCAGCTCCGCGACCAGGGCCCGGTAGCCGCGCAGGGCCGCGCCGTTGAACGCGGGCATGAGCAGTTTGCGTGCCCTGAGGTGCTCGTCCTCGTCGGTGAGCAGGACCGAGTGCACACCCATCGCGGGCTCGAGGATCACATTGCCCTCGCCTGCGTGGAACACCGTGGCGGGTCCGCTGAACACCTCGCGGATGTGGTCGATGTCGGCGAGCTGCACGACGTCGCGATCGGGGTAGATCCGCAGCCGCACGACGTCGCCGTAGCGGCGCCGCAACCGCGGCAGCCACAGGTGCCGGAACGAGCCGAACAGCACGGTCTGCAGACCCAGCGGAAGACGGGGCCCGGGTGGTGGAGTGCTGGCGGTGAGGTCGTCGAGGCGTACTCCGGTCGGGGCGCTCTCGGACGTCATGCATGCTCCTTTGCCGACCGTCTACCCGACCGAGTTATACGCCCGTATAAACCGCGTGTCCATCTGGTCACCAACCGTGAACAGCCTGTCGTCTGGGGCACCGGGACGATCTCCTGAGTGCAGTGCGCAGACTGCTGTTGTCCTCCTGATGTGGTCGGCATCCTTCCCACCAGGCGGGAAAGCAGGGGAGACGCACGCATAGGGTTGAGGCATGCAGACTTGGTCTTCGGTGGCCGTGCCCCGTATCCCTGGAACACCCCGCCCGTTGCGGCTGCACGACACCGCGACCGGTCAGCTGCGGCCCACGGCGCCGGGACCCGTCGCCAGGATGTACGTCTGCGGCATCACGCCCTACGACGCGACCCACCTCGGCCACGCGGCGACCTACCTGGCCTTCGACCTGGTGCACCGGCTGTGGCTCGACGCCGGTCACGAGGTGCACTACGTGCAGAACGTCACCGACATCGACGATCCGCTGCTGGAGCGGGCCGAGCGCGACCAGGACGACTGGGTGGTGCTCGGGATGCGCGAGACCGCGTTGTTCCGCGAGGACATGGAGGCGCTGCGGGTGCTGCCGCCGCGGGACTACATCGGTGCGGTGGAGACGATCCCGGAGATCGTCGAGGCCATCGGCAAGCTGCTGGCCCACGGCGCCGCCTACCGAGTGGACGATCCGCAGTACCCCGACGTGTACTTCGACCGTTCCTACACAGGTCGTTTCGGGTACGAGTCGGGCTACGACGAGGCCACGATGGCGACTCTGTTCGCCGAGCGCGGCGGCGATCCGGACCGGCCAGGCAAGCGCGATCCGCTCGACGCGCTGCTGTGGCGTGCCGCCCGGCCGGACGAGCCGGCGTGGGACTCGGAGCTCGGCCCCGGCAGGCCCGGCTGGCACATCGAGTGCAGCGCGATCGCGCTCAACCGGCTCGGGACGGGTTTCGATGTGCAGGGCGGCGGTTCGGATCTGGCCTTCCCGCACCACGAGTTCAGTGCCGCCCATGCCGAGGCGCTGGCCGGCGGGCACCCGTTCGCCCGGCATTACGTGCACGCCGGCATGATCGGTCTCGGCGGCGAGAAGATGTCCAAGTCCAAGGGCAACCTGGTGTTCGTCTCGCGCCTGCGGGCCGACGGCGTCGACCCCGCGGCGATCCGGCTGGCCCTGTTCGCGGGGCACTACCGCAGTGACAGGCCGTGGACCGGCGCCCTGCTCACCGAGGCGCAGGCGCGGCTGGAGCGCTGGCGCGAGGCCGTGTCGCTGACTGCCGGCCCCGAGGCGGACAGCGTCGTGGCGCGGCTGCGCGACCACCTCACCGACGACCTCGACACGCCCAGGGCGCTGGCCACCGTCGACGCCTGGGTCACCGAGGCGCTGCGGCGGGACGGCACCGACAACGCCGCCCCCGCACTCATCCGCACCACCACGGACGCTTTACTCGGCGTAGCCCTGTAGCGGTGGGCTAACTACCGTGGTCGGCGTGCCGAACCTGTACGCCACCAGCGACCTGCACGTCACCCACCAGGGCAACGAACACTGGCTCGACGCGATCCGCCCCGCCACGCCGGAGGACTGGCTGCTCGTGGCCGGTGACGTGGCCGAGCGCATGTCCGCGGTGATCGAGACGCTGGAGCGGCTTCGGGAGCGCTTCGCCACCGTGGTCTGGGTGCCCGGCAACCACGAGCTGTGGACCACGGCCAGGGACCCGGACCAGCACCGTGGCCAGGACCGCTACGAGGAGCTGGTGCGGCGCTGCCAGTCGATCGGCGTGCTCACCCCGGAGGACGACTTCCCGGTGTGGCAGCACGCGGCGCGGCCGTTGACGATCGCGCCGCTGTTCCTGCTCTACGACTACAGCTGGCGTACACCGGCCGCGGAGGGGCGGCCGTTCGCGGAGGCGATGGAGCAGGCCAGGGCGGCCGGTGTGGTCTGCACCGACGAGTTCCTGCTGCACGCCGACCCCCATGCCAGCCGAGCCGAGTGGTGTGCGGCGCGGCGCGAGCTGACCGAGAAGCGGCTGGCCGGCATTCCCGCCGAGCACGGCACGGTCCTGCTGTCGCACTGGCCGCTGCACCGCCACCCGACCGAGCCGCTGCGGTACCCGGAGTTCGTGATGTGGTGCGGCACGCAGGAGACCGCCGACTGGCACGTGCGCTACCGCGCCGAGGTCGCCGTGTACGGCCACCTGCACATCCCGCGCACCACCTACCGTGATGGTGTCCGCTTCGAGGAGGTGTCGCTGGGCTACCCGCGCGAATGGCGCAGCCGCGCACGCGGCGGGGTGCCGATGCGGCGCATCCTCACCACAGACGGCCAGGAGGCGGCAGCGCGGTGATCACGGCGGCCGTCGAAGCCAGGCCACTGCCGGCGTGACGAGCACCAGCAACGCTGCGGGGATGGCGAAACCGAGCGCCGCGCTGATGTCGTAGGGCACGATGAACACCGCCGGTGCCGCCGCCATCCCGAGGAAGCGCATCGCCTGGACCACCGAGATCGCTCCGCCGCGGCCGCGCTCGGTGCTGGAGAGCACGGTCGTGTTGACGGCCACGAGCACCAGTTGCGCGCACACCCCGCCCAGCGCCCAGCTCACCGCCACCACAGGCAGTGACTCGACCAGCCCGACCGCCAGGAGCAGGACGGCACCGGCGAGCAGTCCGGTGGCCGCCGCCAGCCGGGAGCCGTAGCGGTCGGCCACGGCCCCCACCAGCCGCGCGGTCAGGAACCCGGCGACCCCGAACCCGGTGAGGACCAGCCCACGTAGCCCGGACCCCAGCCCGAACGCGTCCTCCAGCCGGAACGCGACGAGGAACGACATGCCCGCCAGGCAGGCCCAGCCCACGAGACCGATGAGACCGGGCGCGAGGATCGAGCGGCGCCACGCATCACGCAGCCGGGCGGGCCGGTCCCGGCTCGCCCGGCTGTCCGGCGGGAGCCTGCAGGCTGCGAGCACGGCCGCCACCAGCGCGATACCCACGAACGCCCAGCGCCACGACAGCTCCGCCGCCAGGCCGCCGACCAGCGGGGCGGACGTCTGCCCGACGGCCTGCATGGAGCCGAACAGCCCCAGCGCGCGCCCGAGCCGCTCGGTCGGCGTGCCCGCGGCGAGCTTGGCCATCAGCAACGGCGTGGTGAAGGCGTTCGCACAACCCTGCACGCCCCTGGTGACCTGGAACAGCCAGAACCACGGCGCCAGCGCGGAACAGATCGCCGCCACCGCGTACACCACATAGGCGATGCGGATCGTGCGGGCGGGTCCCCAGCGCTCACCCAGCGTGCCCGACACCAGCATGACGCCGGCGAAGGGCAGCAGGTAGGACGTCAACGACGACGCCGCGACCCCGGTCGACACGGTGAAACTCGCCGACAGCTCCGGCAGGATCGCCGCGACGACGCCCCCACCGAACGGTCCGAGGAGGGCCCCGACGTACAGCGCGACGCGGTTGACCCGCGGCGCGCCCGCGGATCGGCTCAGTGACCCGGTGCGCCGGGGCCACCGGGACGCCTGCGGCGCAGGTAGCGCTCGAACTCGGCGGCGATCTTGTCACCGCTGGCCTCGTCGAGGGTGATCTCGGCGTCGCCGCGTTCCTCGAGGGTGCGCACGTAGTCGCTGATCTCGTCGTCCTCGTCGGCCATCTCGGTGACCGTCCGCTGCCACTCCTCTGCCTGTTCGGGAAGGGCGCCAAGCGGGATCTCGATGTCGAGCACGTCCTCGAGCTTGTGCAGCAGCGCCAGCGTCGCCTTGGGCGATGGCGGGTGTGAGACGTAGTGCGGGACGGCGGCCCACACCGACACCGCCGGGATCCCAGCCTGCACGCACATGTCCTGGAGCACGCCGGTGATACCGGTCGGCCCCTCGTAGCGGCTGCGTTCCAGGCCGAACCGCGCGGCTGCCTCCGCGTCGTAGGCCGTCCCGGTCACGGGCACCGGGCGGGTGTGCGGCGTGTCGGCCAGCAGCGCCCCCAACGTCACCACCGTGGACACGCCGAGCTGCTCGATGTGCTCCAGCAGCTCAGCGCAGAACGCGCGCCAGCGCATGTTCGGCTCAGGACCTTGCACCAGCACGATGTCCCGGTCGAACCCTTCCGGGCGGCAGATGGCGAGCCTCGTGGTGGGCCACTCGACCCGGCGCGTGACCCCGTCCACCAAGCGGACGGTGGGTCTGCTCACCTGGAAGTCGTAGTAGTCGTCCGGATCCAGCTCGGTGAGCGGCTTGGCGTCCCAGTTCAGCTGCAGGTGCTCCAGAGCCGTGCTCGCGGCGTCCCCCGCGTCGTTCCAGCCTTCGAAGGCGAAAACGGCGACAGGGCCCTTCGTGATCGGTTCTTCACTCACCGTCAAACACCTTGGCCTGGGCGTTTTGTGCCAATCGTTCGTTCCAGCCTTCGAAAGCGCAGATCATGACCGGTTTCGGCTGAGGTCGGCCGGCTGTTGGTTCGTCGAAGGGCTTACTCACACAGTCAGCCTACGGCCCGACCCCTTCCCGCGGAGACCGTAGGCTGTTAGCCATGCCCACCCCTTTCTCCTCGCCGTTGCTGGACGCGCTGTCGACCCGGGTCGTGGTGGCCGACGGCGCCATGGGAACCGCACTTCAGGCGCATGATCTGACGCTGGACGACTTCGCGGGACTGGAGGGCTGCAACGAGATCCTGAACGTGACCCGGCCGGACGTGGTGCGTGGGGTGCACCGCGGGTATCTCGCGGCGGGGGCGGACGCGATCGAGACCAACACGTTCGGGGCGAACCTCGCCAACCTGGCGGAGTACGACATCGCCGACCGGATCTTCGAGCTGGCCGAGGCCGGTGCGCGCCTGGCGCGGGAGACCGCGGACGAGTTCGCCACGAGCGAGCGGCCGCGTTTCGTGCTGGGCTCGGTTGGCCCCGGCACGAAGCTGCCGACGCTGGGGCATGCGCCGTTCGCCACGCTGCGGGAGGCCTATGCCGAGGAGGTGCGGGGCCTGCTGGCCGGGGGCGCGGACGCGGTGATCGTCGAGACCACCCAGGACATCCTGCAGACCAAGGCGTCGATCATCGGCGCGCATCGGGCCATGGCGGCCGAGGGCAGGCGGGTCCCGGTCATCGCCTCGATCACGGTCGAGACCACGGGCACGATGCTGCTGGGCACCGAGGTCGGTGCCGCGCTGACCGCGCTGGAGCCGCTGGGGATTGACCTGATCGGGTTGAACTGCGCGACCGGTCCCGCGGAGATGAGCGAGCACCTGCGGACGCTGTCCAAGACGGCGCGGGTGCCGCTGTCGGTCATGCCGAACGCGGGGCTGCCGGAGCTGGGCCCGAACGGCGCCGTCTACCCGCTGGGGCCGGAAGGCCTCGCGGAGGCGCTGTCGGGCTTCGTGACGGAGTTCGGCGTCGGTCTCGTCGGCGGCTGCTGCGGCACCACCGACGAGCACATCCGCCTGCTGGCGGAGGTGGTGCGGGACCTGCCGGCGACGCCTCGGCGGCCACGGCCGGAGGCCGGGGTGTCGTCGTTGTATCAGCAGGTGCCGTTCGAACAGGACGCGAGCGTGCTGATGGTCGGCGAGCGCACCAACGCCAACGGGTCGAAGAAGTTCCGCGAGGCAATGCTCGAGGGGCGCTACGAGGACTGCGTCGAGATCGCCAGGGAGCAGACCCGCGACGGTGCGCACCTGCTGGATCTGTGCGTGGACTACGTCGGCCGCGACGGGGCGGTGGACATGGCCGAGCTGGCCGGGCGGCTGGCGACGGCCTCCACACTGCCGATCATGCTCGACTCGACCGAGCCGGCGGTGCTGCAGGCCGGTCTGGAACACCTCGGCGGCAGATGCGTCGTCAACAGCGTCAACTACGAGGACGGCGACGGGCCGGACTCGCGGTTCGCCAGGATCATGCGGCTGGTGGCCGAGCACGGCGCCGCCGTCGTCGTGATGTGCATCGACGAGGAAGGCCAGGCCCGCACGGCCGATTGGAAGGTCCGCGTCGCCTCCCGCACCATCGACGACCTCGTCGCCAACTGGGGGATGCGGGTCGAGGACATCATCGTCGACTGCCTGACCTTCCCGATCACCACCGGCCAGGAGGAGACCCGGCGCGACGGGCTGGAGACGATCGGGGCGATCCGGGAGCTCACGCGACGCTATCCACAGGTGCAGACCACGCTGGGTGTCTCGAACGTGTCCTTCGGGCTCAACGCGGCGGCCCGGCAGGTGCTCAACTCGGTGTTCCTGCACGAATGCGTGGAGGCCGGGCTGACGACGGCGATCGTGCACGCGTCGAAGATCCTGCCGATGGCCCGGATCCCCGACGAGCAGCGCGAGGTCGCACTGGACCTGGTCTACGACCGCCGCCGGGACGGCTACGACCCGCTGCAGCGGCTGATGGAGCTGTTCGAAGGCGTCTCGGCGGCGTCGAGCAAGGCCTCCCGTGCCGAGGAGCTCGCGGCGCTGCCGCTGTTCGAACGGCTGGAGCGGCGGATCGTCGACGGTGAGCGTGCCGGCCTCGAGGACGACCTGCTGGCCGCGTTGGAGACCAAGCCCGCGCTGGAGATCATCAACGAGACGCTGCTGTCGGGCATGAAGACGGTGGGGGAGCTGTTCGGGTCCGGCCAGATGCAGCTGCCGTTCGTGCTGCAGTCGGCCGAGGTGATGAAGGCAGCGGTGGCCTACCTCGAGCCCCACATGGAGAAGGACGACTCCGACGGCAAGGGGCGGATCGTGCTGGCCACCGTGAAGGGCGACGTGCACGACATCGGCAAGAACCTCGTGGACATCATCCTGTCCAACAACGGCTACGACGTGGTCAACCTCGGCATCAAGCAGCCGATCACCACGATCCTGGAGAGCGCGGCCGAGCAGCGGGCGGACGCGATCGGGATGTCCGGGCTGCTGGTGAAGTCCACGGTGATCATGAAAGAGAACCTGGAGGAGATGAACTCCCGTGGCGTGGCGGACCGGTGGCCCGTGCTGCTCGGCGGTGCGGCGCTGACTCGCTCGTACGTGGAGACCGATCTCACCGAGATCTACCACGGCGATGTCCACTACGCCAGGGACGCGTTCGAAGGTCTGCACCTGATGGACACCATCATGGCCGCCAAGCGTGGCGAGGCCCCCGCGGTCGACCCGGAGGCGGAGGCCAAGCGCGCCGAGCGCAAGGCGCGGCGGGAGCGGTCGCTGCGCATTGCCGATGCGCGCCGCGCCCGGCAGGAGCCGGAGGAGGTCCCGGCCCGCTCCGACGTGGCGACCGATGTGCCGCTGCCGGTCCCGCCTTTCTGGGGGACACGGGTGGTCAAGGGCATCCCCGTGGCCGACTACGCCGCCTACCTCGACGAGCGGGCGACGTTCCTGGGGCAGTGGGGCCTGCGAGGCAGCCGCGGCGGGCAGGGCCCGACCTATGAGGAGCTGGTCGAGACCGAGGGCAGGCCGCGGCTGCGCTACTGGCTGGACCAGCTGACCACGCAGGGTGTCCTGGCCCACGCCGGCGTGGTCTACGGGTACTTCCCCGCCGTTGCCGAGGGCGACGATCTCGTGGTGCTCACCGAGCCCCGGCCGGACGCGCCTGAGCGGTGCCGGTTCACGTTCCCCCGCCAGAAGCGCGACCGGCACCTGTGCCTCGCCGACTTCTACCGGCCGCGTGAGCAGGCGCTCGCCGCCGGGGAGGTGGACGTTCTGCCGCTGACACTGGTCACCATGGGGCAGCCCATTGCCGAGTACGCCGGCGAGCTGTTCACCCGCAACGCCTACCGGGACTACCTGGAGGTCCACGGGCTGGGCGTGCAGCTCACCGAAGCACTCGCCGAGTACTGGCACCGCCGCGTCCGCCAGGAACTGCACTTCAGCTCCGGCGGAGTGGTCGCGGACGAGGACCCCGCCGCCATCGAGGACTACTTCCGGCTCGGCTACCGCGGCGCCCGGTTCTCCCTCGGCTACGGCGCCTGTCCCGACCTGGAGGACCGCACCAAGATCGTCGACCTGCTCGAATCCGAGCGGCTCGGCGTGAAGCTGTCCGAGGAGTTCCAGCTCCACCCCGAGCAGTCCACCGACGCCATCGTCGCCCACCACCCAGCAGCGACTTACTTCAACACGTAGGAGTGAATGTGACCAGACCGTCCGCATTGGACGGACCTGCCGCCGTGCTGTGGGACATGGACGGCACACTCGTCGATTCCGAGAAGCTCTGGGACATCGTGCTGTACGAGGCGGCGACCTGGCTCGGCGGAACGCTGTTGCCGGAGCAACGGGCCTCGCTCGTCGGCGCGAACATGGAGACGACATCACGGTTTCTGCTCACCATCAGCGGTCACCCGGTGAGCGAGACGTGGATCGCCGAGGCGTCCGGGTGGATGCGGGAGCGCACCAGCATGCTGTTCTCCGACGAGCTGCCGTGGCGGCCGGGGGCCAGGGACGCGCTCGCCGCCATCAGCTCGGCAGGCATCGCCTGCGCGCTGGTCACGTCCACGGAGCGGTCGCTGACCGAGCTCGCGCTGAACACGATCGGCCGCGAGTTCTTCGACGTCACCGTGTGCGGCGACGAGGTGGATGGGCTGAACAAGCCGCATCCGGAGCCCTACCTGCGGGCTGCCCGCCTGCTGGGCGCCGAGCCGGCGGCGTGTGTGGCGGTGGAGGACTCGCCGGTGGGTGCGGAGTCGGCGTCCGCCGCCGGGTGCACGGTGCTGGTCGTTCCTGGTGACGTACCCGTGCAACCCGGGACCCGGCGGACGTTCCGGACCTCGCTCGTCGGTGTGGACGCGGTCATGGTCGGGGAGCTGGTGCGGGCGGCCTGAGGTGCCTGGTGACCGTCAGGGCACCAGCTCCGCCGGGATGTCTCCGTGTTTGGTGCCGACGAATGCCACGTAGTACAACGGCTCGCCGCGGACGTTGAGCCGGTGGCGGTATCGCTCCGATGCACGGACCTCGAGCAGGCCCTCCTTCTGGCACCGGCCGATCAGCTCCGCGAACCCCGATGTGTCGTCAGCGGAAAGGAACCGGTCCTTGATGGTGAATGTGATCCACCCACCGTCGCGGACGAAGTTGAACGCCGTGCGAAACGCCGCCGGGGGGATATCGGCGTAGCCGAGTGCGGCAACGCAGGACAGCGTGTCGAACCCCGCCGCGGCCAGCGTCCGGCTCTCCTGCTCGGACAGCGCGGTCATGTCCAGCACGTGGTAGGCGTCATACACTTCAGGGCGGTCCCGCAGGGCAGCGTCCCTGGCCTGCGGCAGGATGTCGATACCGGCGAGATGCCCGACACCGACGGCGCGCAGTTGCTCACCAACGAGCCCGTTTCCCGCACCGAGATCGAGCGCCCGGAGCGAGGATTCCGCGACCTGATCGCGCTGAACTTGTTCTTTCAGAAGTTTTCCGACGACATCGGGTGAACGGCAGTCGAGAATGTCGTGGAACAGCTGCTCATAGAGGCCGGGAATGGTGAAGATTCGAGCGTAGTCATGGAAACGGATCTCCTGCCACACACCGTCGAGCCGTACCGAACAGTACTCTGAGTCCTGATCTATTTGCTCCGCGTTGTCTGGCAATCTGATCTCGAGTTCGGTGTTGTTCATCGAAGGGTCACCGTTTTTTTCGGGTAGCCTTCTGTTCGCCATCCCACACCTTTCTGTTATGCCATCAGCACGCGGGGCCTCAATTCAGCAAAGTGGAATCCGGTGGCCAAGTCAACCGGCGCCCGGGTGCCGCGTGCGGCCGCGGCTGGCCCGCCCACGGGCGCGTCGCCGGCGGATGGAAGGATTCAGCGCGTGAAGACCTTCGATGAGCTGTACGCCGAGCTTGCCGAACGCGCCCGCACCCGTCCCGCAGGATCGGGGACGGTCGAGGCGCTGGACGCCGGGGTACACGCCCAGGGCAAGAAGGTACTGGAAGAGGCCGGTGAGGTCTGGATAGCGGCGGAGCACGAGTCCGATGAGCGGCTGGCCGAGGAGATCTCGCAGCTGCTGTACCGGGTGCAGGTTCTGATGCTGGGCCGGGGCGTCTCGCTCGAGGACGTCTACCGGTATCTGTGAGCAGGAAAGGGAACGTCATGCTGCGTGTCGCGGTGCCGAACAAGGGAGCGCTGGCAGGACCGGCCTCCGAGATGCTCGGTGAGGCCGGCTACCGGCAGCGACATGAGCAGCGTGACCTGACAGTGCTGGACCCGGCCAACGATGTCGAGTTCTTCTTCCTCCGCCCCAAGGACATCCCCATCTACGTGGGATCGGGTGAGCTCGATCTCGGCATCACCGGGCGCGACCTGGCGCTGGACTCCGGCGCACCGGTGGAGGAGACGCTGGCGCTCGGGTTCGGTGGCTCGACGTTCCGCTACGCCGCGCCGGCGGACCGGGAGTGGAAGCCCGCCGACCTGCACGGCAAGCGGCTGGCCACCTCGTACCCCAAGCTGGTGACCGACGACCTCGCGAAGCAGGGCATCGAGGCGGACGTGATCCGGCTCGACGGCGCGGTGGAGATCTCGGTGCAGCTCGGTGTCGCCGACGCGATCGCCGACGTCGTGGGCTCCGGCAGGACGCTGCGCCAGCACAGCCTGGTCGCTTTCGGCGAGCCGATCTGCGTGTCGGAGGCCGTGCTCGTGCACCGCGTCGGCAACGGTGACTCCAAGCCGATCGTGCAGCTGGCGGCCCGGTTGCAGGGCGTGGTGTTCGCCCAGCAGTACATGATGCTCGACTACGACTGCCCCCGGGAGCTGCTCGACCGCGCGGTGGCGATCACTCCCGGGCTGGAGTCGCCGACGGTCGCGCCGCTGGCGCACCCCGACTGGGTCGCCGTCCGGGCCATGGTGCCGCGCAAGCAGGTCAACGCGATCATGGACGAGCTGGCCGCGGTCGGCGCCCGCGCGATTCTCGCGTCGGACATCCGCTCCTGCCGCCTCTGAGAGCGCGTCAGCGGGGACGCGGGCGCTTGGGCAGCAGGTCGTAGAGCTTGCGGCGAGCACCGTTGTCGTTCGCGGCGCGGGTGTTCGACAGGTCGGCGATGAAGTCCTCGAACACGAACTCCGACTCGTCGGCAGGCAACGGAGCCGGCTGATGAGTCATCGTGTCCAGCGCGTGCGCGATCTGCCGGAACGCGACCGCCTGGATCGTCTCCGGGGCGAACGTGGTGACCGGCATTCCCCGCGCGGCGGCCTCGTTCATCACCACACCGAGCGGCACGTGGGCGAGCATCGGGATCCCGAACTGCTGCAACTCGTTGAGCGCTGCCACCGCGTACCCCGAGATCGGCCTGCGGTAGAGCCCGGGCACCAGCCCGAAGTAGGTGATGGGCGGGCGGTCCACCATCGACTCGACGTAGCGGATCTGGTCCTGCATCAGGCGCAGCGCGCGGATGCTGGTGCGATCCGGTTGCACCGGCACGAGGATGCCGTGTGTCGCGGCGAGCGCGTTGTTGGTGAGCACGTCCAGCGCCGGCGGGCAGTCGATGAGGACGTGGTCGTAGTTGGCGAACTGGATCACCCTGGCCAGCTGCCAGCCTGGCACCCGGAACTGGTCGAGCCTGCGCACCAGGTCGAACATGCCCGGTGACGTCGGGATCACGTCGAACGCGCCACCGGCGCCGATGTTGCTGCGCGTATGCGGCACCACCAGCTCCTCGACGGGCCCCCGCCACGTCTTCGTGAGTGCCTTCGCCAGGCTGGGTTGCTCCGCGGGTACCTCGGGCAGGCCGAGCAGTTCCGTGGTCGCGTGACCCTGTGGGTCGAGGTCGATGAGCAGCACGCGGCGCCCGCGTTCAGCGAGCGCGGCGGCGGCGCCGACACTGAGCGCGGTCTTGCCGACCCCGCCTTTCTGGTTGACCACCGAGGTGATCTGCACTGTGCGCCAGCTCCTGGATCTCGTGGTTTGGGAGCAGGTTAGTAGATCATCGCGGGATGCGCCCCGCGGTTTGCCGCGTGTCTCCTACCGCCTCCGTACGAGCAGGGCCTGCGCGCCGGTCGCGACCTGCCCGCTGGCGTCGTGCAACCGGCTGGTGGCCGTGCCGACACCGTGTGGCCCGATGATCGTGGCGGCGTCCAGACCAATCCACTCGCCGATCGGTTCGCGCTGGATGTGCACGGTCAGCTCCGAGTTGATGAACAGCCAGCTGCGGAGGTCCAGCTCGTTGGACGCGCCGTTGCCGGAGTCGGCGACGGCGAACAACCGCTGCAGCGGACTGGGCTTCTCACCGTCGACGAGCGCCACCCGCTGCCGCACCCACACCTGCGCCGGCCCCGTGCTCGCCACCGCACCCCCAATGGCCCGCCACTCCATGGCGCGCAGGTAGCCATTGCCCCAGTCGTCCGGCCAGTGCGCCTCGGGACAGTCCTCGGCAGGCGGTAGCGGCCCTGCCGACCCGACCGTGACCTCGGCGGTGTCCGATGTGGTGATCCGCCACGCCGAGGCCCGCGCCACCATGCGGTCGCCTGCCGTGAGCTCGGCCGAGAGCAGCTCGACCGAACGGCCAGGGCGCTCCAGCCGCGAACGGACCGAGAGCTCGGTGAGCGGAGCCGGGCCGAGTATCTCGACGGTCACCCTGGCCAGCAGGGTGTCCCGCTCGGCGGGAACGCCTTCCAGCGCACGTACCAGCAGCGCCGACGGTGGCCCGAAGTGCTGGGCGTCCGCCGACCACGGTCCGGACGTGTGCGGGGTGGGGTGGTAGCGCTCGTCGCCGAGCGGACGGTAGAAGGCATCGGTCACGGCGTGTCCCCGTTCTGCAACCTCGCGAGCGCGGTCAGTCGGCGCGATCGAGAGCGGATTCCTCCCCGCCATCGGGCTCCGGCCAGCCAGGATAGTCCGGGGGAGTCCCACCGAAGGACGGGCACAGCGCCTGGTGTGAGCACCAGCCGCACAGTTTGCTCGGGTTCGGCCGGAAGTCACCGGACTTACCTGCCCGCAGGATCGCCTGCCAGATCGCCTCCAGCGTTCGCTCGAAGCGAACCAGTTCCGGCTCGTCGGGGGTGTAGGCCAGCGCCTGCCCGTCGGTGAGGTACATGAGCTTGAGCTGCTGCGGCACCACGCCCCGCAGCCGCCACAGCACCACCGCGTAGAACTTCATCTGGAACATGGCCTTCGCCTCCCCGATCTCGCGTGGTGCGGCGCCGGTCTTGTAGTCCACCACCCGGATCGCACCGGTGGGCGCGACGTCGAGCCGGTCGATGTAGCCCCGCAGGACCACACCGGAGTCGAGCTCGGTCTCGACGTGCAGCTCGCAGGCCTCGGGCTCGAGTCGGTTCGGGTCCTCCAGGCCGAAGTAGGCGTCGACGAGGCGGCCTGCCGAGGTGAGCCACTCCTCGACCGCGGTCGCGTCCTCGCCCGCGAACAGGTCCGTCCATTCCGGACTTTCCTCGGACAGTTCCGACCAGGTCGGCTGCAGCAGTTCCTTGGCGCGCTCAGGAAGCCGTTCCCCACGGGGCAGCCCGAACAGCCGCTCCAGCACCGAATGCACGAGGGTGCCGCGGACCTGCGCCTTGGTCGGGACCTCCGGCAGCCGATCGACCGCCCGGAACCGGTAGAGCAGTGGGCACTGCTTGAAGTCGCTCGCCCGTGACGGGGACAGCGCGGGCCTGCGGACCGCGGCGGGATCCGGGGGAGAAGTGACGGTGGCTGTCTGCGTCGTGCCCTCTGCCATGCCGGGAGCGTAGCGGCACCGTGTGACAACTCCTGGTGACCCGCCGTCGGGCTGACACCCCGGGTACAGGTCACCGCCTTCCCACACCGCACGCTCTACCCTCGCCTGATGGACGCGACGAGCCAGTACCGGCGGCAGCAGCCACGGCGCGCGGCCGTCGGCGATGGAGGCCTGCTGCTCTTCCGTGTCGACGGTGTGCCCGTGCTGCTGGCGCCGTCGTGGTGGATCGGCTCGGCGATCATCGTGGTGCTCTATGCGCCGATGGTCGGCCGCTTGCTCCCTGGCGCGAGCACCGCGACGACCTGGGCGCTGGCCGCGGCGTTCGCCGTGCTGCTGGGCCTTTCGGTGCTCGCGCACGAACTCGGGCACTGCGTGGTCGCGCTACGGCTGGGCATACCCGTACGCAGGCTGCGGTTGTTCCTGCTCGGCGGGCTGTCCGAGGTCGCGCGCAATCCGCGGCGTCCCGCACACGAGGGCCTGGTGGCCGCCGCCGGTCCAGTCGTGTCGATCCTGCTCGCCGCGTTCTGCGGGGTGCTGCTGCTCGCGGTGCCGCCGGGTGGTGCGGCCTGGTTGCTGGTCGTCCAGTGCGCGGTCGCCAACCTCGCGGTGGGCCTGTTCAACCTCTTGCCGGGCCTGCCGCTGGACGGGGGCAGGATGCTGCGCGCGGGCGTGTGGTCGCTCACCGGAACCCGTTCGGCCGGGACGAAGGCTGCTGCGTTCGGCGGCGGTCTGGTGGCCGTCGGCTTGCTCGTGTGGGCGCTGTGGGGACTGGCGGCCGGTAGCGACGACCGGTGGCTCCGACTCGGTGTCTGCGTGGTCACGGCCTGGTTCGTCGCCACGGGTGCGTCCAACGAGCTCTCCGCCGACGGTCGACGCGACTGGCCCGACGGGCTGTCCGTCGGCGACCTGATGCGCCCGGTGCTGCAGCTGCCCGCCGAGAGCCCCGTCGCGGCCGCGCTGTCGGCGTCGGCGGGGCGGGGCGTTGTGCTCGTGCGCGCCGACGGTGTCGCGGCCGGCCTGCTCGACGTGGCCGGTGCCGAACGGCTGGCGGAGACGTCTCCGCACGCACCGGCGGAACTCGCCGCCGAGCCCATCCGGCCGGAGACCGTGCTGTTGCTGTCCGAACCGGGCGCCGACATCGTCGAGCGCATGTACGAGGTGGCGACGTGGCAGTTCCTCGTCGTGGACGACGACGGCAAGCCCACCGGCGTGCTGCACCGTGACGACGTGCGCGCGGCCGTGTCCGGTGGCTGGAGACGGACCGGCTGAACGCGCCGCCAGGCGGTCTGCGACGATCGGACGCCGCGCCGGGTATGGCGCACAGTCTCGTCGTGAACTGGAGGTTCGGTGTCAGCAGGGCCGTTTCGTGCCGGTGACCGGGTGCAGTTGACCGACCCGAAAGGCCGGCACTACACACTCGTCCTGGCACCGGGTGGCGAGTACCACACCCATCGCGGCGCGCTGTCGCACGACGACGTGATCGGCAAGCCAGAAGGATCGGTGATCACTTCCGCCGGGGGCACGACCTACCTGGCGCTGCGCCCGCTGCTGTCGGACTACGTGTTGTCCATGCCGCGTGGGGCCCAGGTGATCTACCCCAAGGACGCGGCACAGATCGTGATGTGGGGCGACATCTTCCCAGGCGCCAGGGTGCTCGAGGCCGGTGCGGGCTCGGGCGCGCTGACGTGCTCGCTGCTGCGGGCTGTCGGCACCGAGGGCAGCGTGACCTCCTACGAGGTACGGGAGGACCACGCCGAGCACGCGGTCCGCAACGTCGAGCAGTTCTTCGGTGCGCGGCCGGCCAACTGGACGTTCAAGCTCGGTGACGTTGCCGAGCACACCGGTGAGGTCGACCGTGTCGTGCTCGACATGCTCTCGCCGTGGGACGTCCTGCCCGCTGTGGCGAAGAACCTGATCGCGGGCGGGGTGCTGGTGGTGTACGTGGCGACAACGACCCAGCTGTCGACGGTCACCGAGGCGCTGCGCGAGCAGCAGTGCTGGACGGAACCGCAGTCGTGGGAAACGTTGCTGCGGCCCTGGCACGTCGTGGGGCTCGCGGTGCGGCCGGAGCATCGGATGGTGGCGCACACGGCGTTCCTGCTCACCACCCGCAGGCTCGCCGAGGGTGTCACACCGCCCCGCCCACGCAGGCGGCCCAGCCGGGGCTAGGGATTGCTGGCTGTGAGGGCCCCCTCGGGCAGGGGGCCCTCACAGTTTTGGCCGGGCTCAGCCGGCCATGCACCAGGTGCCGGACTCGTTCGCCGCACGCATGGTCTGGTCTGCCGTCTCGCCCTGGTAGGTGAGGGTCACCGGGATCTCGGCGCTGTCGCCGTCGATGACTGGCGTCCCGTCCTGGGTGTACTCCACGCCCTCCGGGAGGGAGTCGAAGTCATCCTCGTTGACCGCGCTCGGGTTACAGGAGATCTCCTTGGCCAGCGCCGCGTCCTTGTTGTTGAGCGCCTCGAGCGCCTTGTCGGCGAGCTCCTGCACCGCGCTGACATCACCGGGGGAGCCCTGGCCGGAGTCGCCGGTCTGCTCCGTGCTCGGCGAGCTGGGTTCGCTCGACTCGGTGCTCGGACCGGAACTGGAGTCCGTGCCGGGTGCCGGCGCGTTGGGCTGGGACGTGGTGCCCTGCTGGTTGCCGCTCTGCGCCTGCTCCTCGTCGTCGCCGCCCGACAGGATGAGGATCAGAGCGACCACACCGCCGATCACGGCGACAGCGGCGATGGAGAGGCCGACGATGAGTCCGGTCTTCTTCTTGGGCGGCTCACTGCCGGGGAACCCGCCCGGCTGCTGCCCGTAGGGCCCGGGCTGGCCGGGCTGGCCGAACTGCTGTGTTCCGCCCGGCCCCGGGTAGCCGCCATGCTGAGGTGTGGGTCCGCTGTGTGGGAATTGCCCACCAGGCGGGCCGTGCTGGCCCCACTGGCCTTGGTGGCCGTACGGCCCGGGCTGTCCCGGTCCCTGCGGCGGCTGCGGTGGATAGGTCATCGTGGCCCCCTTTTGTGGTCACAAGCTGTGGAGATTCCTGAGCTACTCGGTAGACAGGGAGCTGATCGTAGTCATGGGCGTATCGGGCGCTTCGGCCATCCGCCAGGAACTGACCGATTTGCCCTCCTTATGCGGTACCTGTTCACTCGCCCATGCACCAGGTGCCGTTCTGCTTGCGCGCCGGCAACTCCCGGTCCCGGCTTTCCCCCTGGATGCTGACCTTGATCGGGATCGTGGCGGTGTCGCCGTTGATCTGTGGCGTTCCACTCAGTTCGAACTGCACATCCTCCGGCATGTCCTCGAATGTGGTCGACGCCGTGTCCTCGCGATCGCACGAGATCTCCACTGCCAGGTCGACGTCCTTGTTCTGGAGGACCTGGACGGCCTTCTCGCCGAGCTCCTCGAGCTGGGCGACGTCACCGTCGCTGTCGCCGCCGGACAGGATGAGGATCAGAGCGACCACACCGCCGATCACGGCGACAGCGCCGATGGAGAGGCCGACGATCAGTCCGGTCTTCTTCTTGGGCGGCCGGGCGCCGGGGAATCCGACCGGCTGCTGACCATATGGCCCTGGCTGGCCGGGCTGGCCGAACTGCTGTGTTCCGCCCGGCCCCGGGTAGCCGCCGTACTGCGGCGCGGGTCCGCTGCCGGGGTAGTGCCCGGTTTGCGGGGGAGTGCCCCACTGGCCTTGCTGGCCGTACGGCCCGGGCTGTCCCGCTCCTTGTGTCGGTTGCGGCGGATAGGTCAACGTGGCCCCCTGAGTATCGAATGCTTGTGGAGATTCCTGATCTAGCAGGTCGGGGCTTGATCGTAGTCACCGCGCCCCGGCGGCACCGGTGTGGAGTCGGACCCGGCGCGCGTGGGTAACCGGTCGGGTCCATGCGGCGCGCCGATCCTGTGATGCAGTTAGGGCTTTTCATGTCGGTGATCGCCGGTACCGTGGAGGGAAATGCATTCCGAGGAGGTGCCGAAATGCAACACGACCTTCCCGGTGGTCGGCACGAGGAGGCCGACTCTTCAGAGACAGGTGGAACTGGAACCACGGGGAGCCCGTCCCGTGAACAGGTGCGTCAGATCAGGTTCCTGGAAGAGGAAGTCGCCCTGCTTCGCCGGAAACTCACGGACTCGCCGAGGCAGAACCGCGTGCTCGAGCAGCGGCTCGCGGAAGCGACCGAACGAGTGAGCCAGCTGACGGAGCGGAACAACAAGCTGGTCGAGACGCTTCGTGAGGCCCGCAGCCAGCTGCTGGCCTTGCGGGAGGAGGTCGACCGGCTCGCGCAGCCGCCGAGCGGGTACGGCGTCTTCGTGGAGGCATACGAGGACAACACGGTCGACGTCTACACGGCGGGCAGGCGGATGAGGGTGTCCGTATCGCCCGCGGTGGAGATCGAGTCGTTGCGGCGCGGGCAAAGCGTGCGTCTCAACGAAGCCCTCACCGTGGTCGAGGGCGGGAGCTTCGAGCGCACCGGTGAGGTGTGCGCGTTGCGCGAGGTGCTGCTGCCGGAGACCGAGGGCGGAAGCTCGAGGGCGCTCGTCGTCGGCCATGCGGACGAGGAACGCGTGGTGTGGTTGTCGGAGCCGCTGTCCGAGCAGACGCTCAAGCCCGGTGACTCGCTGCTCGTGGACTCCAAGGCGGGCTACGCCTATGAGCGTGTGCCGAAGGCCGAGGTCGAGGATCTCGTGCTGGAAGAGGTCCCGGACGTCCGCTACGAGGACATCGGCGGGCTCTACCGGCAGATCGAGCAGATCCGCGACGCGGTGGAGCTGCCGTTCCTGCATTCCGATCTGTATCTCGAGTACCAGTTGCGGCCGCCGAAGGGCGTGCTGCTCTACGGTCCGCCGGGATGTGGAAAGACCCTCATCGCCAAGGCCGTGGCCAACTCGCTGGCGAAGAAGGTGGCCGAGGCGCGGGGCGATGCCAGCGATGCGAAGTCCTACTTCCTCAACATCAAGGGTCCGGAGCTGCTGAACAAGTTCGTCGGGGAGACCGAGCGGCACATCCGCATGATCTTCCAGCGAGCAAGGGAAAAGGCCTCGGACGGCACACCGGTCATCGTGTTCTTCGACGAGATGGAATCGATCTTCCGTACTCGCGGCAGCGGGGTGTCGTCCGACGTGGAGACCACGATCGTTCCCCAGCTGCTGTCGGAGATCGACGGTGTCGAGGGGCTGGAGAACGTCATCGTGATCGGCGCGTCCAACCGCGAGGACATGATCGACCCGGCGATTCTGCGCCCCGGCAGGCTCGACGTGAAGATCAAGATCGAGCGGCCGGATGCGGAAGGCGCGAAGGACATCTTCTCCAAGTACCTGACGCCCGAGTTGCCGATCCACGCCGACGACCTCAGGGAGTTCGGCGACGACCGGCAGGCCACGGTCGACGCGATGATCCAGCACACCGTCGAGCGGATGTACGAGGAGACGGACGAGAACCGGTTCCTGGAGGTCACCTACGCCAACGGTGACAAGGAAGTGCTCTACTTCCGCGACTTCAACTCGGGCGCGATGATCCAGAACATCGTGGACCGGGCGAAGAAGTCGGCGATCAAGTCGGTGCTGGAGACCAAGCAGCCCGGGCTGCGGGTGCAGCACCTGCTGGACGCGATCGTCGACGAGTTCGCGGAGAACGAGGACCTGCCGAACACCACCAACCCGGACGACTGGGCACGAATCTCCGGGAAGAAGGGCGAGCGGATCGTCTACATCCGCACGCTCGTCACCGGAAAGAACCAGGAATCCGGCCGCGTGATCGACACCGCGACCAACACGGGCCAGTACCTCTAACCGCCCGCGCTGGTTGCCCCCAAGGCCACCTTGGTCGCGTTCACCGCAACCAAGGTGGCCTTGGGTGTATCTCTGCGTATAACGACCTATACGCTGTGGGTATGGAGAACTCGCGGGAAGACCGGCTGCACGCACCGATTACGGCACGGGACGTACTCGACTGGCTGGAGCAGGCCGCCGCGGCACTCCGCTCCGGGGATATCGAGGCCGGTGAGCTGATCGCGCTGCTGGGGGAGTTGCGGCAAGCGTCCACGGCATGTGCCAACGCGTCGGACTGGGCGCTGCTGGCGGCCAGGGAAGCGGGAGCCAGCCTCCGCCAGATCGCCCCGGTGTTCGGCAAAGGTTACGTGCGGGCGCCGGCGGCACGGCTGGAGAAGCTGCACCGCGAGGTGCTGTCGTCCGACCAGTTCCTCGAGCTGATGCGACGTCGTGAACCTGATGTATAACGACCTATACGGCGACGCATTGTCGGGGCAGCTGCGCTGCCCACCAACCGAACTACGGTACCTGTCATGAACAACACCGCCCGGACCGTGGTCGGCCTGGCCGCGCTCGGCAGGCCCGCCTACATCAACCTCGGCCGCACCGGCGCACTTCCGGCCGACCGGAGTGTCACGGCCTTGCGCACCGCCAGCGACACGGTGCTGGATCGCGCTTACGCCGCCGGTGTACGCCGGGTGGATGTCGCACGCTCCTACGGCCGCGCCGAGGAGTTCCTCGCCGGCTGGCTGGCCGACCGCGGCCACACCGACGTCGTGGTGTCCAGCAAGTGGGGCTACGCCTACGTCGGCGACTGGCGGCTGGATGCCTCCGTGCACGAGGTGAAGGAACACTCGCTCGGCCGGTTCCGCACGCAGTGGGCGGAGACCACGGCGCTGCTCGGCGATGTGCTGTCGTTGTACCAGGTGCACTCGCTGACGGCCGACAGCCCGTTGTTCGGCGACGAACCGCTGCTCGCCGCCCTCGCCGAAATCGGTGCCGGGGGTGTCCGCGTCGGCTTCACCACCTCCGGTCCGGCGCAGGCCGACACGATCCGGCGAGCGCTGGAACTTCAGGTCGCCGGGCAGCCGGTCTTCACCGCCGTGCAGGCGACCTGGAACGTGCTGGAGACCTCCGCGGGACCCGCTCTGACTGAGGCGCATGCCGCTGGGGTGCTCGTCCAGCTCAAGGAGACGCTCGCCAACGGCAGGCTCGTTGTGGAGCCGCCCGCGACCGTTGCGGCGGTGGCCGCCGCTCACGACGCGGCCCCCGATGCCGTCGCGCTGGCGGCGGCGTTCGCGCAGCCGTGGGCCGACGTCGTGCTCCTCGGTCCGGCGAGCACCGGTCAGCTCGAGGCCAACCTGGTCGGTGCCGGCCTCACGCTCAACACGACCGAACTCGCTGCACTGACCGCACTCCGGGAGGAGCCCGCCGAGTACTGGGCCCACCGATCATCGTTGCGTTGGCAGTGACTACTGTCAGGCCCGTTCGCCAGCCGGTTCGAGGGGACGGAGCAGGGTGCGACGAGCACGCGTAGTGGTCGCCGTGACGGCGCTGACGGCGGCCGGCCTTACCGGGTGCGCCGATCGGCCGAACGACCTGGACACCTACTACGACGACACGGTCACCACCACCACACCGGAGAGCACGCTGCAGGACACACTGCCGGAGTCCACGGCGGACCCCTCACCGGCAGCTGACGCCGCGACGCTCGCCGCCGTGGTCCACGGCGCGGTGCTGACCCCCGAGGACGTGGCAGCCGAGGGAGTGAGCCCGGCCGCACCGCCTGCCGGGATGAGCGGCTGCCTCGCCCAGGTGCCATTCGGGCTGGTCGCACCCGAGCACCGGGCCGCGCGCTGGACCTATCCCACAGGCTCGACGCTCGACCAGCTCGTGACCGCCTATCCGGACAGGCCCGCCGCCGAGGTGCTGGAGTCCCGGGTCCGCTGCGATGGCGAGGAGCTCGGCATCGTCCCCGAGCCGGCCGTGGCGCATGCGGCCTGGTGTGCGGACACCACGTGCACGATCCTGCTCGCCAAGGGGCATCTGCTCTCCGGTGTCCAGGTGGCCGCCGCCGACCGGGAAAGAGCTGCCGCCGCCATTCAGCGCCTCGCCCCGGTTGCGGCCGCCACGCTCACGCCCTGACGCCAGGCGCCGGATCGCAACACGCTCGTCACCGCCCAGGTCGGGTTCCAGGCCCGAAGGCCCGTAGGCTGGTGCCATGCGGCGGATCATGGGGACCGAGGTGGAGTACGGAATCGCGGTTCCGGGCGACGCGACCGCGAACCCGGTACTGACCTCTACGCAAGTCGTGCTGGCCTACGCGGCGGCAGCGGACATTCCGCGCGCGCGGCGGGCGCGGTGGGACTACGAGGTGGAGTCGCCATTGCGCGACGCGCGGGGCTTCGACCTGGCGGGACCGGGACAGCAGGGGCCCGACCCCGACGTCGAGGACCTCGGCGCGGCCAACGTCATCCTGACCAACGGGGCGCGGCTGTACGTCGACCATGCGCACCCGGAGTACTCGGCGCCCGAGGTGACCAACGCACGGGACGCCGTCATCTGGGACAAGGCCGGCGAGCGGGTGATGGAGGAGGCGGCCATGCGGGCCGCGACCGTACCCGGCCAGCCGGCACTACAGCTGTACAAGAACAACGTCGACGGCAAGGGCGCCAGCTACGGCACCCACGAGAACTACCTGATGGCGCGCTCGACACCGTTCACCGCGGTGATCGGCGGGCTGACGCCGTTTTTCGTGTCGCGCCAGGTGATGACCGGCTCCGGCAGGGTAGGGATCGGCCCGCAGGGCGAGGAGGCCGGCTTCCAGCTCTCGCAGCGCGCCGACTACATCGAGGTCGAGGTCGGGCTGGAGACCACGCTCAAACGCGGCATCATCAACACACGCGACGAGCCGCACGCCGACGCGGACAAGTACCGCAGGCTGCACGTCATCATCGGTGACGCGAACCTGGCGGAGTACTCGACGTACCTGAAGTTGGGCGCCACGGCGCTGGTGCTGGACATGATCGAGGCGGGTACCCGCTTCGACGACCTCAAGCTCGACGAGCCGGTGCGCGCGGTGCACCAGATCAGCCACGACCCGACCCTCAAGGTGAAGGTCGAGCTGGCCAACGGCCGCAAGTTCACCGGGCTCGACCTGCAGTTCGCCTACCACGAGCTGGCCTCGGCGCACCTGGAGCGGGAAGGCGCCGACGAGCAGTCGAAGGAGGTCCTGCGGGTCTGGGGCGAGGTGCTCGACGCGCTGGCACGTGACCCGGCCGAATGCGCCGACCGGCTCGACTGGCCTGCCAAGCTGCGCCTGCTGGAGGCCTACCGGGAGCGGGACAAGCTCGCCTGGGGCGCGCCCCGGCTGCACCTGATCGACCTGCAGTACTCCGACGTGCGGCTCGGCAAGGGGCTCTACAACCGCCTTGTCACCCGCGGGTCCATGAAACGCCTGGTCAGTGAAGAGGAGGTGCAGGCGGCCATCACCACACCTCCGTCGGACACCAGGGCCTACTTCCGTGGCAGGACGCTGGAGAAGTACGCCAACTCGATTGCCGCGGCGTCCTGGGACTCGGTGATCTTCGACGTGGGCAAGGAGTCGCTGGTGCGTATCCCGACTCTGGAGCCGCTGCGTGGCACCAAGGCGCATGTCGGCAAGCTGCTCGACAACGCTGACACGGCCGAGGAACTGGTCGATGCGCTGACCGCATCGGAGTGATCCGAAGAAACACCGAATGTCGGCGGCTCTGGGTACGCTGAACTGTAACGGCCACACCGGGAGGCGAGTATGGCTCAGGAGAAGATCGAGAAGCACGGCGGCGGCGACTCCGGCGATGAGTTCGAAGACGGCGCTCCCGCCGGTCAGGAACGTCGCGAGAAGCTCGGCGAGGACGTCGACACGATCCTCGACGAGATCGATGACGTGCTCGAGGAGAACGCCGAGGACTTCGTGCGCGCCTACGTGCAAAAGGGCGGGCAGTAGGCGGTCGGCGCCATCCCATAAGCTTGCTGATCACACTTCCCGGCCCCTCCGTCGATGGGAACTACGAGCACGCATGGAACACACTCCGCGCAACTCGGGCTTCGCGCTGCCCGCCGCGTACCTGTCGTCGACCACGTCATCCTTCGTGGACTTCCTCCGCGCCCAGGCGCCCGAGCTGCTGCCCAGTAAGCGTCCCGACGGGGTGTTAGCCCCCGGTAGCTCGTTGCAGCCACCACACGGCACGACGATCGTGGCGTCGACGTTCAGCGGTGGTGTGCTGATCGCCGGTGACCGCAGAGCGACCAGCGGCAACATGATCGCCACGCGTGACCTGGAGAAGGTGTACGTCACCGACTCCTACTCGGCGGTCGGCATCGCAGGCACGGCCGGCATCGCGATCGAGCTCGTCCGGCTTTACACGGTGGAGCTCGCGCACTACGAGAAGATCGAGGGCGTCTCGCTGTCCCTGGACGGCAAGTCGAACAAGCTGGCCACCATGGTGAAGGCCAACCTGGATGTCGCGATGGCCGGCCTGGCGGTGCTTCCGCTGTTCGTCGGTTACGACATCGACGCCAGTGATCCGAAGCGTGCGGGCCGGATCGTGTCCTACGACGTCACCGGTGGCCGCTACGAGGAGAATGCCGGCTATCACGCGATCGGATCCGGTTCGGTCTTCGCCAAGTCGGCCCTGAAGAAGCTGTACGACCCCGAAGCGGATGCCGAGACAGCAGTGCGGGCGGCGATCGAGTCGTTGTACGACGCCGCGGACGACGACACTGCGACGGGTGGCCCGGACCTGGTGCGCAAGATCTACCCCACGGTCGTGACCATCACCGCCGAGCACGGTGCGGTGGCTGTGCCGAGCGAGGAGACCTCCGCTCTGTCGCAGGCCATCGTCGAGGCCCGTGCGGAGAGCCCCGGCCGCTTCCGGAGCTAGCCTCCCCGGTAACGGCCCATGACCATCGCCAGCAGAGTCATTCACCGAGCAGAGCGGAGCCAACGCCAGTGACGATGCCGCTGTACGCCTCACCCGAGCAGCTGATGCGCGAGCGTTCCGAACTCGCGCGCAAGGGCATTGCGCGGGGCCGGAGCGTCGTCGTGCTCAAGTACCGGGGCGGCGTGCTGTTCGTGGCGGAGAACCCGTCACCGACGCTGCACAAGGTGTCGGAGATCTATGACCGCATCGGATTCGCCGCGGTGGGTCGCTACAGCGAGTTCGAGAGTCTGCGGCGGGGCGGGATCCGGCACGTCGACTTCCAGGGCTACCAGTACGACCGCAGGGATGTGAGCGCGCGGGCGCTCGCGAACGTGTACGCGCAAACGCTGAGCACGATCTTCACCGAGCAGCTCAAGCCGTTCGAGGTGGAGATCTGCGTGGCGCAGGTCGGTACGAACTCCGACGAGGACGAGCTGTACCGGCTCACCTACGACGGCTCCATCTTCGACGAGCCACGCTTCGTCGTCATGGGCGGGCAGACCGATGCCATCAGCGGCAAGCTGAAGGAGACGTTCGAGGACGGCATGGAGCTGGCGCCCGCCTTGCAGGTGGCCGCGGACGCGTTCCGTTCGCCTGCCAACGGGGCATCCGGCAACGGTGAGGGCGAGCCGAGCAAGCTCGAGGTCGCGGTGCTGGACAGGGAACGGCCGGGGCGCAAGTTCCGCCGCATCACCGGTGCCGCTCTCGACGCGCTGCTGCCGAGCAAGGCGGCACCGGCGGAGGGCGATAGCGCCGCCGGCGCCGCCGATGAGACTGCCGGTGAGGCCGCGAAGGGCGACGACGGAGCCTGAGCTCGAAAGCCCGAGGGGCGTTTGCGTGCCCGAGGGGGCAGTTCGGGCTCCTGCGCGGGTCACTCGCCTGCCTGGGCGGGCAACTCATGCACTGGATCGGGCAGTTCGCGCGCCTGAGTGGGCGACTCGCGTGCTGGAGCGGGGGACTCGCGCTGGTGCTGTTGATGGGCTACCGGCGGTAGATGGTCAGCGCGCGAGAGCGGGAGCGGAACCGGAACCGTCGGCCCAGCGGGCCTACTTCGCCGTCGGTGGCGACGCGGCGGTTGCCGTCGAGGATCTCCACGTCGAGCTCTGGTAGGTCGTACTGCCGGTACACGTGGCTGGCGTCGAGGGTCTTGGTGATGGCGGCGAGTACGAACCTGGCGCGGGAGTAGGGCACGTCGGCGCGGAGGTACCGGACGTCGAGCAGGCCGGTGTCCAGTGCCGGCCGGTGCGATGGCCAGAAACCCTTCGGTGAGTAGGTGCCGTTGCCGACGAAGACCATCCAGACCAGTGCTGGTTTGCCGTTGAGCTGGACCTGTAGCGGGCGGGCGCTGCGCAGCATGCGGATCATCGCGATCACGGCCGACGGCCATTTGGGATGCCGTTGCTGGATCTTTTCCCGCAGCCGCACCATTTCCGGGTAGCCGCCCAGGCTCGCGGTGTTGACGAACCAGCGGCTTTGCGTGTCCGCGCCTCCGCTGATCTCCACCTCGCCGAGGTCGATCCCGACGGCGGCGCCCGCTTCGGTGGCCGCGTCGGCGTCGGGCATCGAGCGGACGCCGACATCGCGGGCGAAGTGGTTGAACGTACCGGCGGGGATGAGAGCAAGTGGCAGCCCGGTGTCGGCGGCGATCGACGCGACGGCCGCGACCGTGCCGTCACCGCCTGCGACGGCGAGGGCCTGGACCGTGCCGTGGCGCTTCGCGATCTCCTCGGTCAGTTGTGTGCGGATGTCGAGGCCGCTGTCGGGGTACAGCAGGGTCGCGTCCGGCCACGCGAAGCGCACCTCGTCGGTCGGGTCGAGGTCGGCCTGGCCGGAGCCGGGGTTCACCAGGGCCAGCATGTTCTTGCCGTGGCGCATGAATGGCGCCTCGGCGCGGTGTGCGGTGCGCGCGGGAAGGTCGGGGTGCAGCGGCCACCAGTGCTGGGTGGCGAGTGCCGACGCGACGCCGATCAGCGCGCCGACACCCACATCGCTGGGCCAGTGCACGCCGGTGTGGACGCGGGAGTAGGCGACGGCCGCGCCGAGCGGGGCTAGCGCGAGCCCGGCCTTGGGCGATTCCAGGGCCACGGCGGTCACGAAGGCCGCAGCGGACGCCGCATGTCCGGACGGAAACGAGGAGGACGTCGGGCGCTTCACCAGGCGGCGGTGCTCCGGAACCGCCTTCGCCGCGGGGCGCCTGCGGGGGAAGAGCGGCTTGCCGATGAGGTTCGCGGTCGCGCTCGCTCCGGCGATCGCTGCGACGCCGCGTAGCGCGCCCCGGCGTGTCGGGCCTTTGCGGGCGCTCAGGATCGCCGCGGCGGTCCACCAGACGCGGCCCTTGTTCGCGGAGCGGGACAGCGCGATGAGGATGCGGTCGGCCGGGGTGGGCGGAAGCGCGGCGCTGCGTGCCATGAGGCGCCGGTCGGTTGCGCCGACCCGGCGGAGCCGCGAGGTGAGGTGAGCGAGCACGGTCTCCAAAGGTACCGAGACCATCTCGGCGCCGATTCATTCACCGTACCGGGGTGGTTAGCGCCTACCCTGGAAGGATGCAGCGGCGGATCTTTGGGATCGAAACCGAGTTCGGTGTCACCTGCACCTTCCATGGGCAGCGCAGGTTGTCGCCGGACGAGGTCGCGCGGTACCTCTTCCGGCGAGTGGTGTCGTGGGGTCGGTCCTCGAATGTGTTCCTGTCCAACGGTTCCCGGCTCTATCTCGACGTCGGTTCGCATCCGGAGTACGCGACTGCCGAGTGTGACGACCTCACCCAGCTCGTGACCCACGACAAGGCCGGTGAACGGATTCTCGAGGACCTCCTCGTCGATGCCGAGCGCAGGCTGGCCGATGAGGGCATCGGCGGCGACATCTTCCTGTTCAAGAACAACACCGACTCGGCTGGCAACTCCTACGGTTGCCACGAGAACTACCTCGTGACGCGGGCGGGGGAGTTCTCCCGGATCGCGGATGTGTTGTTGCCGTTCCTGGTGACACGCCAGCTGATCTGCGGCGCTGGCAAGGTGCTGCAGACGCCCCGTGGTGCCGTGTACTGCCTTTCGCAGCGCGCCGAGCACATCTGGGAGGGCGTGTCGAGCGCGACGACCCGGTCGCGGCCGATCATCAATACGCGGGACGAGCCGCACGCCGACGCGGAGCGGTATCGCAGGCTGCACGTCATCGTCGGCGACTCCAACATGGCGGAGCCGACGACCTTGCTGAAGGTGGGTTCGGCCAACCTGGTCCTGGAGATGATCGAGCACGGAGTGCAGTTCCGCGACTTCACGCTCGACAACCCCATCAGGGCGATCCGGGAGATCAGCCACGACCTGTCGGGACGGCGGCAGGTGCGGCTGGCCGGTGGTCGGGAGGCGTCCGCCCTCGAGATCCAGCGTGAGTACTACGCGCGGGCGGCCCAGCATGTCGAGGCCGGCGGCGGCAGTGCCACGGCCGAGCGGGTCCTCGAGTTGTGGGGCCGGGCGCTTGACGCGGTGGAGCAGCAGGACTTCTCCAAGATCGACACCGAGATCGACTGGGCGATCAAACACAGGCTGGTCGAGCGCTACCGGGCCAAGCACAACATGGACCTGTCGGATCCCAGGGTGGCTCAGCTGGACCTGGCCTATCACGACATTCGCCGTGGCCGGGGCGTGTTCGACCTGCTGCAGCGCAAGGGTTTGGTCCGCAGGGTGACCGACGACGGCGAGATCGAGCTGGCAAAGGACACCCCGCCGCAGACGACGCGGGCGAAGCTGCGTGGTGACTTCATTGCCGCCGCCCAGGAGGCCGGGCGTGACTTCACGGTGGACTGGGTGCATCTGAAGCTGAACGACCAGGCGCAGCGGACGGTGCTGTGCAAGGACCCGTTCCGTTCGGTGGACGAGCGGGTGGAGAGGCTGATCAACTCCCTCTAGCACGCGGGGTGTGCTCGCGTTTTCGTACGCACGCACACCCCGCGTGATCTTCATGAGGGAACTCGGTCCTCATCGGGGCGGGTGGTGGCCTCGCTGATGCCGAACCGGCGCTCGTCCCCGCAGGAACGCGGGTGACCACCAGGCCCGGTGGTCCGGATCGCCCGGTCGTGACCGGCCCGTTCGCGCGAAACGCCGCGGAACCGGCCGGACCTGCCGAGTCCTGGGGAGCGCGGGAGCTACTGTTGTCAAGGTGTCCACCGCCCGCGCGGAGCGCCTGGTCAACCTGGTGCTCGCCCTGCTCTCCACTCGGCAGTTCCTGACAGCCGAGCGTATTCGCGGGATCGTGCCCGGATACGCCGACGCGGCCACCGACGAGGCGTTCTCGCGGATGTTCGAGCGGGACAAGAACGAGCTGCGGGAGCTCGGCATCCCGCTGGAGACCGGACGCAACTCGGTGTTCGACTCGGTGGACGGTTATCGCATCGCCCGCCGCGACTACGAGCTCGGCGAGGTGGACCTCGCGCCGGATGAGGCGACTGCCGTCGCGCTGGCGGCGCGGCTGTGGGACTCGCCGGAACTCACCGGGCAGGCCCACGGGGCGTTGGTGAAGCTGAGGGCGGCCGGAGTGGAGGTCGACGAGCACGCCGCGCCGATCGTGGAGCCGAGGGTGCACACCGAGCCCACGTTCGGGCCGTTGCTGGCCGCCGTGCAGCGCGGGCAGGTCGTGCGTTTCGACTACCGGCGCTCGGACTCGCCGGAACGGCGACTGCGAACACTGGAACCCTGGGGCGTGGTGTCCTGGCGTGCTCGCTGGTACGTCGTGGGCCACGACCGCGACCGCGACGCGCCCCGGTGCTTCCGGCTGTCGCGGATCATCGGTGACATTCGCACCGTCGGCAGGCCCGGCGCCGTCCGGCGGCCGCCGGAGGTCAACCTGCTGGAGTTCGTCGCGGGCACGTCCGGCGGGCATGACTCGGCACCCGCCATGACGGCGCGGTTGTGGCTGGCCGCCGGCCGCGCGGCCGGCATACGCAGGCACGGCAAGGTCATCGGCCGGATGAGTGTCGGCGACGACGAGGGCGACCTCGTCGAGGTGGACCTGTACTTCCCGGAGAGCGCGGCGGACTGGGTCGCCGGTCATGGGCCGGATGTGCTCGTGCTGGAACCGGATGTGCTGGCCAAGTCCGTGCGCGACCGGCTGGAACGTGTGGCGCTGGGGGATGGGCGATGAGCGGTTCGACCGAACGGTTGCCACGGCTGCTCGCGCTCGTGCCGTACCTGCTGGCCCGGCCCGGCATCAAGATCGACCAGGCCGCACAGGACTTCGACGTCAGCGCCAGGCAGCTGCGCAAGGATCTCGAGCTGCTGTGGATGTGCGGCCTGCCGGGGTACGGGCCGGGCGACCTGATCGACCTGTCGTTCGACGAGGACACCGTGTCGGTCACCTACGACGCCGGAATGCGCAGGCCACTGCGCCTGACGGGCGGTGAGGCCAGTGCGCTGCTGATCGCACTGCGGGCGCTTGCCGAGACTCCCGGGGTCGTCGATACCGACGCCGTGCACCGGGCCATCGCCAAGATCGAGGCCGCGGCAGGTGATGCGCGGCCTGCCGGTGTGGTGGTCGGCATGGGTGTGCGCGAGCGGGCGGCGACCGCGCGGACCCGTGAGGTCGTGCGGCAGGCGTTGCAGGAGGGGCGCGCTCTGCACCTGCGCTACTACACCGCATCGAAGGACCTGGTCACCGAGCGCACTGTCGATCCGATGCGCCTGCTGATCGTCCAGGCGAACAGCTACCTGGAGGCCTGGTGCCGACGGGCGGAGGGAGTGCGCCTGTTCCGGCTGGACCGCGTCGACGAGCTGCGGGTGCTGGACGAACCGGCTGCGCCACCGGCGGATGCGCAGCCGACCGACCTTTCTGCCGGCGTGTTCTCCCCGAAGGCGGACTATCCCGAGGCCGAGCTGGTGCTCGACCCGGACGCACGCTGGGTGGCCGAGTACTACCCGTGCGAGGAGCTGGCCGAGCTCGACGGCGGGCGGCTACGGGTGCGCATGCGGTACGGCGACGAGTCGTGGATGGTGCGGCTCGTCCTCGGGCTCGGCGACCGCGCGCGGGTCGAGCGCCCCGCAGCGCTGGCGCAAGCTGTTCGACGCCGGGCGGCCGACGCACTGGCGCGGGCGCGTCATCTCCCGGTCACCTTGGGCCAGTAAGCTACCCGCGTGTTCTACGTGCTGAGCGGAGCGCTCGTCGCGCTCGGGATCCTCGTGCTCGGCGTCCTCATCGTCCGGCTGATCCGCCTCTTGCACCGTTGTGCCCGTACGGCGAGCATGGTCTCGGCGAGTACGCATGACCAGGTCGGGCTGCTGCGGGCGCGGTCAGCGGCGGTCCGGGTCGCGATTGAGCAACGGCGACATCGCTCGTGCACAGAAGCCGTATGAGCCAGTACGATCAGTTTTGAGCGAGTAAGGGAGGCCACTGATGGGTGCACTGCAGCCGTGGCACTTGATCATCTTGGTCCTGCTTGTGGTTTTGCTGTTCGGCGCCAAGCGGCTTCCGGATGCCGCCAGGTCGATCGGCAAGTCCATGAAGATCTTCAAGGCCGAGACCAAGGACATGCGGGAGTCGGGCGACGCCGACACAACGACGGCCGAGGTCGAGACCCGGCAGCTGCCCGCCTCGACCGCGCCGGTTCAGGACAGCAAGGACCAGCAGCTGGCGGAGTTGCAGCGGCAGATCGACGATCTGAAGAAGCAGCAGGCGCCCGCCGTCGCCGACCAGGTCCACAGGAACGTCAGCTGACCTGATCGACTGACGAGAACGGAAGCTCTCCGTGGCGGACTCCTCCGACAAGCGCGAAGGCCGCCAGAGCAAGCGGCGGACACGAAGCCGTCGGCACAACCCCGACGGCACGATGACGCTCATCGAGCACATCTACGAGTTCCGTCGCCGCCTCGGCTACGCGCTGCTGGCAATTGTCGCCGGTGGCATCCTCGGTTTCCTCTGGTTCAGCAACCGGGTCGGTCCGATCCCGTCGCTCGGTGACATCGTCACCGGCCCCTACTGCGCGATCCCGCCTGAGCAGCGGTTCCCCAAGGAAGGGCCATGCCAGCTGCTGCAGACGGTGCCGTTCGAAGCCTTCATGATCCAGCTGAGGGTGGGCCTCACGGCAGGTGCGGTCATGTTCGCGCCCGTGTGGCTGTATCAGCTGTGGGCGTTCATCGCACCCGGCCTGTACTCGAAGGAGCGCAAGTACGCGCTCACCTTCGTCGGTTTCGCGAGTGTGCTCTTCGCCGGTGGCGCACTTCTCGCGTACCTGATGGTGCCGCACGCACTGGAACTGCTGACCAGCTTCGGCGGCGGCGAGTTCGCGACCTGGTTCACCGGTGACAGGTACATCTCGTTCGTGCTGTCGCTGCTGCTCATCTTCGGGGTGAGTTTCGAACTGCCGCTGCTGATCGTCATGCTCAACCGGGTCGGCGTCGTGCGGTACGAGATGCTGAAGAAATGGCGGCGCGGGATCATCTTCCTGCTGTTCGTGTTCGCCGCGTTCGTGACGCCGGCGGACCCGTTCTCCATGATCGCGCTCGCCGGTGCACTGACAGTGCTGTTCGAGTTCGCGCTGCAGCTCACCCGGCTGCACGACCGCAAACTGGACCGTCGGCGCGCGGACGAGGGGTGGGACAAGCTCGCCGACGACGAAGCGGCCCCGTTCAACTACACGCCCAGCACCGCTGACGAAGAACCCCCTGCCAGGCCGAGCGCCGCAGCGAACACCGACGACATCACCTGACACCTCCCATGGGACTGCGTGCGGCGCTGGCCGTACATCCCGGCTCCGGCAGAGGCGCGGCGGCCCGCATCGCGGGTACCGTCGCGCCTTTGCTGCGTGAGCACGTCGATCGGCTCGACATCCTCGCCACTGCCTTGACCCGGTCGCAGGTCGCCGGTGTGGACGTGCTCGTGGTGCTCGGCGGAGACGGGGCGGTCCACCAGGCGGTGCAGTGCTGCGCGGGCAGCGGGGTCGCGCTCGGGGTGGTGCCTGCCGGAACCGGCAACGACTTCGCCCGCGCACTGGGTGTGCCCGCCGACTCCCGCGCCGCGGTGGACGCCATCGTCGCTGCCCTTCGGGACAACCGTCGCCGGCGGATCGATCTCGGCAGGGCAGGCGACACCTGGTTCGGCACCGTGCTGTGCGCGGGTTTCGACGCCGCGGTCAACGAGCGGGCCAACCGGCTGCGCTGGCCGACCGGGCCGCGCCGGTACGACCTGGCGATACTGGCCGAGCTCGCTGCGTTCCGTGCACGCCCGCTCACGGTGGACACCGAGGGCGGGCGGGTGGAGCTGGCCGCCACGCTCGTCGCGATCGGCAACACCGGGTACTACGGCGGAGGCGTGCCGATCTGTCCTGGCGCCGAGCCCGACGACGGCATGCTCGACGTGACGATCGTCGGCCGGGTGTCCCGCTGGGAGCTGTTACGGATGCTGCCGAACCTGCGTCGCGGCCGGCATCTGGACCATCCCGCCGTCACCACGCTGCGCGCCCGCGATGTCCGGCTGAGCGGCAACGACTGGCCTGTCTACGCCGACGGAGAGCCGCTCGGCGTGATACCGATGGAGATCACCTGCGTATCCGGCGCGCTGACCGTGCTGGCGTAGCAGCCTGGGGAAACGATGGCGACTGCGCGACTCGGACCGGCATATGGGCGGCTGTGGTCGGCGACCGCGCTGGCGAACCTCGGTGACGGCATCCGGAACGCGGCGCTGCCGCTGCTCGCCGCCGCGTTGACCACCGATCCGGTGCTCGTGGCCGGTGTCGCCGTCGCGGCGAACCTGCCGTGGCTGGTGTGCGGGCTCCTCGCAGGCGCGGTGGTCGACCGAGTGGACCGCCGCAAGCTCATCGTCGTGACCGACCTGGCGCGGATCACCCTGCTCGCCACGCTCATCGTCTCGGTCGCGCTCGATGCGGCCGCCCTGCCGCTGCTGTACGTCACGGCGTTCGCCTGCGGCATCGGCGAGACACTGCGTGACACCGCCGCCAGCACGCTGGTCCCGCAGCTGGTGCCGTCTGCCGAGTTCGACCGCGCCAACGGCAGGCTGGTCAACGCCGAGGTCGCGGGCAACGAGCTCATCGGCCCGCCGCTCGGGGGCTATCTCTTCGGTGTGGCCATGGTGCTGCCCTTCGCGGTCAACAACGGGGCCCTCGCGGTGGCGGTCGTGCTGATCCTTGCGCTGCCGGGTGCGCTCACGCCGGTTCCAGCGCACAGCCGCTCGACCCTGCGTGCCGATATCGCCGCCGGCGTGCGGTGGCTTGCCCGGCACCGGCAGCTGCGGGCCGTGACGGCGTTGGGTGCTGTGCTGACCCTGACCGACGGCGCGTGGTTCGCCATCCTCGTCCTCTACGTGACCGAGGTCCTCGGCCTGCCCTCCGCCGCATACGGGCTGCTGTTGGCCGCCGGCGCGGTCGGCGGGCTGGCCGGAGGTGGGCTCGCGGCGTGGGTGTTGCGCCACACCGGCACGGCGGTCACCCTGATCGGCACCCTCGTGCTGGCGGCCGCTGCGCAGGCCGCCATGGGACTCACCACGGCGCCGGTCGTCACCGGGCTGGCGCTCGCGGCGGGCAGCTTCGCGTTCGGTGTGTGGAACGTCGGCGCGGTGACCCTGCGCCAGCGGGTCACCGCGCCCGAGCTGCTGGGCCGGGTCACCAGCGCGTACCGCACCGTCGCCATGGGCGCGGTACCGGTGGGAGCGTTGCTCGGCGGGCTGCTCGCGGACGCCCACGGCCTGCGCGCGCCCCTGCTCGCCGGGGTGCCCCTGTTGCTCGTCGCGGCCGCCCTCGGTGCCCGGTCGTTGCGTGCCGCAGGGTAGCCCGACACGCTGCGAGGCGAGATCGGCTGGGCGCCTGCGCTCGCCGCGCGGGATGTGAAACCCTGGCGCCGTGGACTCAGCCACTTCCCCCAGCCCGGCCGAGGCCTACACGGCGGCGCGGCGCCGCGGTAGGTATCCGCAACTGGCCCGTTTCGCCGCTGAGGTCTCGTTCGAGTTCGACGACTTCCAACTACGCGGCTGCGAGGCCCTCGAGGACGGGCACGGTGTCCTCGTGTGCGCGCCGACCGGCGCGGGCAAGACGGTCGTCGGCGAGTTCGCCGTCCACCTCGCGCTGGGCGAGGGGCGCAAGTGCTTCTACACGACCCCCATCAAGGCGCTGTCGAACCAGAAGTACGCCGACCTCACCGCACGCTACGGCCAGGACACCGTCGGCCTGCTCACCGGTGACACCGCGATCAACGGCAACGCCCAGATCGTCGTGATGACCACCGAGGTGCTCCGCAACATGCTGTACGCGGGGTCGTCGACGCTCAAGGACCTCGGCTACGTGGTGATGGACGAGATCCACTACCTCGCCGACCGTTTCCGTGGCGCCGTCTGGGAGGAAGTGATCCTCCACCTGCCCGAGTACGTGCGGGTGGTGGGCCTTTCGGCCACTGTGAGCAACGCCGAGGAGTTCGGCGACTGGCTGGTCACGGTGCGCGGCGACACCACCGTCGTCGTCGACGAGCACCGCCCGGTGCCGCTGTGGCAGCACATGCTCGTCGGCAACCGGCTACTCGACCTCTTCGGCGGGGAGGACAGCGGCAGCGAGGTGAAGATCAACCCGCAGCTGTTGCGCACGGCCGAGGACGCCGCGCGGATGCACGCGCCTGCCGGGCTCCGCGGGCCACGCGGGCGCCGTGGTCAGCCGCCGCGCGCACCGCGATACCGGCCACCGTCGCGCGCCGGGATGCTGGAGCGGCTGGACCGCGCCGGCCTGCTGCCCGCGATCGTGTTCATCTTCTCCCGCGCCGGTTGCGACGCCGCTGTCGCGCAGTGCCTGCATGCGGGGCTGCGGCTCAACACCCCCGAGGAGACGGCGGAGGTGCGCCGGATCGTCGACGAGCGCACCGCCGAACTGCCCGAGAGCGACCTCGGCGTGCTCGGCTACTGGGAGTGGCGCGAGGGCCTCGAACAGGGCATCGCCGCGCACCACGCGGGCCTGCTGCCGACGTTCAAGGAGACCGTCGAGGAGTTGTTCGTCCGCGGCCTGGTGAAGGTCGTCTTCGCCACCGAGACGCTCGCACTGGGCATCAACATGCCCGCGCGCACCGTGCTGCTCGAGCGGCTCGTGAAGTACAACGGGGAAGCGCATGTCGACCTCACGCCCGGCGAGTACACACAGCTCACCGGGCGGGCGGGGCGCCGGGGCATCGACATCGAGGGCCACGCCGTCGTGCTCTGGCAGCCGGGTGTCGATCCGCGGCAGGTCGCCGGGCTCGCCTCGACCCGGACCTACCCGTTGCGCTCGTCGTTCCGCCCCGGCTACAACATGGCGATCAACCTGGTCGGCCAGTTCGGCGCCGAGGAGGCCCGCGAACTGCTGGAGCAGTCCTTCGCCCAGTTCCAGGCGGACCGGTCGGTGGTCGGTCTCGCGCGGCGCATCGAGCGCAACAACGAGGCACTCGCCGGCTATGCGGAGGCCGTCACCGGCGACTTCGACGAGATGCTGTCCTATGTGGAGCTTCGCAAGAAGATCTCCGACAGGGAGAAGCTGCTGGCCAAGCAGAACTCCGCCACCCGGCGGGCAGCGACTGCCGAGTCGCTGGAGAAGCTGCGCAAGGGCGATGTGATCTCGGTGCCGGCCGGGCGCCGCGCCGGCCTCGCCGTCGTGGTCGACCCCGGGTTGGACCCGCTGCACGAGCCGCGGCCGGTCGTCGTGACGGAGGACCGGTGGTCCGGTCCACTGTCCGTGGCGGACTTCCCCGCACCGGTGGAACCACTCGGCCACCTCCGACTGCCCAAGCACGTGGAGCTGCGCTCACCCAAGACCCGGCGCGACATCGCCTCGTCGCTGCGCAATGCGGGCATCGCGCGCCCTGGCCGTGAGAAACGGCGCTCGGGCGCCAATGAGGACGGTGAGCTCGCCGCCCTGCGGCATGCGCTGCGCGCGCACCCCTGCCACGGGCTCGCCGACCGGGAGGCCAGCCTGCGCTGGGTCGAGCGCTACCAGCGTCTCGCCGCCGAGACTGCGCAGTTGGAACGCAAGGTCGCCAACACGACGCACTCGTTGGCCAGGGCGTTCGACCGGATCCGCACGCTGCTCACCGAGCGCGGCTACTTCGGCGAGGGCGGCGACGAGGTCACCGAGCACGGCCGGATGCTGTCCCGCCTGTACAGCGAGTCGGACCTGCTCGCCGCCGAATGCATCCGCAACGGTGTCTGGAACGGCCTGACGCCGCCCGAGCTGGCCGCTGTGGTGTCCGCGCTGGTCTACGAGGCGCGCCGGGACGCGGCCGCCGAGCCACGGCTGCCCTCCGGTGGGGTGCCGAAGGCATGGCAGGCGACGGTACGGCTGTGGAGCGAGCTCGTCGAGGACGAACGGCGGCACAAGCTGGACCGCACCCGCGAGCCGGATGCCGGTTTCGCCTGGCCGGTGTACCGCTGGGCGCGTGGCGAGTCGCTGGAGCGGGTCCTCACCACCGCCGAGGTCAACGGGCAGGAGCTGTCCGCGGGCGATTTCGTCAGGTGGTCGCGGCAGGTCATCGACCTACTCGACCAGATCCGCGACGTCCTCGGCCGCGAGCACCAGGTGGGAGCCGTGGCGGCGAAGGCCGTCAAGGCGCTGCGCCGTGGTGTCGTCGCCGCCGGCGAGGTCTGACGCGGTTTCCGGCCGCCCTTCGGGTGTGCCGGTGGGCGCTCTGTGGTTTGATCGCGCACGACGCTGTGGCAACGACTCACTAGGTGGACTGGCGGAGGCAACACGATGAGCACGCCGTACGGAGGCAACGACCCTCAGCAGTGGGGCCAGCAACCGCCGTCGGGCCCCCAGTCGGGAGGCTTTCCGAGCCAGGGCGGGTACGGGCAGCAGCCCGGGTATGGCCAGCAACAGCAACCCTATGGTCAGCAGCAGCCTGGCTACGGTCAGCAACCGGGATACGGGCAACCGCAGTACGGCCAACAACCCGGTTACGGACAGCAACAGCCGCAGTATGGTCAGCAACAGCCCGGATACGGGCAACCGCAGTACGGTCAGCAGCCTGGCTATGGCCAGCAAGGCCAGTACGGCCAGCAGCCCGGCGGGTTCGGAGCTCCGGCGAAGAAGCCAGGAAAGGGGCTGTGGTTCGGCATCGGTGGCCTGGTGCTGGTCGTCGCGGCAGTCGCCGTCGTGCTGTTCTGGATTCCCGGTGTGCTCGTGACCAAGGTGTTCGACAACCAGACGATGCAGCGCGACATCCAGCAGGTCCTCACCGACAGCTACGGCGTGGAGAACGTCGAGAGCGTGAGCTGCCCTGCCGACCAGGAGGTCACGGCGGGCAACACCTTCCAGTGCACGGTCCGGGTCGGCGGCCAAGAACAGAGCGTGACCATCACCGTCAAGAGCGAGGACGGTCACTACGAGGTCGGCCAGCTGCAGGCCGGACAGTAAAACCGGTGGCAGGCGGCGCACCGGGTCGGTCAGCATCTGCAGACATGACCGATCACCAGACCCGGGTGCTGCGCGAGGACGAGCTGCGCGCCGCCAACACGCTGTTCCGCGCAGCACTGCACGTCAAGGCTTCCAGCGACGAGGAATGGGAGCGCACGCGCGGCGGATACCAGCCCGGCCGCGCGCTCGGCGTTTTCGATGACGAGCTGATCGGCACCGCGCGGTCGACCGACTCCGAGCTGACCGTGCCCGGGGGTGGGCAGGTGCCACTCGCCGCGGTCACCGGTGTGGGCGTGCGTGCCGACCGCACCCGGCGCGGCGTGCTCACCGAACTCATGCGGACCCAGTTCGCCGACTTCGCCGATCGTGGTGTCGTGGCGGCGAACCTGTTCGCCAGCGAAGGCGCGATCTACGGCCGGTTCGGCTACGGCGTGGCCACACTGTCCCGCTCCTACACGGTGACGCCGCGCCTTGCCCGACTGCGGCCAGAGGTGTTCGCCGGTGGTGAGGTGGAACTGATCGGTCTCGAGCCGGGTCTGGACCAGCTGCCGGAGCACTACGCCAGGATGACCAAACGTCCCGGCATGATGGCGCGCGCGTCGTACTGGTGGACCGTGCTGAGCATGACGCTGCGCCGCGGCGAGGAACCAGTGACCATCGCTGTGCACCACGGTCCGCACGAGGTCGACGGTTTCGCGATCTACCGTGTCAAGCGCACGCCTGGCGGGGGGCCCAGTGTGCTGCAGATCGAGGACATGCATGCCGGCAACGCGGACGCCTTCGCCGGCCTGTGGCGCTTCCTGCTCGGGGTGGACCTGATCGACGAGATCCAGGCCGATTCCCGCCCGCTGGACGAGCCCATCGAGCTGCTGTTCACGGATCCGCGCGCCTGCCGGGTGACCGAGAGCGGTGACGAGACGTGGTTGCGGCTGCTCGACGTCCCGGCCGCACTGGCTGCTCGCGGTCACGCTGAGGACGGCGATCCGCTGGTGGTCGAGGTCGCCGACCCTGTGCTCGGGCACAACTCGGGCCGGTACCTGGTGACCCCGGACGAGGTGCGCCGCACCGACGAGCAGGCGGCCCTGCGACTGGGAGTCGACGCGCTGGCAATGGTGTACCTGGGCGGTTGGCGACCGTCGGTGCTGGCGCAGGCGGGGCGGGTCCAGGTGGCAGGGGAGCGGACCGCGTACGCCGCTGACAGGCTGTTCGGTGCGCGCACGACGCCCTGGTGCGGTACGTTCTTCTGACCTGTGAACGATCAACTTCGGGGTGTCCGGTCTTGCGGGTACGCACTGTGCTTTTGGTGATGTTGTTGGGCGCCGGGCTGTCGCTCGCCGCGTGCGGCGGCGACGAGCCCGCCGCGCCGCAGGATTCGCTGTCGTCGTCGAGATCGCCAGCGTCGTCGACGGCCGAGACGGAGCCGGGCAGCCAGCCCGTCAGCACTACCACGAGCCTGCTCCCGGTGCCAAAACTGTTCGACGCGGAGTCGATGCAGGCGTCGGTCCAGCAGATCCTCACCGAGAGCTACCGCATCGAGGGTGTGGAGAGTGTCACCTGCCCCGCGGACCAGCCCGTCGAGCCGGGCCTGACGTTCGAGTGCACCGCACAGATCGCAGGCGACGCGACACCCGTCCCGATCACTGTGCAGGACGGCCAGGGCCACTACGAGGTCGGCTACCCGCAGTGAGCCCTGGTGTCAGCCGGCGGCCCGGGTTTCCAGGGCGCTGAGCAGGCGCGTCACCGAGTTGCCCAGGTTCCATCGCTGCGCCAACTCGGCCACGCGATCCGGGTCGACCGCCGCAGCAGGCACGCTGTCGGGGCCGGACATCACCACCGGTGCGTCCGGCGCCACGCGCACGACGAGTGGCGCCACGGCCAGGTAGTCCGCCGCGTCGTTGAGCCGGGTCCGGACACGCACCGGGAGGTCCGGGCTCTCCGCGCGGGCGGCGGCCACCAGTGCTTGCAGGGAGCCGAACTGCGTGATCAGCTTGGCCGCCGTCTTCTCGCCGATGCCGGCCACCCCGGGCAGCCCGTCGGACGGGTCACCACGCAGCATCGACATCTCCGCGTAGGCAGGGCCGGCGTGCTCGGCGGGCACGCCGTAGCGGGCGCCGACTTCCGCAGGGCCCAGTACCTCGGCCTTCGCCCAGCCCTTGCCGACATAGATCACCGACGCCGGCGTCGGCTCCGCGCGCACCAGCTGGAACAGGTCACGATCGCCGGTGATCACCTCGACCGGGTCGCTGGTCTCCCGCGCCACGAGGGTGCCGATCACGTCGTCGGCCTCGAACCCCGACGCCTCGGCGGTCGCCAGCCCGACCGCGTCCAGCAGCTCCAGGATGATCGGCACCTGCGGTGTGAGCGTGTCGGGTACCTCTTCGACATCCGGTCCGGTGTCGGCGACTTCCGCGACGCGGTGCGCCTTGTAGCTCGGCAGCGCATCGACCCGGAACTGCGGCCGCCAGTCGGCGTCGAGGCAGGCGACCAGCCGGGCAGGCCGCCGGTCGGTGATGATGCGGGCGATCGTGTCCGTGAAGCCGCGGACCGCGTTGACCGGCGTGCCGTCGGGCGCGGTCATGGTGTCCGGCAGGGCGAAGAACGAGCGGAAGTACAGGCTCGCCGCGTCGAGCAGCGCCAGGGGAGCGGTGGTCACTGGCACAGCGTGCCATGCGCGCTCCGGCACCGGTGCCCAGACTAGGCTCACCGGTATGTCGCGCCGACCGCTGCACACGTCCTCCCCGCCCGCCGCCAGCCTCCGCGCCCGTCTCGACCGGGCCCGCGTTGCGGCCGCCGACGCGAACACCGACGCGCTGCTGATCGCGCCTGGTTCGGACCTGCGCTACCTCATCGGGCAGGCGGGCGGCTCGTTCGAACGACTCACCACGCTCGTGGTCCAGGCAGGCGACGCGCCGGCGCGGCTGGTGGTGCCGAAGCTGGAGACTCCGGGCTACGCCGGGGTGCCCACTGGGGAACTGGGCATCGAGGTGGTGCCGTGGGTCGATGGTGATGATCCCTACCGGCTCGTCGCGGATTGCCTCGGCACGCCGGGACGCGTCGCGGTGAGCGACACGATGGCCGCGCTGCACGTGCTGGCGCTGCGCGCGGCGCTGGCCGGTGCCGAGCAGACCCTGGCCGGTCCGGTGCTGCGCGAGCTGCGGATGCGCAAGGATGCCACCGAGATCGCGGCGCTGCGCAGGGCGGCCGAGGCGATCGACCGAGTGCACGCGCGGATGGGCGAATGGCTGCGCGCCGGCAGGACCGAGGCCGAGGTCGGCACCGACATCGCCGCGGCGATCGTCGAGGAAGGCCACACGCAGGCCGACTTCGTCATCGTGGGCTCCGGCCCCAACGGCGCGAGCCCGCACCACGATGTCTCCGACCGGGTGATCGAGCAGGGTGACGTCGTGGTCGTGGACATCGGCGGGCCCATCGCCGAGGGCTACAACTCCGACTCCACGCGCACCTACTCGATCGGGCAGCCACGGGAGCGCGACGTCATCGAGTCCTACGCGGTGCTCCAGCGCGCGCAGCACGCCGCTGTGGAGGCCGCGTGTCCCGGTGCGACCGCACAGGAGGTGGACGCCGCGGCGCGAGACATCATCGCGGCGGCAGGGCTCGGCGAGTTCTTCATCCACCGCACTGGGCACGGCATCGGGCTGGACGTGCACGAGGAGCCCTACATCGTCGGTGGCAACGACCTGCCGCTGGAGCCGGGCATTGCCTTCAGCGTCGAGCCCGGTATCTACCAGCCCGGCCGCTGGGGCGCGCGCATCGAGGACATCGTCGTGGTGACCTCCGACGGCGCCGAGTCGCTGAACACCCGGCCGCACGAGCTGGTCGTGCTGGACTCATGACCGGTTCCGTGCTCGAACCGGTCGACCAGGCGATCGTGCGTGAGCTCGCGGCCGACGGCAGGCGCAGTTTCACCGATCTGGCCGAGCGGGTGGGCTTGTCGGTGTCGGCGGTGCACCAGCGCGTGCGCAGGCTGGAACAGCGCGGCGTCATCCGGGGTTACACCGCGAGGTTGGACGGCGAGCAGATCGGGCTGCCGCTGACCGCGCTGATCTCGCTCACACCGAACGATCCCGCCGCGCCCGACGACTACCCGCAGCGGCTGGAGCACATCAGGGAGATCGAGTCGTGCTACTCCGTGGCCGGCGACGAGTCCTACATCCTGCTCGTGCGGGTCGCCTCACCACTCGGGCTGGAGGATCTGCTGCGCCGTATCCGGGAGGCCGCGAAGGTGTCGACCCGGACCACTGTGGTGTTGTCGACGCCGTTCGAGGGCCGATCGCCGACGCTGTGAGAATGTTCCGGCAAGGAGTACGATAAAAGGTATGGCAACTCGTAAGGTCACCCTGTCGCTCGACGCCGGCGCGCTCGAGTTCGCCGAGCGCGCCGCCAAGGCCCACGGCGTGTCGGTGTCGTCCTGGCTGTCGAAAGCCGCGCGCCGGGAGGCCGTCCGCACCGGTTACCGGCAGGAGGCGGGCGAGTCGGCCGAGACCTCGGCCACGATCGACGAAACCGAGCTCGCGGCGGCGCTGGAGGACCTGCGTGCGCAGGGGTGAGGTCTGGACCTATCAGCCCCCAACCCAACCCATGCAGCCGCGCGCGGTGTTGCTGCTGTCCTCGGACGGCGTGAACGAGTCGGAACGCCCATGGCTGATCGGGACCGAACTGCTCGAAAAGGACCCGCAGGACATCTTGGGGGTCGCCGTCGACGGCCGGTTCTGGGTCTCGACGCTGCACCTCACGCGGATCTACCGGCCATGGCTCGACCAGCGCATCGCCGCCATCGACAACGAGATCCAGGAGCAGATCGACAGCGCCCTCCGCGCCGCACTGGACCTCTAGAAAGCTAACCCACGGTCTGCGGGATCAGTGACGGCGCGGGGTGCAGGTTGCCGTCCTCGCCCTTCAGGCACGCCGCTGCCTGGTCGTTGGTGGCGAGGAACTCGCTCAGGCAGCGTGCGAACTGCTGGTGCCCAGCGGCATTGGGGTGGAACGACTCCTGGATGGCGTGGGTGGCGCGCTCCACCGCGGTCAGATCGTCCCAGCGCACCGTGAACCGGGTGAACCACTCGGTGCTGGCATCCGCGCCGCCGGAACACGCCTCGTGCCCGTCGCCGGCGCGGGACAGGTCGAGGAACCGCGCGCCCGCACGCTGGGCCACGTCCCGCAGGCCCGCCGACAACGAGGCCGCGCCCGTCTCCTTCACCCACCGCAGGTCCTCGGTCCGGAACGGGCAGCCGTTGAGGTTGCGCAGGTTCTCCGGGATGTCCGGCCCGATCGGCGACGCATAGGACTGCAGCACCAGCTCGTAGTCCTCCCGGTCATAACCGGCGTTGCGCAGCACCGTCCTGATGTCGTCGAGCGCGTCGACGACCTTCGGCACCATCTTCTCGATGCGGGACGCCCAGTCGTCCGTGATCTGCTCGCTGCACGGATCGCCGCTGTCCATGAACCATGAGGTGAAGCATTCGGAGATCAGCCGGGAGAAGTGCGGGTCGTCGTTGGCGCCGACCGCGACCACGACAGCGGCCACACGATGGGTCTTGACCAGCTGCGCCAGCTGCTGTGCCTGCGACGGTTCAGTCCACTGCTCGACCTCGCCCAGCGCGACCTGCCCCGCGGGTGCCCCCGAACAGGCGAGGTTGACGGACTTGACGATGCCGGGGGCCTTGACCTCATGCACGAGCGCGAGCGGGGAACGGTGGCACCAGTTGCCGTCGCGGCCGTCGGTGTCGGCGGTGTACTCGCCCGCGCCCTCACCGGAGATCGTGCTGTCGCCGAGCGAGACAATGGTGAGCGGTCCCCGTCCCGGCGGTCCCGGTGGCTCGACCGGTTGCTGGCTGTCCCTGCCGATGAGAACGAACACTCCCACGAGGAGGGCGACTCCAGCGAGCGCGAACCCGGTGAGCCACCAGCGAGATCTGGCCATTGGCACCGAGTGTAGGAGAAAACCGTTCGTCTTCGCCGACGCCGTGGTCCGATACTCGAGCCCCAGCTCACCGAAAGGACGGCCCGACTGTGGTGCGTGGCAAGCAGGTACTGATCTTCGACGCCGACGACACGCTCTGGGAGAACAACATCCTGTTCGAGCGCGTCATCGACGACTTCCTCGACTGGCTCACGCACCCGACGCTCGACCGCGACCAGCTGCGGGCCATCCTCGACGACATCGAGCGGGCGAACACCGCGGCACACGGCTACGGCAGCAAAGTGTTCCTGCGCAGCCTCGGCGACTGCGTGGCGCGGCTGCGGGAGCGGCCTGCCACGAGCGCGGAACTGCGGCGCATCGAGGAGCTGGCGGTCGCGCTGGTCGAAGGCAGCGTCGACCTCATTCCCGGTGTCGCCGACACCCTCACCACGCTCGGTGAGCGGCACGAACTGCTCCTGCTGACCAAAGGGGACACCGAAGAACAGCAGCGCAAGCTCACCGCGTCGCAGCTGGAGCGGCACTTCGCCGGAGTCCACATCGTCGGGGAGAAGAACGTCGACACCTACCAGGCGCTGTCCGGCGAGTACGGGTTCGTCCCCGAGCGCACGTGGATGATCGGCAACTCGCCGAAGTCGGACATCCTGCCCGCCCGCCGGGCCGGGCTGGGCGCGGTGTTCATCCCCAACGAGAACACCTGGGTGCTCGAACACAGCGAACTGGACAGCTCCGATACAGGGGTGCTGCGGCTGACCGCCTTCCCGGAGCTGCTCCAGCACTTCTGAGGCGGGGCATGGGGTTGTCAGTTTGATTTGACATTCTGCGGATGTCAAATCAAACTGACACCATGAGTGTTGATCGTTTGGTATCCGCGTTGGCGTCCGATGACCCGGCGACCGGGTTGTGGGCGGTGCTGGCGCTGCGTCGGCTGGCCGAGCGGGTGGAGGCCAATCAGGTCGCCGCGGCCCGTCGGGCGGACTGGTCCTGGCAGCAGATCGGGGACGCCCTGGGCGTCACCCGTCAGTCCATCCACGTCAAGTACGGAAAGTGAGGCACTAGTGGCGAGGTTCAAGCCGCAGGTCGGTATGGGCCAGGTGTACTTGGACGCCAATGCCGAGGCCGTGCGCAGGGGCGACCGCAAAGTCGGCACCGAGCACGTGCTCTTGGCGCTGCTCGGTGATCCGGGCTCGGTCACCGGTCAGGCGTTGGGGGTGAGCCTGATTGAGGCGCGTGAGGTGCTGGAGCGACTGGATCGAGACGCCTTGGCGTCGGTGGGTGTCCAGGCGGCCTATGCCGGGCCGGTCTTTCCGGGCCGGGAAGATGATCGCCTCCCACTGACTCCGGCGGCCAAGACGGTGTTCACCGGGCTGCGCACACAAGCAGGCCGGGACCGGATCGGCGTTCACCACGTCCTGCTCGGTCTGCTGGCCCGTACCGGTCCGGACCCGGCTGCCGTGCTGTTGGACGCGCTCGGCGTTGAGCGCCCTGCGGTGCGCGCTCGTCTGGGTCAGGGGTGAGAGCCGATGGACGCTGCCGCGGTTTCGTACGAGACGGGCTCGGTGACCTCCCTGGACGGCACCGTCATCGGCTACCGCCGGTTCGGGAGTGGACCGGCGGTGGTGCTGATGCACGGGTCGATGATGGCCTGCCACAACTTCATGCGGCTGGGCGCGGCGCTCAGCGGCGATTTCACCGTCTACCTGCCCGATCGCCGCGGCCGCGGGATGAGCGGCCCCTGTGGGCCCGACTTCACCCTGCAGCGCGCGGCCGAGGACGTGGGGGCGCTGATGGAACAGACCGGGGCGCGCAACGTCTTCGGGCTCAGCGCCGGCGCCGTCCCGGTCCTGCAGTGGGCGCTGACCTGCCCCCAGGGATACAAGATCGCGGTATATGAGCCACCACTGCCGGTCAACGGTTTCTCCCCTGTGGCGTGGTTGCCCCGCTACGAGCGGGAAATGGCCCAAGGGCGACCGGCGGCCGCGCTGGTGACCGTCGCCAAGGGCACCAAGGACTCGCGGCTGATCGAAGCCCTGCCCCGGGCCGTGCTCGTCCCGCTCATGGGTGCGGGGTTGCGGGCCCAGGCCCGGCAGGCCGACGGCGACGTCACCCTGAACGATCTCATTCCCACCATGAGCCAGGATGCCCGGCTTGTGCTGAACGCCACCGGACTGATCACGGCGTCCACCGCCATACAGGCCGAGGTCCTGCTGCTCGGCGGCAGCAAGAGCGCACGCTGTTTCAAGGACGCACTCGACGCCTTGCACGCCACCGTCCCGCACGCCCGCCGGGTGGAACTCCGCCGCCTGGGGCACCTGGCCGCCGACAACGGCGGACATCCCGGCCGTGTCGCCCACGCCCTGGCCGACTTCTTCGCCGACGATCACCCATTGCCGCATCGACAGGACGCGCGCTGACCTGCGGCTTGCCTCTCTCTGGCTTGCTTGGTCCGTGCGCCTGAGACGCAGCTCGGTCAACGACTCGCCGTGCGGGCCCACCAGTCCTGCCCCGCGGCGGGCAGTGTGGAGATCGGGTCGTAGTAGGGGTAGCGGCGGCGCAGCGCGTCGGGATCGGAGTGTTCGATGCCGGTGCGGTAGTTCTTCGTCCAGTACGAGATACCACGTTCGCGGTCGTACTCGGCGAGCTGGTGCACCCAGCGCTTGCCGACATAGGGCACGTCGCACACGAGGCGCGGTGTCGCGTAACCGGGCAGGTAGCCCATGATCGCGTGCTGCAGCTCCTGCGCCTCCCACACCGCCAGCCGCCAGTGCTCGGCGTTGGGGATCATGTCGCACAGGTAGAAGTAGTACGGCAGGATGTTCGCCTCGCCCTGCAGGGCGAAACACAGATCCAGCAGCTGCGCCGGTGTCGCGTTGACGCCACGCAGCAGCACGCCCTGGTTGCGCACGTCCCGCACCCCGACCTCGAGTGCGGTACGCGCGGCTTCGGCAACGAGCGGCGTCACCGACTGCACATGGTTGACGTGGGTGTGGATCGCGAGGTTGACCCCGCGGCGGCGGGCGGTCCCGGCCACCCGCGCGAGCCCCTCGACGACCTTGGGCTGCAGCCAGTGCTGGGGGAGTCCGGCGAGCGCCTTGGTCGCGAGGCGGATGTCCCGCACGGTCTCGATGTCCAGTAACCGCATGAGGAACGCCTCGAGCTGGTGCCACGGCACGTTCGCGACGTCACCACCGGACACGACGACATCCCGCACACCGGGTGTGCGGCGCAGGTAGCCGATCATCGCGTCCTGCCGGTCGACCGGTTTGAGCGTCAACCGGTGCTTGTCGACCTGCTCGGTGGAGTTGCCGACAAGGTCCATGCGGGTGCAGTGCCCGCAGTACTGCGGGCACGTGGAGAGCAGCTCGGCGAGCACCTTGGTGGGGTAGCGGTGGGTGAGGCCCTCGACGACCCACATCTCCGCCTCGTGCAGTGAGTCGCGTTCGGCGTGGGGATGGCTCGGCCAGGTGGTGTCGCGATCGCTGCGGACCGGGAGCATGTACCGGCGGATCGGGTCGGCGTAGAAGGCGTCGGTGACGTCCTGCCGGTCCGTACCGGCGTGCGGCGCCATGGTGTTGAGCATCTGCGGCGGCAGCAGCATCGACATCGTCGCCAGCTCGCGCTGGTCGGCGGCGAGGTCGTCGTAGAACTCGTCGGCCACCAGATCGCCGAGCACGGCGCGCAGCTGCTTGATGTTGCGCACGCAATGCACGCGCTGCCACTGGGCGTCGCGCCATTCGGCCTCGGTGACGTCCCGCCAGCCAGGGAAGCGGCGCCAGTCCGGTTCGGTCAGCTCGGCGCGGCGGTAGTCGTAGGGCTGCTCGCGGGTGTCGGTAGCAGGTTCCTGGATCGCAGTCACTTCTGCTCCTCATGTTGGGTTGCTCGCAAAAATATCCTGCCATAGCGCATGAACAATGCAAATATTCCCGCCACGTTGGTCCTGGCAGACTTCTCGACGTGAGTAGCAGCGAGACCACGCTCCTGGTAGGCGGACGCATCCACGCACCGGGCTCCCCGGATGCCACGGCCATAGCGGTCAGCGACGGCACGATCGTGTGGGTGGGACATGACGGGCCCGGCCGCGCACTGCATCCGGATGCCGAGGTGGTGCCGCTCGACGGCGCGTTCGTGGCACCCGCCTTCGTCGACGCCCACGTGCACGCCACCGCGACCGGACTCCACCTCACCCGGCTGGACCTCACCGGTGTCCACGACGCGGACGCGCTACTGGCCGCCGTCCGCAACGCCGTCACACCGGGCGAAGTCCTCATCGCGCACGGCTGGGACGAATCGGCATGGCACAGCGCCCGGCTGCCGAGCAGGGCGGAGCTCGACGAAGCCGCCGGTGGGGTCCCCGTGTACCTGAGCCGGGTCGACGTTCACTCGGCGCTCGTTTCCAGCGCACTCGTCGCACTCGCACCCGAGGCGCACGATGCTGCCGGCTGGTCGCCCGACGGCCCGCTGACGCGCGAGGCCCACCACCGGGTCCGCGCCGCCGCGCGCGCCGCCACCACCGCCGGCCAGCGACGCCGCGCACAACAGGCGTTCCTGGCCGCGGCCGCCGCCGCCGGCATCGTCAGCGTCCACGAATGCGCAGGCCCGAACATCTCCGGTGAGCAGGACTTCAGCGACCTCATGGCGCTGGCCGCCCAGCCGGGCACGCCCGAGGTCGTCGGCTACTGGGGCGAGCTCGGCGCCGTCGAGACCGCCCGGCGGCTCGGCGCGCGTGGCCTGGCCGGTGACCTGTTCGTCGACGGCGCACTCGGATCCCACACCGCGGCGCTGTGCGAGCCCTACGCCGACCACCCACACACCAGGGGTGCCCAGTACCTAGGCGCCCAGGAGATCGCCGAGCACCTCGCCGCCTGCACCGAGGCCGGACTGCAGGCGGGGTTCCACGTCATCGGCGACGCCGCCGTGGCGGAGGTCGTCGAAGGGTTCCGCCTCGCCGAGCAGACCGTCGGCAGGCGGGAGCTGGTGCGCGGCGGCCACCGCCTCGAACACGTCGAGATGATCGACGCCGAGCAGGCCGGTGCGCTCGCAGGCTGGGGTGTCACGGCATCCGTCCAGCCCCAGTTCGACGCACTCTGGGGCGGCGAGGACGGCATGTACGCCACCCGCCTGGGGGCCACCAGGGCTGCGCGGCTCAACCCGTTCGCGATGCTCGCCGGCGCGGGCGTCGTGCTCGCGTTCGGCTCGGACGCCCCGGTGACGCCGCTGCAGCCGTGGGCCTCGGTCCGCGCCGCTGTGCAGCACCACACCGCGGGTGCCGGGGTATCGGCGCGCGCGGCGTTCAACGCCCACACCCGCGGCGGCCACCGCGCCGCCGGCAGCAACGACGGTGTCACCGGAAGCCTGATCCCTGGGGCGCCGGCACACTACGCCATCTGGGAGGCAGCGGATCTCGTCATCGCCACACCCGACTCGCGGGTGCAGCGCTGGTCGACCGATCCACGCGCGCGGGTACCCGGCCTGCCGCCACTGGAGCCGGGCGCGCCACTGCCGCGCTGCCTGCGTACCGTCCGGGCAGGTGAGGTGATCTACGAGCATTTCACGGCTTGCTCCTAAGAGGTTGCGCGGATAGGGGCTGTCGTTGCGAGCGGGGATCAGCGCGCTGGCCCCGCGCAGCAGACATTCGCCCTATCCGCGCGACCTCTAAGCTGTTCGGCGTGACCGCCGCGGCCGAAGTGCCCACCACGTCCACCGCGCCCCCCGAGCCCACCGCCCGCGGGCGACGTTGGCCCCTAGTGCTCGGCAGGCTGGCACTCGCGGTCGCCTCCGGACTCGTGCTCTACGCCAGCTTCGCCCCACGGCCCCTGTGGTGGCTGGCGCCGCTGGCGTTCACCGGGCTCGGACTGGTGCTCTACGAGCGCAGGGTGTGGGCGAGCGCCGGATACGGAACGGTGTTCGGGCTCGCGTTCTACCTACCGCATCTGATGTGGATCCAGAACTTCCTCGGCGAGGACTTCGGCTCCGCGCCGTGGCTGGGGCTCTGCGCTGTACTGGCCGTCTACGTCGGTGCAGCGTGTGCGCTGATGCCGTTCGCGGCCCGGCTGCCCGGCGCGCCGGTGTGGCTCGCGCTGGTCTTCCTGCTGCAGGAAACGGCCAGATCACAGTGGCCTGCCAACGGCTTTCCGTGGGGCCGGATCGGGTTCAGCCAGCCCGAGGGCGCCTATCTGTCGCTGGCTTCGGTCGGTGGCGCGCCGCTCGTCGGGTTCGCCGTGGTGGTCACCGGCTTCGGTCTGGCGTGGCTGATCATGCGGATCCGGCGGGACGGGCTGCGTCCACGGCGGGCCTGGCTCCTGCCGGCGTGCGCGGCGGTGGTGCCGCTCGTCGCGGGGCTCGCGGTGTGGCCGACCATCGGCACCGGCGCCGAAGCCGGCACCCGGACGGTGGCCGTGGTGCAGGGCAACGCGCCCGACATCGGGCTCCGGCTGCTCGGCAGGCGGGACGTGATCCGGGCCAACCACCTCGCCGAGAGCGACGACCTCGCCGCACGCATCCGTGCCGGCGAGGTGCCCAGACCGGACCTGGTCGTGTGGCCGGAAACAGCCACCGAGTTCAACGGCACCGACCCCACACTCGACACCATGGTCGACCGGTTCGGCGTGCCGGCACTGCTCGGAACCGCCTACCGGGCACCGGACGGCAAAACGGAGAACTCCGTCTTCGTCTGGCAACCCGGCGCGGGCGCAGGCGAGCACTACAGCAAGCAGGAACTCGTGCCCTTCGCCGAGTACGTGCCCATGCGCTCGATCGCGCGCTGGTTCACCCCGTTCATCGACAGCACCAGGGACATGCGCTGGGGCACAGCGCCCGGCGCACTGGACATCGCCGGGACACGCGTGGGGCCGGTCATCTGCTACGAGGTCGCCTACGACTACGTCGCCCGCGATGCCACGAACATCGGCGCCCAGCTGCTCGTCGTGCCGACCAACAACGCGTGGTACGGCCCGGGGGAGATGAGCTACCAGCAGCTCGCCATGTCGCGGCTGCGCGCGGTCGAACACGGCAGGGCGGTCGTCGTGGCCGCCACCAGTGGGGTGAGTGCGATCGTCCAGCCGGACGGTACCGTGACGCAGCAGACCAGCCTGTTCACCGCAGCGTCACTGGTGGCCGACGTGCCGCTGCGGGAGCAGACTACGCTGTCGGATCGACTCGGTGCGTGGACCGAGTACACGCTGGTGGGGGCCGCACTGCTCGCGGTGGGTGCCGGCGTCGTGCTCCGGCTGCGCACGCGCCGCGCGGGCGCCGACGACACGCAATAGAAGGGGAGCAGCATGGCGGAGGGCACGCAGCATCGGGACCAGATCGACCCCGTGCTGGTGATCATCCCGACCTACAACGAGCGGGACAACCTCGCGCCACTCCTGCGGCGACTACACGCGACGCTGCCGCAGGTGCATGTGCTCGTCGTCGACGACGGCAGCCCGGACGGCACCGGCGAGCTCGCCGACAAGCTCGCCGCCGACGACACCCGCGTTCACGTGCTGCACCGCAGCGAAAAGGCCGGCCTCGGCGCCGCCTACATCGCAGGGTTCCGCTGGGGCCTCGACCGCGACTACCAGACGCTCGTGGAGATGGACGCCGACGGTTCGCACGCGCCGGAGGACCTGCCGCGCATCCTGGACGCACTCGGCCATGCGGACCTGGTGATCGGCTCCCGGTACGTGGCAGGTGGGGCGGTGGTCAACTGGCCGCTGCGCCGCCAGGTGCTGTCCCGCGGCGCCAACATCTACGCGCGGCTGGCGCTGGGCATGCGCGTCAACGACACGACCGCGGGGTTCCGGGCCTACCGGCGTGAGGTGCTGGAGAAGCTGGAGCTCGGTGCGGTGGCCTCAGCCGGGTACTGCTTCCAGATCGACCTGACCTGGCGCACGGTGCAGCAGGGCTTCGACGTGGTCGAGGTGCCGATCACGTTCACCGATCGCGAGGTGGGGGAGTCGAAGATGAGCGGCTCCATCATGGGTGAGGCTGCCCTGAAGGTCGCGCAGTGGGGCCTGCAGCGCCGCGCCGACCAGCTCCGGCGTCTGTTCAGTGCTGAACGGAAAGCGCCCCGCTGAAGCGAGAAGCGTGGCGGGGCGCTGTGACGATCGTCCGTCGGGTTCAGCAGTACTTCCAGCTGCCCGAACTTCCCCAGGAGCAGGAGTCGATCAACGCGCCCCTGCTGTTGCGCAGGTAGGCGGCGTCGCCGGTGTTGTTCCAGACGTACGAGGTACGGCCCCAGTAGCGGTTGTTCGCGTTGTTGGTTCCCTTGCCGGTGCGGACGTAGAGCGTCTGCCCCGGGCCGATCTTCGTGGTGGGGAACCGGTAGATGTGATTCTGCCTATCCCGCAAGGTCCAGCCGGTGACGTACTTGGTGACCTTCGTGGTGTTCTTGAGCTGGATGTACTCGGCGTTGAGGCTGGCATTGCTTCGGGTGTCGGGCCCCGGCGAGTTGTAGTACGCCCGGTAGATCATGACACCGCCCGCTGCCTGAGCAGGGGCCGCGCTGAGGCCGGTCAGCAACGCAACCGCGACGGCCGTCAGCACGGCCATGGTTCTCTTCCGCATGGACTGTCCCTTTCGGAGCTGATCAACGCACCCGACGTCGTCCGCGGAGCCGGAGTCGTTACAACAAGCCACCTCGGGCGAACGCTGCTACCTGTCTGAAAGCCTTTCCGGACGGCACTACCTCACACCCAGGCCGCGCGAATGGAACGTCTTCTTTCCCCAAGGCCACCTGAGTTGCGTTGAACGCAACCAAGGTGGCCTTGGGGGACAACAGCAAGGAGCCCCCGCGGCGGGAGGTCGCGGGGGCTCGCTGCTGCTTCTTCGGTGGGAGCGGCGGCGTTGCTGTGGCTACGCCCGGCTGCCCCGTCGGCCCTTGAGCTCGGCCAACCGCTCGTTGAGCAGTTCCTCGAGCTCGGGGATGGAGCGCCGTTCGAGCAGCATGTCCCAGTGCGTCCGCGGAGGCTTGACCTCCTTGGGTTCGGGCTGCCCGCCGTCCACGATCTCCGACTCAGTGCCGTGCAAACGGCATTCCCACACGGAAGGGATCTCGGCGTCGTCCGAGAACGGCACTTCGAACTCGTGGTTCTTGGGACACGAGTAACGCACGGTGCGCCGGGGGGCGAGGTCGTGATTGCGGTCGGTCTCGTAACTAACCGCTCCCAACCGGCTTCCACGGAGAACACGGTCGGCCATGATGGGTCCTTTCAGTCGGCTTCCGGCCGGAAGCCAGGGCGATGCTCACCCTGTGCAACGACGGAAGGAGTCCGGTGATTCCCCGAACGTCATGTCGTTGTTCACTGATGAGCTGTGTCACCCGCGGGAACAGCTTTCTTAACAGGGAGAGCTTCGCATCCTCCCTGTGACGCGCACATGCCTCTCTTCTTGGGGATATCCCCCACTTGGGCTAGGTTATGTCGCCACTCAGGTCAGCCGGAGCTGGCCTTGCGGACCTGCGGTCGGGCCCAGATCGCCGAGACGGAAGTGGCGACGACAAAGTACCTGGTAACGCACTGTAGTTGTTTCCGTCTGCGTGCGTGTCGGTGCTGAATTCACCTCAGCGGCTGACTCCGTGTCGGCGACGAACACGGTGTCGCCGCTGCGCAGCACCTCACCGTCCCGCACACGCGCGTTGAACCGGCCAGGCAGGCCGCACCAGCACAACACCTCGACCTGTATCGGCTGCAACTCGTCGGCGAGCTCGAACAACCGCTGCGCACCGGGGAACAGCGCGCTGCGGAAATCGGTGGCGATACCGAAGCAGTACACGTCGATCCGCGCCTCGTCGGCGAGCTCGCCGAGCTGCTCGACCTGGGCGGGGGAGAGGAACTGTGCCTCGTCGACGATCAGATAGTCCAGGTGCCTGCCCTGCGCCCACGCGTGCCGGACGACGCTGCGCAGATCGGTGTCCGGCGCCACCTCCATGGCCGTGCGGGTGATGCCGATCCGGCTGGTGATCTGCGGCGTGCCCGATCTGTCATGCCGGACCAGCAGCAACCCCTGCCGGCCCTGCCGCGCGAGGTTGTGGTCGATCTGCAATGCCAGCGTGGACTTGCCGCAGTCCATCGGGCCGTAGCAGAACTTGACTCTGCCGACGACGGGCAGCTCGCGGCGCGAGCCCCACATGGGAACCGGCGAGAGCGCGTCGGTCGGGTCGGGATCCTCGATGTCCAGGGCGGTCACGTCGGAGGACCCTAGCTCGCCGCACCACTACAGCACGGCAGGCTCTCGGTTACCGGCCGCCGCGATGGCCCTTCTCACAGGGACCAGCGCCACGAGTACGAACCCGACGACGAAGAAGATCACCAGTGCGATGATCGCGTAGCGGAACGAACCCGTGGCGTGACCGATCCCGGCGAACAGCAGCGGCCCCAGCCACGAGGTGCCGCGCTCGCCGATCTCGTAGAGGGAGTAGTACTGCGCTTCCTTGCCCGCCGGGATCATCTGGCTGTAGAGCGAGCGGGACAGGGCGTTGGTGCCGCCGAGGACGAGCCCGATGCCCACCGCCACGGCGTAGAACTGGAACTGCTGGCCCTCCTCGATGAAGTACGCGAAGGTGACGACCGCGATCCAGACGACGAGGCTGCCCAGAATCGTCCTCTTGGCGCCGAACCGCCGCGCGGCAAAACCATGTGCCATACCACCGAAGTACGCCACGAACTGGATCACCAGAATCGTCGCGATGAGCACCTCGTCGCTGAAGCCGAGCTCGTCGGAACCGTACTGCGCCGACACCGTCACGACGGTCGAGATGCCGTCGGTGTAGATCAGGTAGGCGCCGAGGAAGGCGAGCGTCAACGGGAACGCCCTCGCCGCGCGGAACGTGTCCCGCAGCTCGCGGAACCCGGCGCCCACGACGGCCAGTCCACGCTCGGCCGTCTCCGGCCCCGGCCGCTCCCGCAGCCGGCGCAGCGGGATGAGGGTGAACAGGGCCCACCAGATGCCGGAGCTGAGGTAGCAGATCCGCACCGCCGTGGACTCGCTGATCCCGAAGGAATCCCTGCTCAGGTAGAACGCGAGCTGCACGGCCAGTGCGATACCGCCGCCCAGGTAGCCGAAGGCCCAGCCACGCGCCGACACGGCATCCCGCTCGTCCGGCGTCGCGATGTCGGGCAGGAACGAGTAGTAGATCACGATGGAGGCGCCGTACCCGATGCTGGCGATGATGTAGAGCACCACGCCCAGCTGCCAGCGCCCGTCATCGAGGAAGAACAGCAGTGCCGTCGCCCCGGCGCCGATGAACGAGAACAGGCCCAGGATGCGCTTCTTGTACTGACTGCTGTCGGCGATCGCGCCGGTGATCGGCAGCACCAGCACCTGCAGGATGGTGGCGACCGACAGCAGGTAACCCCACAGTGAGCCGGCGGGGAACTGCAGGCCGAACAGCGAGATGTCGCAGTTCTGCAGGGTGCTCTCGGCGCCCTGTGCGTCGACGCAGGGTGTAGGGCCGTTACGTGCGACGTCGGCCCTCGCCGCGTCGGCCGCGACCGAGCTCATGTACAGGGCGCCGAACACGGTGATGACCGACGTGTAGTACGTCGAGTTCGCCCAGTCGTAGAAGTACCAGCCACGTTGCGTACGCACGCGCTCGCGAGTGTCCGCAGGCGCCGAGCTGTGCGAGGTGGTCATGCCGGGCTCCCTGCGCTGTTCTGGTCGGGGTCAGCGGACAGTACTGCCGTCGCGCAATAGCACGGCTGACGCCGGAATCTCGGCGTGTCGTTCACAGGCTCCCCCGGAGGTGGTATGCGAGACTGGTGTTTTCGCTGTTGCACTTGTGACCATTGTCCGATTTGCTTAGTGTGCGGCTATGAGCAGACGGCGGGTAAGAGTAGCGACGCGGTGGGTAGCGAGAATGCTCCTGCTCGCGGTGGCCGCATTGGGCGTGCAGGTGGCGCTGACCGCGCCGGCGGGGGCCGATCCGTCCTCGGCGCACTGGGCCAAGCTGCGCATGTGCGAGTCCACGAACCGCTACCAGGTCAACACCGGCAACGGGTACTACGGCGCCTACCAGTTCAACCTGCCGACGTGGCGCAGCGTCGGCGGCACGGGCTATCCCCACCAGGCCAGCCCTTCCGAGCAGGACTTCCGCGCGCTGTACCTGTACCGGATGCGCGGCTGGCAGCCCTGGGAGTGCGCGGGCATGCTGGGCCTGCGCAACGACTCCGACGCACGCAGCAAGGTCGTGCCGCGCTATGCCGACGCCAACTACATCGGCGGGGGCAAGCAGACCAAGCAGACAACCCCGGTGTGGCCGGGTCTCGTGTACGACTACGGCGACTGCGCGCCGGAACTGCGGACGTTCCAGCTGCGGATGAACGCGTTGGGCTACGACTTCGAAGGCACCGGCTGCTACTACGACAGGACGCGTCGCGCCGTGGTGGAGCTGCAACGGGCGAACGGCATCAAGGATTCCGGCAAGCTCGGACCCAAGACGTGGAAGGCCGCCTGGCACGGCAAGGCGCCGCGCTAGCTGACCTGCCCGTTGCGCGACGGCCAGCTGCCGCGCTCGACGAGCAGGTCCCGCAGCAGGTCGGGGCGATCGGTGACGATGCCGTGCACGCCGAGGTCGAGCAGGGTGCGCATCTGGTCCTTGTCGTTGATCGTCCACGCATGCACCTCGACACCCGCTCTGCGCGCTGAGCGCAGGAAAGCCCTGTCCACGATCGTCAAGCGTCCATGCCGGGCAGGCACCTGTGCCATCGCGCCACGGCTGAACAAGCCCAGCCGCAGCAACGGCAGCCACCCGTTGACCCAGAGGATGGCTGCCGAACGCGGACCGAGTGAGGTCACCAGCCTTGGGCCACCGAGCCGGCGCAGGTGCGAGAGCCTGGCCTCGGAGAACGAGGCGCCGGCGACCCGGTCGAACGCATTCAGCCGCTCGACGGCCCGCACGAACGGCTCGACCGCGCCGCCCGCTTTGACGTCCACGTTGAAACAGGTCCCCGGCAGCTCCTCGAGGACGTCCTCCAGCCGCGACACCGATGCGACCCCGCCGACCTTGGCCCGCCGCACGGTCTGCCAGGTCTGCTCGGCTATCGGGCCCGTACCGTCGGTCGTCCGGTCCAGCAGGGCGTCGTGGTGCACCACGACGACGCCGTCGGAGGTCGCATGCACGTCGGTCTCGATGTAACGGAAACCCTCGGCCGCTGCCCGCCGGAAGGCAGGCAGCGAGTTCTCCATGCCGGACATGTCGCCGAGGTGCCACCCCCGATGGGCGAACGCGCGAGGCAACGGCTCGGCGAGGTAGGGGTGCGGTGGCGTCGGCACGCCTCAAGTCTGCCGCCCCGGCGTGGCCACGGCATGAGCAACGGGTAGCCAGCTAGGGTCTGGCCCGTGAGCGAACCGGCAGAGCAGGCCACGGCGTCACGCGAGGAGCTGCAGGCGCTGCGCACGCCGGTGCCCCGGCATTGCGGATGGTGCGGCCGCCGCCTGCAGCAGAGCGGCACCGTGGGACGCAGACGGAGATACTGCGGCCAGTCCTGCCGTCAGCGGGCCTACGAACGGCGCGCCGCCGTACAGCGCACCGGCCTTCCCGAGGATGCCGTCGTGCTGTCCGACGTCGAGATCGCGACCTTGCAGGACCGGCTGTTCCAGCTGCGCTGCGCAGCCGAGGACGTCCTCACCGCCGCCGAGGACGGTGCCGACACCGGCGAGCTGTGCCGCATGGCCGCCGAACTGGCCCGCGCGGCACGCGAGCTCGAACAGCTGCGCTGACGGACCGCCGGAAGGGGCGTTCAACCGGAGGCGACCACCCGCAGCGCACCCACCCCGTTGACGACGGACTCGGGCAGCACCCCGGCCAGTGCGCCATCGAGCGACCGCAGCGCACCGGAGATCATCCTCTCCCTGGACTCCACTGTGGACCCGGAAAGGTGCGGAGACAGCATGACGTTGCCGAGCTCCCGCCACCGGTGCGCCCCGGTGAGCGGCTCGTCGGAGAAGACATCGAGCGCCGCCGCCTTGAGCTCGCCGTTGCCGAGTGCGGCGTGCAGGGCGTCCTCGTCGACGACCGCGCCACGCGAGGTGTTCACGAGCACCGCGCCGGGGCCGAGGAGCTTCAGCCGGTGGCCGTCAATGAGATGCCGGGTCGCCGGGGTGAGCGGCACGTGGATGCTCAGGACGTCGCTGCGCCGGCAGAGCTCGTCCACGTCGGCCACCCTTTCGACCGGGACCTCGTGGCCGAATCGCGGAGTGTCGGGTGAACGCTGGACATACAGGATGCGCGCGACACCGAACGCGCTGACGCGCCGCGCGACCTCCCGTCCGGTCCGGCCGAAACCGAGGATGCCGACGGTCCGGCCGCCGAGGTCGAACACCCCCTCCTCGGCCGCCTCGACCATCCGCCATTCACCCCTGCGCGTGCGTTCATGGTTGAGTACGGCGTTCTTCAGCGTCATCAGCATGGCCATGACCGCCCACTCGGCGACCCCACGCGCGTTGGCACCCGGGGTGTTGGCGACCGGAAGCCCGATCTCCTGGGCGAAGTCGACATCGATGGAGTCGAAGCCTGCCGTCGGCTGGACGACCAGGCGGCAGCGCTTCGCCGGCGCCAGCGTGTCCCGGTCGAGCCGTAACTCCCCGGTCCAGTCCCCGAGGACGTAGTCCGCCTCCACGATGGCCGCGCGCAGCGCTTCCACCGTCCGCGGCTCCAGCACGCGCAGCTCGTGCTTCCGCAACGTGGCGCGCAGCCGGTCGTAGCCGGGCAGTACGACACCGCGCGGGGTCGTACTCAGAATCGTCGGCCGGGTCACGGTTCTCCTTGTCCGCCCGCGGTCACGACCACAATGCGTCCGTTACCGTGCGCCGCAACGCATTGAACTCGTCCGACGTCCGGTCCCGCGGGCGTGGCAGATCGATGTCGATGACGGTGCGTATCCGGCCGGGCTGCGCTGCCATGACCACGACCCGGTCACCGAGAACGACGGCTTCCTCGATCGAATGGGTCACGAACACCGCGGTCTTGCGCTGCTGCTCCCAGATCCGGAGCAGATCGTCCTGCAGCTGCATGCGACGCTGCTCGTCCAGCGCGCCGAACGGTTCGTCGAGCAGCAGGATCTTCGGCTCGATCGCCAGCACCCTCGCCAGCGAGACGCGTTGTTTCATACCGCCCGACAGCTGGTGCGGGTAGTGATCGGCGACCTGCTGGAGGCCGACGAGCTCCAGCATCCCGTCCACGATGCGGCGTTGCTCCGCCTTGCCGACCTTGCGCTCCCGCAGGCCATAGGCGATGTTGCGGCGCACCGACAGCCACGGGAACAACGCGAACTCCTGGAACACCACGCCCTTGTCGGGGGAGGGCCCGGTGACGGCGGCGCCGTCGACGAGGAGGTCGCCGGAGGTGGGGGAGTCGAAGCCGGCGATCATGTTGAGCAGTGTGGACTTCCCGCAGCCGGACGGGCCGAGGACGGTGATGAACTCGCCCGCCGCGATGTCGAGGGTCACGCCACCGAGGGCAACGAACGTGGTGCTGGCCTTGGTGGCGAACCGCTTGTGCACGTCGCGGCAGCTGATCATCGGAGCAACGGGCGGGGCGGTCACGGCGCCCACCTCAGAACCGGCTTCGACACGAGGCCGAGTGCCTTGTCGGACAGGTAACCGAGCACGCCGACCGTGAACATCGCCACGACGATCACATCCATCCTTCCGAAGTAGTAGGCGTCCCACAGGCTGAAGCCGAGGCCGGACTTGACGGCGACCATCTCGGAGACGATCACGAGCACCCAGGCCAGCGCCAGGCCCACCCGCAGCCCGGTCAGGATCGACGGCAGCGCCGAGGGCAGCGCCACCCGCCACAGCGCCCTGCGCTTCGTGGTGCCCAGCATCAGTGCCGCCGAGACGAGCACCTTGGGAGTCGCCAGCGCACCCGCCGTCGCGTTGAGCACGATCGGCGGGAAACAACCGAGCGCGATGAGGAACACCGATGCCGAGGGCTGAATCCCGAAGAACACCACCGCGAACGGCACCCACGCGGTGGTCGGGATGGGCCGGAGGATGTCGATGACCGGCTGGAGGAGCACGCGTGCTGGGCGCGACCAGCCGATCAGCAGGCCGACCGCGGTGCCGGCCGCGCTCGCGATGAGGAAGCCGAGGACCACCCGCTGGGCGCTGGCGAACACCGAGGCGAACCAGGTGCCGCTGTAGGGGTCGGCCGACCCGGCGTCGCTGCCGGCGACCCAGGTCCACCACGTCTGCACGACCGTGTGCGGCGCGGGAACGGAGCGCGCGTCGATTGCTCCGCTGACGACGGCGACCTCCCACGCCGCGACCAGCAGGACCGGCACGGCGAGGTACTCCAGGCGAATCCGTGACCTCGCACTGCGCAGTGCACGTGGGCGGGTGCGCTGCCGCTGCGGTTCACGTGTGGCCGTCTGGTTACTCATCCACACTCACTTGGCTCCGAGTTCGGCCCGGTCGAGTCCGGTCACGCGCTGCAGAGAGGAGTAGTCGAAGAACTCGGCGACCCGGCCGCTCGTGTCCTCGACGAGCCCGTTCTCCGCGAACTCGGTGATGATCCGCTCGGCGGAGTCCTGGTAGAGCTTGATGTCCATCTCGCCGGTTTCGATGGCTGTCCTGGCCACGTTCTCGGGGAGGCCGGTGTGCTCGGTGAGCGCGGTCACCCACTGTTCGACGTCGGCGCTCAGTGCTTCCGTACGCTCCCGCAGGCAGCGCACCACCTCGTCGACGGCGCCCTGCTGGTCGGCGAGCAGCGTTTCCGAGGCGTACAGCAGGCTCGTCGCGTCGCCGATGGCGCCGTCCTGGATGTTGAAGTCGGCGTACTCGCCGTACCCGTCGACGTCGACGGTCGCCGCGTTCGGCTCCCAGGCCACCATGGCGTCGATCTCGCCGTTGCGCAGCGCCGTCTGCATCGGCGGCCCCGCGCCGGCGAAGGGCACGAGCTCGATGTCGTCAATGCTCACCCCGGCTTCCCGCAATGACGACCTCAGCAGCATTTCGACGAAACTGTTCGGTGGCACGCCGACTTTCTTGCCACGCAAATCGGCCCAGTCTGTTATTCCGGAACCGGCGCGAATCGAAATGTGTTCACCACCCGTGTACACACCCGCGACAGCCCGGAAATCCTCGTAGCCGTTGTCGAGCATCTGGGCCATGTTCTGGTAGCCCATCATTCCCACGTCGATCTGACCCTGTTCCAGTGCGCGCTGGATTTCGGCGAACTGTTTGAACGAGGTGAGCTCGACCGCGACCTCATCCGAGGAGCATTGGTCCAATGTCCACACGTTGGCGGCGTGAACGTCATACATGAAGCCGACCCTGACAGCCGCGGCGTTGCCGTTCTGCGTGTCTCCGCCGGCCAGTGTGCACGCATTCAATGCGGCTACCAGAACCATGGTGCCCGCGCTCGCCAGTAGGCGATTCCTATTTGTCGAGCGTTTTTTCACGGCACCTCTATTCTGATGGACACTTATTCGGCGGCGATGTGATCAAGCGTCACACGGCCGTGAAGTAGGTGTCAAACAGGCAGACTCGAGTCACAAGATCTGCGGTTCAGATGCAGTGGTAACCCGAAATTCATAACCGCGGAATTGTTCACATGATCGTGATCCATGGCTAACAACGACGTGTTGTCACCTGTGGGGGTGGGCATTGGGCAACTCCGCGGGCGCCGTGGCACGATCGGGCAGGTGAGCAGTAAACCCGCCCCACCGGCGCAGAACCTGCGCGACCTCGCGCTGCTGCGGCGCGTCCGCGACCGGATCGACCGGGAGTACGCCAAACCGCTCAACGTCGAGGCGCTCGCCCGCGGCGTGAACATGTCGGCAGGGCACCTCAGCCGCCAGTTCCGGCTCGCCTACGGCGAGTCGCCGTACAGCTACCTGATGACGCGGCGTATCGAGCGCGCGATGGCGCTACTGCGCCGTGGCGACCTCAGTGTCACCGAGGTCTGTTTCGAGGTCGGCTGCTCGTCGCTGGGCACCTTCAGCACTCGCTTCACCGAACTGGCCGGTGTGCCGCCCAGCACCTACCGGCGCCAGGCGGCGCGCACCACGGCGGGGATGCCGCCGTGTGTGGCGAAACAGGTCACCAGACCGATCAGGAATCGAGAAGCGGCGGCGCAGAGCCTCACCTAGCGTGACAGGCATGGACATCACGATTCACCAGGCCTACCTCCCGCACGACGACGCGGAGGCCGCTCTGACCTTCTACCGCGACACCCTCGGCTTCGAGGTCCGCAACCACGTCGAATACGGCGGAATGCACTGGATCACCGTCGGCCCCGCCGGTCAGCCCGACACCTCCATCGTCCTGCACCCCCCGGCCGCCGACCCCGGCATCACCGACGACGAACGCCGCACCATCACCGAAATGATGGCCAAAGGCACCTACGCCGGCATCAACCTGGCCACCAAGAACCTCGACGAGACCTTCGCACGGCTCCAGGCCGGCGACGCCGACGTCGTCCAGGAGCCGACCGACCAGCCATACGGCATCCGCGACTGCGCCTTCCGCGACCCCGCGGGCAACATGATCCGCATCCAAGAGCTGCGCTGAACCGTCCCGCAATCACAGACGGCAGGCGTGAAGCAGCCCAGGCAACGTCTCCGGGCTGCTTCACGCCTGCTCGGTCGCGCGCGCCGCGTGGCAGGGGAGCGGTCGACACCGTCATCAGGTAGACAGTGGGCTGGCGCCCCGCCCGAACAGATGGAGACACACGAGCATGGCCACGAGGAAGAAGGCGCAGTCGCCTGCGCTGCACGTTGCTGACAGCCACGACCTGATCCGCGTGCATGGCGCGCGCGAGAACAACCTCAAGGATGTCAGCATCGAGCTCCCGAAGCGCCGGCTGACGGTGTTCACCGGTGTGTCCGGCTCGGGCAAGAGCTCGCTGGTGTTCGACACGATCGCCGCGGAGTCGCAGCGGCTGATCAACGAGACCTACAGCGCCTTCGTGCAGGGCTTCATGCCGACGCTGGCGCGGCCTGAAGTGGACGTACTCGACGGCCTGACGACCGCGATCATCGTCGACCAGCAGCGGATGGGTGCCGACCCGCGCTCCACAGTCGGCACCGCCACCGACGCCAACGCGATGCTGCGCATCCTCTTCAGCCGGCTCGGGAAGCCGCACATCGGCTCGCCCCAGGCGTTCTCGTTCAACGTCGCCTCGATCAGTGGAGCGGGCGCGGTCACCGTGGAACGCGCCGGGAAGACCGTGAAGGAGCGTCGCGAATTCAGCATCACCGGCGGCATGTGCCCACGTTGCGAAGGCAGGGGACAGGTCAACGACATCGACCTGTCCCAGCTGTACGACGAGTCCAAGTCGCTCAACGAGGGCGCGGTGACGATCCCCGGCTACAGCATTGAGGGCTGGCAGGGCCGCATCTTCCGCGGCTGTGGCTTCTTCGACCCGGACAAGCCCATCAGCAAGTTCACCAAGAAACAGCTGCACGACCTGCTGTACAAGGAGCCGACCAAGATCAAGGTCGAGGGCATCAACCTGACCTACACGGGTCTGGTCCCTGCGATCCAGAAGTCGTTCCTGTCCAAGGATGTCGAGGCGATGCAGCCGCACGTCCGTGCCTTCGTGGAGCGGGTGGCGACGTTCGCGACCTGCCCCGACTGCGATGGCACCCGGCTCAGCCAGGAGGCTCGCTCGTCGAAGATCGACGGGATCAGCATCGCCGACGCCTGCGCGATGCAGATCAGTGATCTCGCGGAGTGGGTGAAGGGCCTGGACGAGCGGTCCGTCGCGCCGCTGCTCGGCAAGCTCCTGCACACGCTCGACTCGTTCGTGGAGATCGGGCTCGGCTACCTCAGCCTCGACCGGCCGGCGGGGACACTGTCGGGCGGCGAGGCGCAGCGCACCAAGATGATCCGACACCTCGGGTCGTCGCTCACCGACGTCACCTACGTCTTCGACGAGCCGACGATCGGGCTGCACCCACACGACATCCAGCGCATGAACAACCTGCTGCTCCAGCTGCGCGACAAGGGCAACACCGTGCTGGTCGTCGAGCACAAGCCGGAGGCGATCGCGATCGCCGACCACGTCGTCGACCTCGGCCCACGCGCAGGCACGGCGGGCGGTGAGGTGGTGTTCGAGGGCACCATCGAGGGGCTGCGAGCCAGTGGCACGCTCACCGGGCAGCACCTGGACGACCGTGCCTCGCTGAAGCCATCGGTGCGGACTCCGTCGGGGACATTCGAGGTGCGCGGCGCCGGCACCCACAACCTGCAGAACGTCGACGTCGACATCCCACTCGGCGTGCTGGTCGTCGTCACGGGGGTGGCCGGCTCTGGCAAGAGCTCACTGATCCACGGCTCGGTGTCCGGGCAGGAAGGCGTGGTGGCGGTCGACCAGACCCCGATCCGCGGTTCGCGACGGAGCAACCCGGCGACCTACACCGGACTACTCGAACCGATCCGCAAGGCGTTCGCGAAGGTCAACGGCGTGAAGCCGGCGCTGTTCAGCGCCAACTCCGAGGGTGCCTGCCCCACCTGCAAGGGCGCCGGGGTCATCTACACCGACCTGGCGATGATGGCCGGCGTCGCCACCACCTGCGAGGAGTGCGAGGGGAAGCGGTTCCAGGCGTCGGTGCTGGAGTACCACCTCGGCGGCCGTGACATCAGCGAGGTGCTCGCGATGTCGGTGACCGAGGCCGAGGAGTTCTTCGGCGCCGGCGAGGCGAAGACGCCTGCGGCGCACAAGATCCTCACCCATCTTGCCGACGTCGGGCTCGGCTACCTCAGCCTCGGCCAGCCGCTCACCACGCTGTCCGGCGGCGAGCGGCAACGGCTCAAGCTGGCCACCCACATGTCCACCAACGGCGGCGTCTACGTCCTCGACGAGCCGACCACCGGCCTGCACCTCGCCGACGTCGAACACCTGCTCGGGCTGCTGGACCGGCTCGTCGAATCCGGCAAGTCGGTCATCGTCATCGAGCACCATCAAGCCGTCATGGCGCATGCCGACTGGATCATCGACCTCGGGCCGGGCGCCGGTCACGACGGCGGACGGATCGTCTTCGAGGGAACACCCGAGGACCTCGTCGCCGCACGTTCCACGCTGACCGGTGAGCACCTCGCGGCGTACGTCGGCACCTGACCGAGCCGGGCGAACGCGCTCAGATCGCCCCTCTTCTGGTGCGCCGATAATCTACATTATGTCAAGTAGTGGTAGTTGTCTGTGAGTTCTCTCTGAACCGTCCCGCTCCGAGCCCCTACCCGTCCCTGCGGGGCCGCAACGCTCAGGAGCTCGTGACAGTACGTCGGCATCGTGACGGCCATGGCACAACAGATCGATACGCCGTTACGGGACGCGTTCGCCGGGCTGTCCACCGCGCTGACGGCCTTCACGGCGATGGCCGCGCTTGCGATGCTCGCCGTGGCGCTGGTGAACTCCACTGGTGTCGCTCTGCCGATGGAGTCGGCCGCGGCGCTCGTGGTGCTTGCTGTCGGCGGCGAAGTGAGCCTCGACGGTGGTATGGCGGCGCTGGAAATGTCCGGCGAGGTCGATGTCATCCCACCCGCACCAGCCGAACGGCGGGAGCGTTGTCGTCGCGGCCTCACGCGCGGCGGTGGACGCCACGATCGGGCAGCTGCGGACGATCACGTTGTCGACCGGGGCGGGGCTGCTCGTCGTGCTCGGTGTCGCGGGCTGGTTCGCGGTGCGGGCGGGCCTGCGGCCGCTGCGCAGGATCGAGGACACAGCCGCCGCGATCGCCGGTGGTGACCTGACGCGCCGTATCCCCGATCTGGCGGTGCCCCGCACGGAGGTCGGCCGCCTTTCGGCTTCGCTGAACGGGATGCTGGGCCAACTGGAGAACGCGTTCGCCGCGCGTGCCGCGTCGGAGGAGGCGATGCGCGCCTTCGTCGCCGATGTCAGCCACGAACTCCGGACGCCACTGTTCGGGATCAAGGGTTTCGCTCAGCTGTACCTGATGGGCGGTCTGCCGGAACGTGCCGATGTCGACCGCACCATGCGGCGCATCGACGCCGAGGCAGATCGGCTGAAAGGTCTGACCGAGAACCTGCTGCTGTTGGCCCAGCTCGACAACGCCGCCCTGCACGAGCGCGCGCCGGTGGAGCTGGAGCCGACGGACCTGCGGACGCTGGCGGCCGACGCGGCCCACGATCTACGGGCTCTCGATCCGTCCCGGCCCATCCGGCTCACCGGTCCCGGTGGCGGGCAGGCGAAGGCGGCACCGATTCTGGGTGACGAGGCGCGGCTTCGGCAGGTCGTGGTGAATCTTGTCAGCAATGTCGTCGCGCACACGCCGGCCGGCACACCGGTGCGCATCGGCGTGGGGACAGCTGACGGCGCCGCCGTCTTCGAGATCGCCGACTCGGGACCGGGGTTGAGCCCGGAAGCGGCGGCTCGGGTGTTCGACCGGTTCTACCGCGTCGACAGCTCACGTGCCCGAGGCGGCACCGGGCTCGGCCTGGCGATCGTGCGTTCACTGGTGACCACACAGGGCGGCGACGTGGAACTCCGCACGGCGCCGGGCGAAGGCGCGACCTTCCGGATCGTGTTCCCCGTGCTGGTCGAGGACGCACGCAGCTCCCCCGCACCCGCGGATGCTTGACTACACCGTGCCGTTGCTCCCGTTGCCCCGCATCGTCGACGAGCTACGCGCGGCCGGCTGCGTGTTCGCCGAGGACGAGGCACGCATCCTGCGCTCCGCCGCGCGCTCCCCCGCCGAACTCGTGGCCATGGTGGAACAGCGTGTCGGCGGGCTCCCCCTGGAGCACATCGTGGGCTGGGCCGAGTTCTGCGGGCTACGGATCGCGGTGGCCCCTGGTGTCTTCGTCCCCCGCCTGCGCACCGAGTTCCTGGTTCAGCAGGCCACGGCACTCACCCGTCCCGGGGCGCTGGTCGTGGATCTGTGCTGCGGTTCGGGCGCGGTCGGTGCAGCGCTCGCCGCGGCCGTGGGTGACATCGAACTGCATGCGGTGGACGTCGATCCCGCGGCGGTGCGCTGCGCCGAGCAGAACCTGGCAGCGGTCGGCGGCAACACCTACGTCGGCGATCTCGACGAGCCGTTGCCCGCCACGCTGCGCGGCCGTGTGGAGGTCCTGGTGGCGAACGCGCCCTATGTGCCGACCGGTGCGGTGGCACTGATGCCGCCCGAAGCGCGCCTGCACGAGGCGCGTGTCGCGCTCGACGGCGGGGACGACGGCTTGCGGATCGTGCGCCGGGTGGCCGCGGTCGCGCCGCGCTGGCTCGCACCGGGGGGTCACGTGCTGGTCGAGTCCAGCGCGGCGCAGGCACCCGAGGTCGTTGCGGCGTTCACCGGCTCGGGACTGTCCGCCAGGATGGCCCACTCCCCCGAGCTGGATGGCACCGTGGTGATCGGCACCGCGACTGCCGCTCAGTACTGATCAGGACTGACGTGTGCCCAGAACGTCCAGGTAGTGCTGGTTGTACATGACGCCAAGGATGTTGCCGAACGGATCGACCACGGACGCGGTGACGAATCCGGGGTCGCGCTCGATCGGCTTCTCGTGCGCCGTGGCACCCAGCGACAGCAGCCGGGTGAAGGCGGCCTCGGCGTCGTCCACGGCCCAGTAGGTGACCACGCCACCGGCCTTGTCTGGCTTGGCATGTGGTGCGAAGCGGTTGTCGAGGAGGCCGAGCTCGTGTTAATAGTCGCCGATGCGGAACTCGACGTAGGCGGGCGGCCCCTCGACGGGGCGCACGAAGTACGGCTGGATGCCGAGGACCTCGGTGTACCAGGCGACGGCGGCCGAGACGTCGTCGGCGAAGTAGGTGATCGTGGTGAAACCGCGCAACATGGTTACCTCCTGTAATTGGTGACAGCACCATCGTCCGGCCGAAAGTGCTCACCAACCGAGCACTTTGTGCGAGAGGCTGGAGCCATGCGCGCTGATCGTCTCGTGGCCGCCCTGCTGCTGATGCAAGCCCGTGGCCGGGTGACTGCCGCAGAGCTGGCCGTGCGAGCTGGAGGTGTCCGTGGCCTCCGCTCGCCGGGATCTGGAGGCGCTGTCCGCTGCGGGCGTGCCGGTGTACCCGCAGCCGGGACGCGGTGGCGGCTGGTCGCTCGTCGGTGGCGCCCGCACGGACCTGAGTGGCCTGTCCGCAACCGAGGCTCAGGCGCTGTTTCTGCTCGTCGGTCCTGCCGCCGTGGGTTCCGCCGAGGCCAGGGCCGCGCTGCGCAAGCTCATGCGGCGGGCGCTGCCGCAGACCTTCCGTGCCGACGCGGAGGCTGCAGCCGCCGCGACCGTGGTCGATGCGACCAGGTGGGGCGAGCGTGCGCGCCGCCGGCCGGACCTGGTGGACCTCCTGCAGGGTGCCGTGATCCGTCGGCGGAAGGTTCGCCTGGCCTACACCAGCAGGGCCGGGAAACGTACCGACCGGCTGGTCGACCCGTGGGGGCTGGTCGACAAGGACGACATCTGGTACTGGCGCGGGGACCGAACGCGGGCAACGGACCTTCCGGGTCGAGCGGATGCTCGCGGTGGAGGTCACTGACCCGCCTGCGGAGCGCCCTGACGACTTCACGCTCGACACGGCCTGGCAGGAGGTCGTCGGGGAGGTCGAGCAGCGCCGCTCGCGTACCTGGGCGAGCGTGCGCGTCGAGGCCAGGTTCGTACCGGTGCTGCAAAGCCAGTTCGGGCGGCACTGCCAACTCGGCGACGAGCAGGGCGACGGGCGGGTTCAGGTTCGTCTTGGCGCGCCGACTCCGTTGGACATCGCCCGGCACCTCGCCGGCTGGGGCGGGCTGATCGAGGTGGTCGAACCACCGTCGGTGCAGGCCGAGCTGGCGCGCATCGGCGCCGCGCTGGTGCAACGGTATGCACGTGAGCTGGACCACCCTGCCCCGCGCTAAGCGGTTGGTCAGGCCGACAATGAACGCTCACCCAGCAACGGGGAGGGCGCGTGCAAGCACCGCTGTTCGGCTCGGTCGACGAGGTCGTTGAGCGCCTGGCCGGAGCCGGTTACCTGGCCTCGACCGCAGTCGCCACCACGGTGTTCCTCGCCGACCGGCTCGGCAAGCCACTTCTGGTGGAGGGCCCGGCCGGCGTCGGCAAGACCGAGCTGGCCCGCGCCGTCGCCATCGCGACGGGCAGTGAACTGGTCCGGTTGCAGTGCTACGAGGGTATTGACGAGTCACGCGCGCTGTACGAGTGGAACCACGCCAAGCAGTTGCTGCGCATCACCGCCGCTCGCGACGAGGCCTGGGAGGACACCCGCGACCAGGTCTTCAGCGAGGAGTTCCTGCTGACCCGGCCACTGCTGACGGCGATCCGCAGGCCCGACCCGACGGTGCTGCTGATCGACGAGTTGGACAAGGCCGACGTCGAGATGGAGGGCCTGCTGCTGGAAGTGCTCGGCGACTTCCAGGTCACGGTGCCGGAGCTGGGCACGATCACGGCCGCGCGGCGGCCGTTCGTCCTGCTGACCTCCAACGCGACCCGGGAGCTGTCCGAGGCGCTCAAGCGGCGGTGCCTGTTCCTGCACCTGGATTTCCCCGTGCCCGAACTGGAACGCGACATCGTGACGACGCAGGTCCCCGGGCTGGACGGGCAGCTTGCCGAGTCGCTGGTGCGGGTGGTCGCCGCGTTGCGTGAGCTGGAGCTGCGCAAGGCACCCTCGATCGCCGAGTCCATCGACTGGGCGCGGACGCTGCTCGCGCTGGGCGCGGACAGCCTCGACGAGCAGGTCGTACACACCAGTCTCGGCGTGCTGCTGAAGTACCAGACCGATCACCGCAAGGCCATCGCGGAGCTCCGGCTCGACCGGGTCCTCGACCCGAGCTCGCCGTGAACACGGAGGTCCTGTCCACCCGCTTGGTGGAGTTCGCCGGGGCGCTGCGTGAACACGGCATCCCGGTCGGCCCCGGAGAGACCGTCGACGCCGCCGCGGCCGTTGCCGCGTTGGGCCTTGCCGACCGGGCCCAGTTGCGGGAAGCGCTGGCGGCCACGGTGTTGCGGCGTTCGGGCCAGCGAGCGGTGTTCGATGCGCTGTTCGACCTCTACTTCCCCACCGCCATCGGCGTGGCGGAGACCGCCGCGCAGCCACCCGCCACCGCGCACGAGCTGCGGACTCCCCTGGTTGCCGCTCTGGCCGAAGGTGATCAGGCCGGGGTACGGGCGCTCGTGGCCGCCGCGGTGGCGGCATTCGGCGGCTACGGCAATGCCGGCTCCACAGGAGACGGCGCGGGTGGCATGAGCGGCTGGTCCGCCTACCAGACACTTGCCGAGGTGCGGCCGGACGCGTTGCTCAGCCGGGTGCTCACCGCCATGCGGGCCGGCGAGCACCCGCTCGGCGCCGCGCTCGCCGAGCGGGAAGCCCGGTCCCGGATCGCCGCGTTCCGTGATCACGTGCAGGCCGAAGCGCGCCGCCGTACCGCTGAGTTGCGGGGCACGGAGCGCATTGCCCGGCACGCCGTCACACCGCAGACCGACCTCGTCGCGTTCACCAGCGCTACCAGGGCACAGCTCGCCGAACTGCGCCGCACCGTTCAACCGTTGGCCCGCAAGCTCGCCACCCGCCTCGCCGCGCGCCGTCGTGGCGCGCGGCGAGGCCGGATCGACCTGCGGCGCACGTTGCGCCGCTCACTGGCCACCGGTGGCGTACCGATGCGTCCGGTGCTGCGGGACCGCCGGCCAGGCCGCCCAGAGCTGGTACTGCTGTGCGACCTGTCCGGCTCGGTCGCCGGGTTCGCCGAGTTCACACTGCTGCTGATCCAGGCGCTCGCCGACCAGTTCAGCAAGGTCCGCAGCTTCGCGTTCGTCGGTCTCACCGATGAGATCACCGAGCTGGTGAGCGCCGGCCGCGCGGATCCGGAGAACCTGGCCGCGCGGATCCTGTCGCAGGCCCGGCTCACCAGGTGGGGCATGAGCAGCGACTACGGCGGGGCGCTGGGCAGCTTCGTCGAAGGCTGGGCCGCGCTCGGACCACGCACCAGTGTGCTGATCCTCGGTGACGGCCGGACCAACGGTGCCGACCCGAACCTGGCCGCGTTGCGGCTGATCGCCGAGCAGTCACGCCGGGTGTACTGGCTGAACCCGGAGGCCGAGGCCTCGTGGGGCACCGGCGACTCGGCGGCGTTGCGGTACGCGCGGATCGTGCCGATGTACGAGTGCCGCAACGTCCGCCAGCTGTCGCGGCTGGTATCCGAGCTGCTGCCTGCCTAGCCGGCCGGTTTGGTGATGACCTCGTACAGGCTGGTCCAGTTGTCCTTGCCGTACCCGGTGGCGATGGCCCGGTCGTAGTAGTGCTTGATCGCCTCGGGCAGTGTCGTGTCGATGCCGGCCTGCCTGCTCGCGGTGACGATGTGGTCCGCCGTGGCACCCATCATGATGACGGTGGAGAGGTCGCCCGGGTAGGTGCGCTCTTCGACCTGCTGCGCGGCCTCGTCCAGGAAGGACTGCCCCAGGCCGAGCATGTCGGGCACGTACGGCATGAGGGTCGCGGCCGGGATACCCGCGGAACCGGCAAGCGCCGCCGCGTGCAGGATCGCCGCCAGTACGTTGAGCAAGATGTCGAGCAGTGCCTGGTAGAGCAGCTGCGCCAGCGCGTGGTCCTCGCCGCGGTAGTCCGGCTTGCCCAGCAGCCGCAATGTGGCAACGCGCGCGTCGAAGGTGTCCCGCGGACCGCTGTAGAAGACGTAGGCTGCCTCCGTCCCGACCATTGGCGCCGGCACCATGACACCGCCGACCAGCAGCCGCGCACCACGCTCGGCGAGCCAGGCGGCAGCCTCGCGGCTGCGCTCCGGGGTGTCGGAGCTGAGGTTGACGATCACTCGCCCGGCCAGGGCGTCGGGCGCCTGCTCGAGGATGTCGTACATCGCCTGGTAGTCGGTGAGGCTCAGGATCACGAGCTCGCTCGCGGTGAGTGCCTCGGCGGGAGTGCCCGCGCGGACCGCGCCCTCGGCCACCAGGTCGTCGGCGCGGCTCGGAGTGCGGTTCCACACGGTCGTGGTGTAGCCGTTGTTCAGGAAGGACCGGACCATCGCCTTGCCCATCGGGCCGAGGCCGATCACGGTGACGGCGTTTGCCTTGTTTGTGTTGGTACTCATGCGTTCTCCACTTTCAGTAGTTCCATCATTCCGATCAGGTCCTCATGCCCGTGGCCGTCGGCAACCCGCCGCCGCAGCAGCGGTTCCAGCGGCGCGAGCAGTTCAGCGCTGATGCCCTGTTCCTCGGCGGCGCGAATGAGGTTGCCGTAGCCGGCGGCCTGCATGGCGAGGTTGGAGACGACGCCGCTGGCGTAGTCCTGTGCCTCGATCTGCGCAGCGGCGCCCGCAGGCCACTGGCTCATCCCGCTCAGCCAGCGGGTCAGCAGCGGGGCGAACTGGGCGGCGGGAATGCCTTCGGAGCCGGTGAGCGCGAAGGCGTGGATCGTGCCCATGATCATCCCGTACATGCCGCTGAGCAGCGCGATGTCGTGCAGCGCGGCCAGACCGGCGGCTGCCCCGAGGTAGATGCTGTCGCCGAAGGAGTCCAACGCGCCGCGGTGGGAGTCGAAGACCTCGCGCGACCCGCTGTAGAGGACGAAGGCCGCGGGCGTGCCGATCATCGGCGGGACGGCCATGATCCCGCCGTCGAGGTAGTCGGCGCCCTGGCAGGCCGCCCAGTGCGCGAACTCGCGGGCCTGGCCTGGTGTGCCGTTGGTGAGGTTCACCAGCGCGCGGCCACGCAGGCCGTCCGCGGTGCTGTCGAGCACCTCACGCACGGACGGGTAGTCGAGCAGGCAGACGATCACCAGGCGGCTCGCCGCGATGGCCTCGGCGGGGCTGGCCGCCCGCGCCGCCCCCTTCTCCACCAGTGCGTCCGCTTTGGCAGCAGTGCGATTCCACACGGTGACGGGGTGGCCGCCGGCGAGTAGCACCTCGGACAATGCTGTGCCCATGGCGCCGAGACCGAGCACGGTAACGGCGGGCTTGGCGGTGTTGGTCACGTGGTCACGATGCCGCTAGGCGCGCACGATCGGCTGGGGGTTCACGCACGGCCCGCTGTCGGTGGGCGCCGCTAACCTCATCTCGTGCGATTCGGTGTGCTGGGGCCGCTTGCGGTCTGGACCTCGGACGGTGCGGCCGTCCGGGTGCCCGAGGCGAAGGTCAGGGCGCTGCTGGCGAACCTGCTGGTCCACCATGGACATTCGGTCACCGCCGACCGGCTTGCCGACGACCTGTGGGGTGAGCATCAGCCCGGCAACCCGACCAACACGTTGCAGACGAAGATCTCGCAGCTACGCCGGGCGCTGGAGGCGGCCGAACCGGGCAGCCGCGCGCTGCTCGTCCGCCAGGCGGCGGGCTACCAGCTGCGGGTCGAGGGCGACGCTGTAGACGCGCACCGGTTCCGGGAGCTGGTCGCGCAGGCGCGCGCGAGTGCGGACACGCGGGAGACGGCGGGGTTGCTGGGCGAGGCGCTGGCGTTGTGGCGTGGTCCGGTTCTCGCCGATGTCGCCGACGAGCCGTTCGCACAGTCCTACATCCAGCGACTGCAGGAGGAACGGCTCGCCGCCATCGAGGAGCGCGCCGCTGCGCGCCTGGAGCTCGGTGACCATACCCAGCTCGCCGGGGAGCTCGGTGAACTCGTTGCCGCGTACCCGCTGCGGGAGCGGCTGCGCGGGCTGCACCTGCGGGCGCTCTACCAGTCCGGCAGGCAGAGTGAGGCGCTGGCCGGCTACGGCGAGCTGCGCAGGCACCTTGCCGAGGAGCTGGGCCTGGAACCCGGGCCCGAGCTGGTGGCGCTGCACGAGGCGATCCTGCGGCAGGATCGCGCGCTCGCCACACCGGCTGCCGTCCGGGCGAGGACGAACCTGCCGGTTCCGCCGACGGAACTGCTCGGCAGGGAGACCGCGGTCGGGCAGGTGCGGTCGTTGCTGGAGCAGGGTCGGCTGGTGACGCTGACCGGGCCGGGTGGCGTCGGCAAAACCCGGCTGGCGCTGGAGACCGCGGCGCAGTTGGTGCCTGGCGCGCCGGACGGGGTGTGGCTGGTGGAGCTGGCCGGTCTGGACCGGCACACCTGCCCCGGCGGCGAACCCGGCCAGTGGGTCCCGGAGGCCGTCGCCGCCGTACTCGGGATACTGGAGGCGCCGGGGCCCGGCAAGCACGGGGACCTGACCGACCAGCTCGCCGATGCGTTGCGGGAACAGGATCTGCTGCTGGTTCTGGACAACTGCGAGTTCCTGGTGGAACCGGTGGCCGAGCTGGTCACCCGCCTGCTGCGGGCCGTGCCGCGGTTACGGATCCTGGCGACCAGCCAGCAGCCGCTCGGCCTGCGGGGTGAGGTGCTGTGGACCGTGCCGCCGCTGGGCATCCCCGCGCGCGGTCACGTCGAACCGGCCCGGCCCGCCGAGGAGGTACTGGCGTCGGTACGGGAGTTCAGCGGGGTGCGGCTGTTCGTGGCGCGCGCGGCCGCGACCGCACCGGGCTTCACGCTGAACGCAGGCAACGTGCACGCGGTCGCTGCGATCTGCCGGAGGCTGGACGGCCTGCCGCTGGCGCTGGAGCTGGCCGCGACCCGGGTGCGGGGTCTCGGTGTGCACGAACTGCTCAACCGGCTGGACGATCGGTTCCGGCTACTGGCGACCGGCCACCGGGACTCCCCCGCACGCCAGCAGACCCTGCGGGCGATGCTCGACTGGAGCTGGGAACTGCTCACCGAGGCCGAGCGCATCGTGCTGCGCCGGCTCGCCGTGCATGCCGAAAGCTGTGACCTGGCCGCCGCCGAGGCGGTGTGCGTGGGCGCGGGCGTGGCTCCGGAGGATGTCCTCGACCTCCTGACGCGCCTGGTGGACCGGTCACTGGTGGTGCATGAGGATCACGGAAGCGCAGGCCCTCGCTACCGACTGCTGGAATCGGTGGTGGCCTACAGCCTCGACCGGCTCGACGACGCGGGTGAGGCAGAGCAGGTGCGGTTGCGGCACGCGGATCACTACACGGCGCTGGCCGAACGCGCCGACGCCGGTGTGCGCGGCGCCGAACAGCGCGGCTGGCTGGACCGGCTGGACACCGAAGCGGCCAATGTCCGGACGGCGCTGGACACCCTGATCCAGCATCGCGACGGGGCCGCTGCGCTGCGGCTGACCACCGCCACCGCGTGGTACTGGTTCCTGCGTGGCCGCATCGGCGAGGCACGGCGTTCGCTGCGCTCCGCGCTGGACATCGCCGGTGACGCCGACCCGTCCGCGCGGGCCGGCGCGGCGGCGTGGTTGTCCGGGCTGGACGTGTTGTCCGGCGGGCGCAGTGCTCCCGGAATGATCGAGGCCGCGGACGGGATCGCCGACGCGGGAATCCGGGCGCGGGCGCTGTGGTTCCTCGGCTACGTGCTGGGCACGGTCGGCCATCTGGGCGCCAACGAGCGGCTCAGCGGATGCGCACTGCAGGCGTTCCGCGCTCTCGGTGACCGCTGGGGCACCGCGGCCGCGCTCGCCGACCACGCCGGTCAGCTGATCGCGCTCGGGAGGTTGCGCGAAGCGCAGGGTGCTGCCGAGGAGAGTGCCGCGCTGTTCGCGGAGCTGGGTGACCGGTGGGGGCTGCTGCAGGCGTCGTTCTCGCTCGGCTCGCTTGCCGAGATCCGGGGCGACTACGACGAGGCGACCTGCCGGCACCGGGACGGCCTGTACCAGGCCGAGCAGTTGGGTCTGTGGCCCGAGGTCTCCTACCAGCTGTCCTGGCTCGGCCGGGTGGCGCTGCTGACCGGCGACCTCACGGAGGCGCGACGGCGGCACGAGCAGGCGATGCGGGTGGGCGCCGAACGTGGCTTCGCGCCGGGCGAGATGTACGCCAGGACGGGACTGGCGCTCGGAGCGCGGCGGGAAGGCAAGCTTGCTGAGGCCGAGCAGCACCTGCTTGTGCTGCGTGACTGGCACTGCTTGGTGGACCACGAGCCCGGCAACACCCTGGTCCTCGCCGAACTCGGATTCGTCGCCGAAAAACGGGGCGATGCGGACCTCGCCGCCCGCCGGCACGCTGCGGCGCTGGTGATCGCACGCCGGGGCGGTGACCCGCGCGCGATCGCGCTCACTGTGGAAGGTCTCGCCGGTGCGGCTGTGCTGGCAGGCGACGCCGCCCGCGGGGCGCGGCTACTGGGCGCCGCCGGCCAGGCACGCGAGTCGGCGGGTGCGCCGCTGCCGCCCGCCGAGCGCGGGGACGTGGACCGGATCACCGCCGGTGCGACGGCAATGCTCGGCGAGGAGGTGTTCGCCGCCGAGCACGACCGCGGTGCCACTCTTGGGCTGGCAGGTCTGGACGAGCTGCTCGGCGAGTGTTCCAGTCAACCAGCTGGACGTTGAGGGGACCCCGTGAGCGAACTCGCCCAGCTCGACCCAACTGGCTACCGGCCGCTGCGAGTGCGTGACACTGCGTAACGAGCTGGTTCTTTTGGATTCTTTCCGCCCCGCACGAAGGTGGTTGTTTCCTTGGGGGGCTTGTGCGCCAGCCCAGGGGTACGTACCCAGGAATGCAAGATCCATGCCTTGCGTGGTGGTAGTAGGGCCGATGTGCAAGCGGAATCGGAGGTGTGTCGAGATGACGGTCACCGGTTTTGTTCACTGCGCGAGCGGTGCCGGGGAGGCTCCCGTCGGCAATGCTCCGGGCACGATCGGATGCCCGGTATGACTGTACTGCGTTCGTCGGCGCCCCCGACACAACGGACCGCTGCGCCGACGTCACCCCCTGGCCAGGATGGGCTGGACCTGAGGTGGGTGCGCCAGCAGGTCGATGCCGTCATGAACGCTTTCGTGGACCGCAAAAAGTCCGCAGCCACGAGGGCAGGGCTCCCGGTGGACATCCCCCAGGCGATAGGAGAGTTCCTCGCCGCCGGCGGCAAAAGGATCCGCCCCCTGCTGTGCGTACTGGGCTGGCACGCCGCAGGCGCAAGCGGTAGCCCGGCTCAAGCCGTGCAGGCGGGCGCGGCGCTCGAGATGTTCCATGCGTTCTGCCTCATCCACGACGATGTGATGGACCACTCCGACACCCGTCGTGGCCAGCCCGCCGTGCACCGCAGCCTGGCCGCCCGCCACCGATCGGGCCGCAGCCGGGCGCTGGCGGAGAACATCGGTATCGGATCAGCGATCCTGGCCGGTGACCTGGCCTTGGTGTGGTCCGACGAACTCCTCCACCACGCCGCCACCGAACTGACCGCGGCGCGGCGCGAGCGCGTTCTGCCCCTAGTCGATCTCATGCGCGCGGAGGTGATGTACGGCCAGTACCTGGACCTGACGTCAACCGGCCGCCCCACCGCTCACACCGCTGCGGCCCTGGAGATCATCCGCTACAAGACCGCCAAGTACACCATCGAACGCCCCCTGCAGATCGGCGCCGCCATCGCCGGAGCCGACGACCAGCTCCTCGACGCGCTCAGCGCATTCGCCCTGCCCCTGGGCGATGCCTTCCAACTGCGCGACGACCTGCTCGGAGTGTTCGGCACGCAGAAGAAGACCGGCAAACCAGCCGTGGACGACCTGCGCGAGGGCAAACACACCGTCCTTATCGCCCTGGCTCTCCAGCTCGCCGACCCCTTCCAGCAGCGGCTTCTGCGCAGCCTGTACGGCACTCCCCGCCTGGACGAGGAAGGCGCCGCCACCGTGCGCACCGTCCTCAAGGCCACCGGCGCGGACCAGGCCGTCGAGCAGATGATCACAAACCGGTACGAGCAGGCCCTGCCCCTCCTCGACACCCTGCCCATCCCCACCGAGGTCCAGCACCACCTGCGCGCACTCGCCGACCAGGCGGTGTGGAGAACAGCATGAGCCATGACGCGACTGCAGCCGCCCAGCCATCGCCCAGCCGGATCTCCGACGCAGTCCTGACGATCTCGCCGGGCACCACGTACTACCTTCCCGACACCGGCGGTCTGCTGCCGCACTCCTACAGTCCTTTTGCCCCACAGGCGGTGCCCGCAGCCAAGGCTCGCGTGCGCGGCATGCTGACAGCATGCGTAGGTCAGCCACTGGCGGACAAGATTCTCGACCAGGACGGCATCGCCGAATGGGCCTGCTACGTCTACCCTCTCGGCAACCGGCAGCGCACCGAAGTGCTCATTGACGCCGGCCTGTGCGCCCTGGTGTGCGACGACGAGTTCACCCTCACGGGCCTGTCAACGGATCTCCCACGCATCCGTGAGCGTGTCTCCCTCTACACCCGGGTTCTCGAGGGCGAGCCGCCCCCAGCGCAGGCGCCCAGCGCGGTGTGGCTGGCGCAGTCGATGGACGGCATCGCTGAGCTGGCCACCCCCGAGTTCATCACCCGGTTCAAGCGGATCTGTGCAGACATCAACGATCTCGTCCCTGTCGAGGCCGAACACCGCCTCACGCGCGTCCTCCCGCCGTGGGAGGAGTACGTGGCATTCCGCAGGGTCAACCTGTACGGCTTCTGGGCTGTCGCGGCCTGCGAGTTTTCCGTCGGCATCGATATGACGGCCTATCTCGACGGATACCGCGTCTTCAGGGAGCTGGAGCTTGCCGCCGTCGAGCACATCATGTTCACCAACGACCTGTACTCCTTCCCCAAGGAGGCTCAGGGAGGAGAAGTCGCCAACACCTTCTGGGTGCTGCGGCGCGACGGCAAAAGCGTGCAGGAGGCCGTCACCTTCCTCGCTGCCGAGCTCATCGAACGCCAGCACCGCTTCCAGCAGCTGCGCGAAGAGATCGCCTCGTCTGCGTTAGGAGACCGTGACGACGTGCGCTCCTATCTTCGTGCCGTCTCCTACTGCCTGGGCGGCAACCTTCAGTACCACCGGACCACCGGTCGGTATCACGGCTCCGGCTACACCGGGCCTCCTGTCAACGCCGGAACCATCACAATCGGAGAGCGGGGCACGGTCTTCGTGCCGGATAGCACGGAGGAAGTGGGGGGCGACCATGGCGAGGACGCCATCTCATTTGGCTAGCCGGCGGTAGCTTCGGGTTCCAGAAGCGAAGAGCCGAACCGAATACCGCGCCTGCCAGGTGCTGGGTCTGCCAGCTCTCAACAAAGCGGCGTTTCTACGCTGAGCACATATGCGGTGCGAACGTTGCCGCGCGGCAATGGGTTGCCAAGGAAATCGGCAGAAACGGCGCGACCGATTATGGGTTCGTGCTCACAACGCTACTCGGCGATAGCGATAAGAGGGTGCGCGGCACGGCAGCGAAGTCGTTTCGCGAGTTCGGCATGCAGTTGGTTCCACTGCTACAGCAAGTCAGACGGTCGCATCTTCCCGAACGGCGCGGCGCACTCTACGCTCTCGCCGAAATCGGCTGGCACACTAACGAACCCGCCGACCTGGCGTTGCTGCACCGGTTCATCATGAGCAAGCTCGCACGCGAGACACCCCGTTCGCGCCGTCAGTCAGCCCGGTCTCAGCGAGCAGGTGGGTCTGTCGGGCGGTGCTCTGCTCGTCGGTGGACACCCGCGTGTAGACCAGCTCCGCCACGACCGCGCCGCCTCTCCGGCCGCCGGGGTGCGGCCGTTGACGGTTCTATATGTCGTCAAACCCTGTCGTCAACTCGTATCGGACCGCATTGGATCGAGCCGCCGGTTTTCCCATGATCGGACCGGTTCCCATGATCGGACCGGTCTGATGACGGTCCGCACCGCCTGTCGTCAAAGGATCTAATCCCGACAGGCTGCCCTCTGCGGGTCTGGCCGTGCGGAGGCGAGGTGGGGTGCGGAACTCGGGGGTGCCGTTAACCAACGTGTCATAGGCCGCCAAACCTCGAAGATCCCTACGCGGATGTTGTGCTTCAGCCGGCGTGGTGTCGGTAACTGCCGGGCGGTGACCCGTACTGGCGTTTGAAGGCATGGGTGAAGGTGTACTGCGAGCTGTAGCCGACCTGCAGGGCGATCGTGTTGACAGGGGCGTCGGAGGTGCGCAGAAGCCGGGCGGCGGTGGTCATCCTCCACCATGTCAGATAGGTGAGCGGTGGCTGGCCGACCAGATGTGTGAACCGCCGGGCGAAGGCAGCGCGGGACAGGCGTGCCTGCGCGCCCAACTCCTCGACGGTCCATGGCCGGCTGGGGTCTCCGTGGATGGCGCGCAGGGCGGCGGCGACGGCGGGGTCGTGCAGGGCCGCGGCCCAGCCGGTGACGGAGTGGCCGGAGACGCGTTGTTCTTCGAACCACGCGCGCAGGATGTAGAGCAGGAGAAGATCCAACAGGGTGAGCAGGATGGTGTCGGAGCCTGGGCGGGCATCGCTGTCCAGTTCCGCGCCGAGGAGTTCGACCGCGGCACGGAGTTCCCTGTGGCGCCCTACCCGCGTCGGTAGGTGGATGACCTCGGGCAGGTCGTTCAGGAGCGGATGCGGCCCGGAGCTGTCCAGGAGGTAGGCGCCGCAGAGCATGACCACCGTCGGCGGCCGGTCGGTTGACGTTTCGTCGTCGCGGCCATCATGGACTCCGGTGAGCGTTGTGGGCGGCTCGCTTACCGGGGTGGACGGTTCGTCGGCCAGACCGTGTGCGGATCCGCGCGGCAGGAACACCACGTCGCCCGGCCCGAGCGCGATCGGCTCACCCTGCGACGAGAGAAGCCAGCACGTTCCCTGGAGAACGATGTGGAACCCGGCGGACGGCACCGCCGGAAACCGCTGAGCGAAGGGAGCGGACCTGGTCACCCGACCCGAGTGGGGTCGACCGGTACGCGCCGCACTCACCACATCAGACAGAACATCCACCCAGCCAGTGTAACCAACGACGACCTTGGTGAAGACGATGACGCAAACTCTAGAGCGCCTCGCGCATTCAATCGTCTTGTATCGGCGCCTTACTGTCCTGATGGGCTGAGCAACCGCGCAGCCCCCATCGTGAGGAGATGACATGAAGATCGCCGTTTATGGCGCGAGTGGATACCAGGGAAAGCTCGTGCTCACCGACCTGGCACGACGCGACATCGAGACGGTCCTGGCCGGACGCAATCTCGCGCGCCTGGAGGAGGCCGCCTCGGCCGTCGGCCTCCCCGACGCGGAACGACGCGTGGCCGACACCAGCGACCATGAGTCGCTTGTGAGCGCGTTCCGCGGCTGCGACGGCGTCATCAACTGCGCCGGACCATTCACCTCGTCAGGTGAGGCCGTGGTCCGCGCCGCGATCGCCGCCGGCTGTCACTACGTCGACACCTCAGGCGAGCAGCTCTACGTCAAGAAGATCTTCGACACCTTCACCACGGAGGCGGAGAACGCCGGGGTCACCGTCGTACCCGCCGCCAACGACGGCTGCGTCCCGGTAGACCTCATTGCCCACATCCTGGCCGACCGCCTTGAACCGGTCGAAGAGATCATCACCACCCACGTGGTCGTCGGAGGCGGCGGCATGTCGCGCGGCTCGCTGCGCTCGGTGGTCGAAACAATCGACGCCATCAAGGCGGGAGGCCTGGCCTACGACAACGGCGACTGGCACCCCGGCATGCCCGCCCGCCACACCGCGATCAGGCTGCCCGGACAGTCGGAGGCGACCCCGGTGATGGCCTTCCCTGTGTCGGAGGTGGTGACCATTCCCCGTCACATCCGCGTCCGGCATGTCGAGGGCCTCACCGAGGCGGCGTTGGCCGACCGGCTGAACACCCCGCTCACACCGGAGATCATCGAAAGCCTGCCTGAAGGACCCGATGAGGACAGCCGCCGCACCCAGCACTTCACCTACGTGCTCGACGCCACCAGTACCGACGGCCGACGCGCCCGCGGCATCGTCCAAGGCCCCGACACCTACGGCACGACCGCGGTGATCGCCGTCGAAAGCGCCCACCGTCTCATCACCGACCCTGCCAAACCGGGAGTACTCGCACCCGCCCAGGCCTACCACCCGACCGCCTTCCTCGACTTTCTTATCCCGCATGGGATCCAGTGGATCATCGACGACGCGCCGGCAACTTGACAATGAGCCTTCTCCGGTAACGATGAGCCACGGTGTGTGATCGTCTGGCAGGATCGTCGGATCCCGATCAGGCCCAGCTCATTCCCGGCCCTCTTCGGGCGAGTCCCCCGAAGACCTGTACGCGTTCGGCTTGTCTTGTCCAAGGTCAGTTTGCCTCGTCGAAGGCGGGATCGATCGCGATCATCTTGTTCTTGATCCCGCCCGCGGTGGGGGTTGCGACGATGGCCTGCTCCATCGCGGTGACCAGCCCAGTCCATCAGGTGCGGCCAGTCCTGCGGCAGGCCGGGCAGAATCCGCCCGTTCGGCGGCTGGGCCAGCCACAGCGCGTGAGTCTCCACCGGCCCGTCGGACCGGCGGCGGAGGCAGTTCTCGTCGTAGATGAAAACTGGCCGCGCTGGTCGCGGTCCTCCCGGGCTTCGCCGGGCAGGGCAACGACGCGGTCGATCTGGTCGTTGTCGCAGTCGATCTCGACCATCACCGGCACGACGTAGCGGTAGCCATCAGGAACCCTTCCTCGAGGAGACGCTCCCGCGGGCGGTCCGCCACGCCGGAGCGGCGGTCGGCGCGGCTGGGGTTATGTCGCCGGGGAACAGCGCGCCGGGCACCAGGTCCAGCGTGGTGACCGGCACCGCCTCCGGCGGGGACAGGTCCAGCACCCAGTCCCCGAATCGGCGGATGGTGTGGGTGATGTACGGGGAGATCGTGGCCAGATCGTCGGTGTCGATCGGGTGCCCGTCGGAGGCCAGGGCGTTCGCGGCGGTGGTGATGTCGCAGGCGTTGGAGTAGATCACGCAGTTGGCCAGCAACTGGGTTGAACTTGATGATCTTCTACTGGTAGTCCGGGTCGTTGCGGCCGATGGTCTCGCCGCCGAAGCGCAGCCACGCGGAGAACCCGTGGAACGCCTCGGCCTTGTTGGTGATCGCGGTGATCTGCTCCCGCAGCTGCGCGTCCGCCAGGAACCGCAGCAGCGTGATCGTCCGCACGACCCGGCCGAGCTCGCGGGACGCCCGGTACAGGCGGTTCTTGCGGGAGTTGTTGCCCAGCCGGCGCAGCAGCGTCACCGACGACAACCGGCCCTGGCTGATCGAGATCGCGGTGCGCAGCAGATCCGGCCAGTGCGTCTCGATCAGGCCCCAGTCGATCACGTGGTCGCCGAACAACGTGTCGATGTGCTCGAATCCCACGTCCGCGGCCGGGCGGTAGAAGTTCAGGTCGGCCCAGTTGTGGATCCGCGGGAGAAGGTCGAAACTCAGCAGCGCCGCCAGCCCGAACACCGGCAGCGACTGGCCCTGGGTGTCGGCGTGGATCGTGTCCGGCTGGACGTCGGAGTCGCTGCGCAGCAACCGTTCGATGATGTAGACCGCCTCCCACACCCCGCACGGGATGAAGTGGCTGAACAGCGCAATGTAGGTGTCGGAGATGTGCCGGTAGGCGATCCCGCCGTAGCCCCCATACCGGATGTGGGATTCGGCGAGGATGTTGTTCTCCCACGTGTCCACCTGCGTCCCGTCCGCGGCGACCACCCTCCCGTCGCCCCACACCCCGGCGACGTCGAGCTTCGCGAACTCGTTGATCACGTCCGTGGACGCGGCGTGGATCTTGGCGCAGGTGGTGTGCTTGTTCGCCGCGATCGACAGCTCGTGCGCGGAGACCTGCTCGCGCATGTGCCGGGCGACCTGCGCCGGGCCGAGCAAGGTGCCGTTGGCAAACACGGTCAGCACGTAGCGGGCCATCGCATCACGGATCTTCGGGTCAGACCCGGACGCCGGCCCGAAGTGTCGGGTCCAGCCGAGAAGGTGCGCGGTGCGCGCGAGGATGTCCAGCAGCCCGCGCTCCGGCAGCCGCTGGTGGATCGCGTCCTCCAGTGCCAGCGCCGCACGGGCGCCCGTGCGGCGGCGCAGGACTGGACGGCCGTCCTTGAAGGACAGGTCGGTGTTGTGCGGAAACCCCGCGTCGACCACCGCGGCGACGTCGGCCAGCGCCGCCCGGTAGTGCGCCGTGAGCTCCTCCGGGTCGGACGGGATTCCGGCCTGGCCGCAGAACTGCTCGGCCAGCGGCGCGCACTCGTCCCAGGACATCAGCTGCGCGTGCAGGTTGGCGTAGGAGTCGGCGCCGACCACCGCGATGTCCCCCGACCGCAGCTCGGAGGCGAGGCAGGAGAACACGCACACCTCCAGGTGGCGACGCACCAGCCTGCCCGGCCGGTCCTTGACCACCAGGATCTTGCGCCACGCCTCGGTGACGAAGTCGATGTCGATCGCCACCGTCACCGCGTCCTCTCCCCGGCCGACCGTCACCTTGGCCGGGACGTACTCGCCCGTACGGCCCCGGATCGCGCGCAGGAACTCCACCGCGTCGATCACGCTGTGATCGGCGCTGGTCGGCTCCAGATCGAGGGTGTCGAGCAGGGTGAACAGGGCCGAGCGGTGGCTCTTGTAGAACTTCTCCAGCAGCGGCAGGTAGTTGTTGCCGTGATGTGCCGACACCGCCTCGTGCGCGGCCGAGAGCTGCTCGATCCCACCCGCGTCCGCCAGCGTCTTGAGCAGCAGCCGACCAGCCCGCTCGGCCACCACCGCCGCCGGTTCCGCCGTGGCCGCGACGCCTTCGGCGAGGGCGGTGGCTTGCCGGGCGTCGGCGAGGACGTCGCCGAACACGTCCAGCAGCCGCTCGGACTCGGCCCGGTGGGCCTCGCGCAACTGCTCCAGCCGTTCCTTACCCTTCTTGTGGATCACGGCCATCCGCTTGCAGAACATCGTCGCGACCTCGTCCCGCGCAGCGGTGCGGCACTCGTGGATCAGGCTCGCCAGCAGCCTCCACCGCTTCGCCTCGCCGATGTCCCGCATGTCCCCGACGTCGGTGACCCGGGCCTCCCCGGCGAAATGGGCGATCTTCGTGGCCGGGATGCCGTCGAGCCACTGCTCGGTGGGCCCGTCCAGTTCCTGAAGATGGGCCAGGCGCAGCTTGAACTTGCCCAGCGTCGCCGCCTTCGCTGGCGTCTTCAACCGGTCGAAGTCGCTGCGCCGCGACGTCGGGTCCAGCCACAACAACCGCGCCAGCCGGGCCTTGCCCGCCAGGTCAATCCGCGCCGCAACCATCGCATACAGCGCGGTGTTCGTCTCCGTCCGAATCGCCGTGGCCATCCGGTCCAGCGTCGAGAAACCAGGCAGCTCGCACCCCGCCCGGACCAGCTCCTCCAACGCCACGTTGATCAGGTCAGCCGGATTGTCCTTCGTGGTGACCGCCGTAGTGAACACCGACGAAATATGTAGTTGCAGCACACAACTATTTCGGGCTAGTCTGAACTTCTCCCCGAGTGCGAGAAGGAGCCCACTACGTCCACACCCGAGCACGCTGCTGCCGAACCCATGTCGCACCGTCGGATCCTGGAGGCCTTCACCGGCCTCCTCCTTGCGTTACTGGTGGCGATCCTTTCCTCCACGATCGTCTCCAACGCTCTCCCCACGATCCTGGCCGACCTGAACGGAACCCAGAGCCAGTACACATGGGTCGTCACGGCGATGCTGCTCACCTCGACGGCGACGACCCCGATCTGGGGCAAGCTCGCCGACCTGTTCAGTAAGAAGGCGCTCTACCAGGCCGCGATCGTGATCTTCACGATCGGCTCGGTTCTGGGCGGTTTCGCGCAGTCGATGCCGCAGCTGATCGGCTTTCGCGCACTGCAGGGCATTGGAATGGGTGGTCTGCAGGCGCTCATTCAGGCGGTGATGGCGGCGATGATCGCGCCGCGCGAGCGGGGCAAGTACTCGGGCTACATCGGTGCGACGTTCGCCGTCGCGACCGTGTCCGGCCCGCTGCTCGGTGGCCTGATCGTCGACTCCTCACTCGGTTGGCGCTGGTGCTTCTGGGTCTCCGTGCCCATCGCCGTCGTGGCGTTCGTGGTGCTCGGCAAGACACTGCGCCTGCCGGTCGTCAGGCAACCCGTGAAGATCGACTGGCTTGGTGCGACCCTGCTGGTCGGTGGTGTGGCGCTGCTGCTCATCTGGATCTCGCTGGCAGGCAAGAGCTTCGCATGGGCATCGTGGGCGACGGTCTGGTTCGTCACCGGGTCGGTGCTCGCGTGCGGGCTGGCACTGATCGTCGAAACGAAGGTCAGCCACCCGGTCGTCCCGCTGCGCCTGTTCGGCGACCGCGCATTCAGCCTGGCCGTGATTGGCACGCTCGGTGTGGGCACCGGGATGTTCGGCGGCGCGGTGTTCCTCGGGCAGTACTACCAGATCGCGCGGGGCTACTCCCCCACCCACGCGGGGCTCATGACCCTGCCGATGGTGCTGGGGCTGTTCCTGTCCTCGACGATCAGCGGGCAACTGGTGTCCCGGATCGGGCGCACGAAGCCGTTCCTCATCGCGGGTTCCCTGCTCCTCATCGCCGGGCTCGGGCTACTGAGCACCGTCGACCACACGACGAACCTCACCTGGATGGGCGTGTACCTGGCCTTCCTGGGCATCGGCCTCGGCGCGCTCATGCAGAACCTCGTGCTGGTCGTGCAGAACACGGTCGGGATGCGCGACCTCGGTTCGGCGACCTCAACGGTGACGTTCTTCCGTACCCTCGGCGGCACGGCAGGGGTGTCGGCGCTGGGCGCTGTGCTCGCGACGCAGGTCGCCGGCCACGGCGGCGGCACCCTCGATGTGGCAGCACTACCGCAGCCGGTCCGCGACCTCGTCCGCGCCGACTACGGCGACGCGATCGGCACCCTCTTCGGCATTGCGGCCATCGTCGCAGTGCTCACCCTCATCGCGGTCCTGTTCATCCGGGAAACACCACTGCGCAGCACGGTCGACATCGAGAGCCCACCGGCTCGGCCCGCGGAGGAACCGGCCGTGAAACGGGTCGTCACGGCCACGACGTCGGCTAGGCTTCAGCGCATGCGTTGACGTCTGCCCGGTAGCCGGGCACCACCAGCAGTTTCCGTTCGTGTCAGCCAGAAACCGCCAGACCACGAAGGAACTGCTCACCCATGAACATCGACATCCCGCCTGCGCTCGCCGCCGCCTACAGCAAGCACAGCGGCGCCACCGGCCGTGCGTGGATTGCCGCGCTGCCCCGGCTGGCCGCGGATTTTCTGGACCGCTGGGACCTACGGCTCGACGGCCCGCCAGCGCATGGAATGGCATCGCTCGTGTTGCCGGTGCGGCGAGCCGACGACACACCGGCAGCGCTGAAACTGCAGGCGGTCAGCGAGGACAACGCCGCGACATCGGTCGGCCTGCGGGTCTGGAACGGCAACGGCGTGGTTCGCCTGCTCGACCACGATCCGGACACCGGCACCATGCTGCTGGAACGACTGGACGCCGCGCGCCCGTTGTCCTCGCTGCCCGACGACAACGCTGCACTGCAGATCCTTGCCGAGCTGCTGGCACGGCTGGTCGCTGTACCGGCCCCGGAGGGCATCCGGCACCTGGCCGACATCGCCGCGGCCATGCTCGACCAGGTGCCGCGCGCGGTACCTGCCCTGCGGAACCCGGCCGAGCAGCAGCTGGTGCGGACCTGCGCCTCGGCCGTGGCCGAGCTGATCACCGAACCCGGCGACCGGCTGCTGCACTGGGACCTGCACTACGACAACATCCTCGCCGGGCATCGCGAGCCATGGCTGGCCATTGATCCGGAGCCACTCGCCGGGGACCCCGGTTTCGATCTCCTGCCTGCACTGGACAACCGCTGGGACGAGGTCGTGGCGGGCGGTGACGTGCGGCGCGCGGTGCTCCGCCGTTTCGACCTGCTGACGGAGGTGCTGCACCTCGACCGGCAGCACGCGACCGGCTGGACGCTTGGCCGCGTGCTGCAGAACGCGCTGTGGGACATCGAGGACGGCGAGACCGCGCTGGCGCCGCCACAGGTCGCCATCGCCACGGCCCTGCTGGGGCGCTAGCGAGCCTCGGCCTCGGCCTCGGTCTCGGGACCGGGGCGGGGATAACGGCGCGCACCTTGCCGCCCGTGCTGTGCTGCGGGGGTTCGGCCGCGCGCTCGAGCCGAACATGGCCGAGGCGGTGACGGGTCAGCCGGCGGTGACCGTTCAGCTTCAATCTGATCTGGGGATGTCGATCCCGGCGGCACGCAGCTTCGTTTCGACGAGCGCTGCCAGGCGGGCCGCGGCGGAGTCGTGTTTCTCACCGTGGTGGGCGATCAACCGGTACCGGGTCGCGGTCTGGGTGCGGGCTTGCAGACCGGTCACGATCCTCAGCTGTGCAGGGTTGGCAAGGTAGTGCTCGGCCATGTCGGTGGCCAGTTCGGCGACCCGGGGGTCGTCGGGTTCCCATCCGATGACCTCGGCGCTGCGCTTGGTCAGTTCCAGGAAGCGAGGGTCGCGCAGCGCGTGTTCGATGTCGGTGAGGTAGTCGTCAAAGCCTGCGGGGACCAGGGCTTTGGCCAGCACGAAGGATTCTCGGGCGGTCCGCACGTCCTGCGGTGTGAAGCCGAGGGTCGGCATTCCCTCCAGCATCGCCACGGCGCGGTCGGGCAACAAGGTGCGGTCACCGGAGGTGAGGCGGTGGAACATGTCCCGCTGCGCGGTCAGCTCGGCGATCCGTGCGTTCAGGTGCCGCTCGACGTCGGCGAATGCTTCAGCGAACGGCGCGGTGTCGGAGTCCAGAAGCGGGCCGATGTCGGCCAGCGGCACCCCGGCGGCGGCCAGGGTTCGGACCTGTACCAGCCGCAACAGCTCGGCTGAGCCGTATCGCCGGTACCCGGAGCTGTCGCGAACAGGCTCGTCGACCAGGCCGAGCCTGTGATAGTGCCGGACCGTTTTGATCGTGATGCCGGCGAACGCGGCCGCCTGCCCGATGGTCACCCCGGTGGTCATCGGCTCAGCGATCCTCCCGGGCCTGCTCGGCAGCGGTCTCCCGCACGGCGGCGGCGATCGCCCGGAAGTCCTTGCGCAGGATCTGTGTGTGGTTGCTCTCGACTTTGGTGCTGACCTGCAGGTTAGGGTTCCGGCGGAGCACCGGATCCAGCGACGCGCGCATCTGTTCCATCTCCTCAGCGCCGCCACCGAGGTTCGCGCCCGAGGCCAGGATGTAGCGCACCGGGCAGGCGAGTCGGTCCAGGACCGGTTCGAGGGCAGCGCAGACCTCGTTGATCTCGATGTTGACCTCGGCGTGCTGGGCGGCACTCATCGAGGCGGCCAGGCCGAACGGGCGCGCGAGCGGCAGCCCTAGCCGCATCTTGTGAAACGCGCGCCGGATTCGTTCCCGGTTCTCCTCCCCGGTCAGCCCCCATGGCACCGCACCGTCGACCGACACCACACCGGCGACCCTGTCCGGGTTGCGGTCGGCCCAGTGCACCGCCAGCGCCGCGCCGTAGGACCAGCCGACCAGCAGCGGCCGGTCCACCCCGGTCGCCTCGACCACTGCGTCGACGTCCCGCAGACACCCCTCGAAGGAATAGTCCGCCGACCGCTTCGACCCGCCGCGCGCCCGCTCGTCGTAGGTGACATGCCGCCACTGTGGGCCGAGCTCGGCGATCACACGCCGCCAGGACCGCTGACTGGCATAGGAGCCGTTGAGATACACGATGGGACGGCCAGGGCCTCGGCTGTCGGTGACCGACAGGGCCGTGTCGTCGACGGGCACCATGCCGGCCCAGGATGAAGTGGTCGAACGAGTCATGTAACCAGCCTTGACCTTGACCTCGGGTCAAGGTCAAGGTGGACCCGCGACGCCACCCGTTCGAGTGCCCGTGGCCACGCCTTGCAGGTGACCGACGCAATCACCGGATCGTCCGTGTCGCAAAACCATCCTTTAACGACAGTCCGCGCGGGGCGGGCACCGGATCGACCGGGCTGCTGGACACGGCCGCCGCGGCGCCGGCGAAATCCAATGAAGGCCGTTGTGCGATAATTACAGGGTTTGACGACAGATAGGGTCGTTTGCCGGCCGCGCCCGGCGGCCGGCAAGCCAGGGTGGTGTCCACAGCCGAGCAGAGCACCGCGCGCCAGACCCACCTGCTCGCCGAGGCCGGGCTGACCGACGGCGCCGACGGGGTGCGGGTGCTGTCCGGTCCGCTGTCGGGCATCGTCGACCTCGCCGCCGGCGACGCGACCACCATCATGCTGGTCAACGTCCTGATCTCGGTCGGGCAGTTCCAACGCGACCTGCAAAACGAACTCACCCGCGACGGCCTCGCCGCCGCTCGCGCCGCCGGCGCGAAATCCGGACGTCGGCCGCGGTTGGAGCAGCTCGGCGCCGTCAAGGAGGTCCGGCAGGCCTATCGCGACGGTGCGAGCATCGCCGCGCTCGCCCGCGAACACGACGTCAGCCGGGTCGCGATTCGCACCGCGGTGGCCGACCTGATGCCCGGCCACCTCGAACAGCCAGCCATCGTCGCAGCCGTCGACGAGCCGCAGCCGGTACGGATCGAGATCCCGGGCACGATCGCCCGCCACCTCACCGCGTACGAAAACCTGGGCGAAGCCGAAGGCCACGCCCTACGGCGCGGCCGCGAGATCCGCCGCGGCCAGGGCTTCAGCCTGCACGTCACCGCATTGCCCCACGTGCACCAAGCGCTGCTCACCGCCGCCGCGGAGCTGAACACCAGCGGGGCATCACCAGCCGAGCGCAAGGCCTACCGGATCTACACGACCCGGCTGGAATCCGTCGCCGTCGCCGCCGCGCCGACCTGACCAGCTACTTCATAGGACGTGGCGGCTGATGACACCGTCCTTAACGACAGGCCTGGCTGTCAGCCGGGAGCTAGCCGGTGACCGGGTCCGGTGCGGGTGCCTCGCCCGCACCTTCCTGCGGTGCGGTCCGGTTCTCGAGCAATCGGTCGATGCGTCCCTGCGCCTGGTCGAGCTGGCCGCCCAGCTCCGCGAGCCGTGCCGCGTGGTCCGCGCGCGCCGCCTCAGCATGGTCCGCGCGGGAGTCGGCGAGCTGGCGCCCGGTGCGTTCCTCGGCGAGCTCTGCTCGTGCCTGGTCGAGCTCGGCACGTGAGGTGGCGGCGTCCGCGCGGGCTTCGGTCACGTCGCGGCGCATGTGGTCCAGTGCGGTGCTGAGCGCTGCGACCTGCGCGGACGCCGCATCGAGCCGTTCTGTCGCCACCGTGTGCGTGGTGCTCAGCTCGCGCAGGTCGACACGGACTCCGTCCAACTGGCCCGCCAGCTCCGCGCGGCTCTCGCGGACCTCATCGAGCTCCTGCCGCGCCACCCGCAACTGGTAAGCCAGTTCCTCACGGGCCTGCGCGCTCGCCGCGGCCGCCGTTTCGGCCGCGCCCCGTGCCCGTTCGTGCTGGGCGACCGTCGTCCACGCGTCCCGCTGGACCTGCTCGGCCTCGGCGATCGCACGCTGTGCGTTCTTCTCCGCCTCCGCACGGGCGGCGCGGTCGTCGCGGCCCTGCGCGAGCGCCCGGTCCCGCGCACGCTCGGCCTGCTCAGCGCGCCGTCGTGCGTCCTCGGTCTCGGTGCGCGCCGCCGCAACCTCCTCCTGTGCCTGCTTGACCTGCGCCACCGCCGCCTCCTCGGCGGTGTCCAGTCGACCGGTCATCTCCCGCAGGGCCACCAGTACCGGCTCCACGACTGGTCCGAACGTCTCGGCCGCACGGCGCAGCTCCGCGAGCGGGTCGACCACAGCCGCCAGCTGCGTCGCCCGCCGTTGCCGGGACGCCGCGTCGGCATGCGCCTTGCAACAGAACGAGGACGGCCGCCCGCCCTTGCGCCTGCCGTTCTCGTCCACCGCCGGTGGCGGCAACGGGTTGTCACAGCCCTCCAGTGCGCAGACCGGCTCCCCAGTCCTGTTGTCCTGCGCTTCTATCTCGCTGACCAGCTCGTTTGTCACCTGCATAGTTTCGCGCACGCGTTAGGAGAACCTGTATCACGACACGCGATACTGCGAAACCATTTGAGAAATCAGCACCGTGATAATGCCTCTTATCACGGTGTGTCCGGCAAAAAGGTTGGAGCGCAACCTGTATCAGGAGGTGCTGGCTCCTACCTTTGCCGCCGCGGCCAGGTAGGCCAGCACCAAGGGCCGCTCGTCGTCCCGGCGGGCGGCCACCGCCAGCTGGGATGGGGAGATGCCCCGCACCGGCACGGCGATCACCTCGTCACGGACGACCAGCGAGGCGTTGCCGGCGGCCAGCAGTGCCACGCCCTGGCCGTTGGCAACCGCCTCGTGGGTCTCCTCGGCGCTGGCCACCACCCCGCCTATCAGCGGCGCGCGATCGCCCCTGGCGTCCAGGGCCAGCCAGTAGTCCCGTAGCGGACCGGCCTCTGGGGGAAGGGCGAGGAACGGCTCGTCGAGGAGATCGGTGAAGTCCACTGCTCCCTCGCGATCGGCTGCGGCCCGCGTCGCCAGGGGGTGCCCATGCGGCAGTGCGACAAGGCGTGGTTCCTGGGCCACCACCGCGCACCGGTAGCGGTCGCCGTCCGGGAGTGGGAGCCAGACGAAGGCGACATCGCTGGACCTGTCCGCCAGCCCGGCACTGGGATCGGCCCAGTTGACCTGCCGCAGGACGGGTCGTGCGCCGGGATACTGGGAGACCAGCCGGGTCCGCAAGGCAGGCAGCAGCCCGCGGCCCGGGCTGGTGGACATGCCGATGACCAGGGTGTGCCGCTCGGCGGTACTTGCCTTCTCCACCGCCGCCTCGGCGGCCTCCCCGGCGGCCAGCATCCTGCGGGCGTGCGGCAGCAGGGCTTCCCCCACTGCGGTCAGCCGCACCGCCCGCCGGTCCCGGTGGAACAGACGCTCGCCCAACTGCTTCTCCAGCATCCGTATCTGCTTGCTGAGCGCTGGCTGGGATATGAAGAGCTGCTCGGCGGCCCGTGTGAAGTTCAGCTCCTGGGCGACCGCGACGAAGTAGCGCAGATCGCGTCCATGGACGTCCATAACTCATGGCTATCACAACAGGTCTTGGACCTGGTCCCGGATCCCGGCGAAGGATGGGAGCTGTCGGCGGGAAGGTCCCGCACGGCAGTTGATGCGGGAGACGAAGAGATGACCCAGAACGGCAAGGTCTGGCTGGTCACCGGCGCGAGCAGCGGTTTCGGGCGAGCCATCGCTGAGGCCGCGGTTGCCGCCGATGACACGGTGATCGGCGCGGCCCGGCGGACCGAGGCGCTGGCCGACCTGGTTGCCGCGCACCCCGACCGGGTAGAGGCGATCGTTCTGGATGTCACCGACGGCGGGCGGATCGACGCGGTGGCCGCCGACGTTCTGGCTCGCTACGGCCGGGTGGACGTGCTGGTCAACAACGCCGGACGCACGCAGGTCGGGGCATTCGAGGAGACCACCGACCGGGAGCTTCGCGACCTGTTCGAGCTGCACGTGTTCGGCCCGGCGCGGCTGACCCGGGCGCTACTGCCGCAGATGCGGGAGCGGGGCAGCGGATCGATCGTGAACATCAGCAGTATGGGCGGACAGTTGTCCTTCGCCGGGTTCTCCGCGTACAGCGCGACCAAGGCGGCGCTGGAGCAGCTGTCGGAGGGCCTGGCCGACGAGGTGGCGCCGTTCGGCATCAAGGTGCTGATCGTGGAGCCCGGCGCGTTCCGCACCAACCTGTTCGGCAAGGGCGCGGCCTACTTCTCCGAGGAGCACCCGGCGTACGCGGAGAAGGTCGGCGCCACCCGGAAGCTGGTACAGGATGGTGACGGCACCCAACTCGGGGACCCGGCGAAAGCTGCGGCGGCGATCCGGCTGGCCCTGGCTGCGGAGAACACCCCGCTGCGGCTCGCCCTCGGCGGTGACGCGGTGGACCTCCTCGTCGGGCACCTGGATTCGGTGCGAGCCGAGCTTGCCGCGTGGGAGAAGGTCTCCCGGGGGACGGACTTCGACACGCAGTGACCAGCTTCGCGTTTGCCGCGGCCATGGCGTCGTGATCGCCTCGTCCTCCGGTGTCTCGGCGGCCCGAAACGGGTCATCGGGACTACGCCTCAGCCCAGGACTCGTCCGAGGAAGCCGCGCAGGTAACCCGCAACGACATCCAGGTGGCTCTCCAGCAGGAAATGACCGCCGTTGATCAGGTGCACCTCCGCGTCCTTGGCGTCGCGGGCGAAGGCCCGCGCGCCTGCCGGGCCGAAGATTTCGTCGTTGCGGCCCCACACGGCGAGCACCGGGACCTCGCTCGTGCGCAGGAATTCGTGCAGCAGCGGGTAGAGCGGGCGGTTGTTCTGGTAGTCGCGGAACAGCGCCAGCTGCACCTCGTCGTTGCCCTCGCGGGAGACAAGGGCGAAGTCGTGCTCCCACGTGTCCGGGCTGACCAAGCTCGGGTCGGGCACGCCGTGCACGTACTGCCAGCGGATGACGTCGATGCTCAGCGCGGCGCGGACGGCGGGTTCGGTGCCGGGGCCGGGGTTCGCCCCGTAGGCCCAGACGTCGGTCCAGAACGACTCGACGAAACCGTCCTCGTAGCCGTTGCCGTTCTGGGTGACGAGGGCGGAGATCCGTTCGGGGTGCTTGAGCGCGAGGCGCCATCCGATGGGTGCGCCGTAGTCCTGGACGTAGAGGGCGTAGCGGTCCAGGCCCAGTTGGTCGAGCAGTCCTGAGGTGAGTTCGGCGAGGGCGTCGAAGGTGTAGGTGAACTCCCCCACGCGGGGGGCGGCGGAGTGGCCGAAGCCGAGGTGGTCCGGCGCGATGACGTGGTAGTCCCCGGCCAGCAGCGGAATGAGTTCGCGGAACATGAACGAGCTGGTCGGGAAGCCGTGCAGCAGGACGATCGCGGGGGCGTCGCTGGGGCCGGCTTCGCGGTAGAAGATCTCCTGGCCGCCGACTGTGGCGGTCCGGTGGTGCACCGAGCTCATATCTAACCCCTTTGAATGCTTAATACGGTTAGTTCCTCGTCATGGAAGCACGGATGGGCTAACCTGTCAAAGGATTCGATCTGGTTAGAGGGGGAGCGGCACTCGATGAACGCGCTGCTGGACCTGCTCAACAGCAGGCCGCTGGTCAACGGCGAGGAACAGGACGCGCTCGCAGACCCGGCCGGAGGCAGACGCTGGGCACGGAAGCACGGCGGCGAAGGCAGCCTCGCAGAGCTGGCACTCCTGCGCGAGGCGCGGGACGCCCTGCAGCACATAGTGCGCGGAGAAAGCTCGCCCGCCGCGTTGGGCCCGCTGTTCGAAGGGGTCCACCAGATCCCGGAGTTCACTTCGGACGGTCTTCAGTGGACAGCCAAGGCTCCCCCGCACGCCCGGCTGGCCGTCGAGGTGGTCCTCGCGTGGGCCGCCACCGAGAAGCAGCTACCCGGCCGACTACGCCCCTGCGCCAACGACGAGTGCCAGCTGTTCCTGCTCGACCGCAGCCGCGCCAACCGCGCCCGCTGGTGCTCAATGGCTGTCTGCGGAAACCGCGAAAAAGCACGCCGCCACTACGAACGCACCCGCTGACGCCTGCTGGCTGTTGCCGGTTATCGGCGGGCCTGGAAGAGGTGTCGCGTCGAGTACGCGACGAAGGCTCCGTCGGACCGGATCTGCGTGTCGAGGCGGCGCAGGGTGTCCCGGTACCGCTCGACGCTGAAGTCCGGTACCCACCAGACACATTTGCGCAGGATGTAGACGACCGCCCCGATGTCGGAGAACTCCATGCGGCACCGCGCCGTTTGCAGATCGACGACCGTCAACCCTGCTGCCTCGGCCTCGGCTGCCTCGTGGTGTGGATCGCGGCCCGTGCGGTTGCTGTCCGGCAGTGGTCCAAGGAAGTACTCGATCAGCTCGAACGCCGAGGCGGGCCCGACGTGCTGGGCGAGGTAGTGTCCGCCATCGACGAGCACACGCGCAATCTCCGGCCAGTTCGGCCGCACCGGATGTCGGCTGACCACGAGCTCGAACGACCCGTCCGGGAACGGCAGCGGGTCCCCGTCACCGGTCTGGACGACCTCGACGCCGCGCGGTCCGAGCAGCTCCGCGGCGCGGCGGGCGTTCGGGGCCCAGCTCTCTGTCACGCACATCCGCGCTGGGAGAGCCGGCAGCTCGGCGAGCACTTCGCCCCCACCGGTATCGATATCGAGCGCCGAGGCGACCCGCGGCAGCCGATCCGCCAACAGCCGCGCGTAACCCCACGGCGGGCGCTCCTCGGTGGCCCGGTCTTCCAGCCACCCGAACCCCCAGCCGGAGACATCCACGGTTTCGGCCTCGGCAACCAGCTCATCAAACGCACGCATGTGGTCATGATCTACTACCGGGTGAGCTACGCACTTTCATTTTCGGCGCCGTGGCGGGCTACTCGTCGTCAGCGAGCAGGTAACGCAGGAACTTCTCCGGCGCGGCCAGGAAGTCACGGCTCAGTCGCACCGGCAACGCCTCGTCATAGGCGACCGGCTCGAAGTCGCCGGTCTCGGCGATCTCGTAGATGGTGGCACCGGGAAGGGCGAGCAGGATCGGCGAGTGCGTGGCCACCACGATCTGACAACCCTGCTCGGCCAGTTCAGCCAGCCGGGCCAGCACCGCCATGCAGCCGCGTACCGACAGCGCTGCTTCCGGCTCGTCCAGCAGGTACAGCCCGCGCGGGCCGAACCGGTGGGTCACCAGGTCCAGGAACGACTCACCGTGCGAGCGTTCGTGCGGCGATACCCCACCGTAGGCGGGCAGCAACGACGGCCCGGGTTCGCGGTCCAGCCGTTCGATCTCGGAAGCGACGTTGTAGTAGGACTCGGCACGCAGGAAGAACCTGGTGCGCGGCTTGCGGGTTGCCCACGTCAGCACCAGGTGATCGCCGAGGCTCGATTCGGTGGCGCGGGTAGCGAACCGGAAGTGCTGGCTCCCACCTTCCGGGTTGAACCCGGACGCCACGGCGATGGCCTCGACCAGTGTGGACTTGCCGGAGCCGTTCTCGCCCACCAGGAACGTCACCCCCGGCGCCAACGGCAGACCACCGGAGCGGGCCAGCCATGCCACGGCCGGCAGGGTGAACGGATAGCGGCCGGTCGCGGCGTCCGGGGCGAGACGGATCTGCTGGATGAACCCGCCTGCCGAAGTTCGAGTCCGCGCTCGGGTCACCGGGTGGCTGCCCTTCTACCGGTCAGGATGCCCACTCCCGCCTCCCGAGTCACGGTTAGCACCCGTAAGCGTTACCTCGTCACCGTACGCCCTCGACGTGGTCGAGTTCGGCCAGTCCGGCGAGGATGCGGTCCAGGCCGAATTGGAAGTCTTCTCCGGTGTAAGCGATCGAGCCGGTGTTCGCCTCGTCCGCGAGGATGCCGCAGAACATGGGATACCGGCTCGGTGTCATGACCGTGGCGAGGAAGCCGAAGTAGCCGGCCGCCGCGCCGTTGGCGATGACCGGGGTGGCGGCGAGGCGAGCCTGCTCGTGGACGTAGCCGGCGATCAGGGTGACGGCGCGGAGTCGGTCGGAAGAGCTCAGGGTGGTCTGTGACAGTGCCTTGAGCATGTGCTCGCCCCACAGGAGTTCGTTCGGCGCCGTCGGCGGGCCGGACGTGGGCACCTGCAGCACCCAGGGGTGGCGGCGGTAGATGTCGTAGATCTGCCTAGCGATGTCGCTGAGCGATTGCCGCCAGTGCACGGGATCGGGTGCCGGCAGTTCGGGAGGTGGCGCGGCGGCCGCGTCGCGCATCACCACCACGAGGTCGTCCTTGGAGCGGACGTGCCGGTACAGCGAGGTCGTGGCGGAGTCAAGGGCGGCGGCCACGCGGGCCAGCGACACCGCGGCAAGTCCCTCGCGGTCGGCGACATCGATGGCGGCGGCGACGATCCGCTTCAGCGTGAGGCCAGGTCGGGGGCCTGGTCTGCGCCCGTTGCCTGCCTGCTCCCGCTCGTGGCCTGCGTCGCCGGCGAGACGCCAGGCCAGTTCGATGCCCGGTGGCGTGGGTGTCCTGTGCTGCTCGCCCATCGCGGCCGTCTCCGCCTTTCCTGCTGCCCTGCGTTGACCCGGAAGTCTACAGTGGCGTAGCTTCATCGCTGTAATGGTGAACGAGATACGCCACCAGTCGGCAAGGAGCAACCCATGGACAAGAGAGCGGCAATCGCGTCGACAGGCAGGAAAGCGGGCGTCGGCTACGTGGCCCTGAGCCTGGGGTATCTGGTCATGCTCGTGGTGATGACGGTGCAGGGGATCCCGTTTCCGCCCCCGCAGCCCTACGCGACCATCTTCCACCTGATCATCCTGCTGGCGACGTTGGTGATGGTGCCCCTGTGGTGCGGAATCCATCTCGCCACGCAGGCGGGCAAGCAGGTGTTCACCCTCATCTCGCTGATGTTCGTCGGCATGCTCGCCGTCGTGGTCTGCGCCAACCGCTTCGTGGCGCTGACAATGGTCCGGCAGAGCGCAGGCCTGGGCCGCACAGCGGGCTTGGAATGGTTCCAGCCCTACGGCTGGCCGTCGCTGATGTTCACGTTCGAGATGCTGGGCTTCGGAGTGTTCTTCTCCCTCGCGTGCCTGTTTCTGATCCCGGCCTTCCGCGGCAACCGGTTCGAACGCCGCATCGCCGCGACCTTCGCGATCACAGGCGTCGCCAGCCTGGTCGGCGCGGTCGGGCTCTTCGTCAACTCCACTGCTCTGATGGGTGCGATCGCGCCGCTGGCGTGGGGCCTGGGTCCGGCTGTCGCGGCCGCCCTGATCACGGTCTGGCTGCGGTCGCCGACTGCGTCTCCGTCGCATCGCGGGTCGATCGCCGCATGACTGCCCGTCGGCGAAGGCCTGCGACGGCGACAACGCCTGCGACCAGGAGCAGCGTGGCCTGGATGTTCAGCAACCAGCCAAGGCCCCAGACGTCGACGAGCGCACCGGCCGCGAGCGTGCCGGCGGTTTGGAACGCGGCCATCTCGGCGAACGTCGTGGCCAGCACGCGCCCCGTCCGATCAGCGGTGACGGTGGTCTGCACGACAGTGAGTGCACCCGAGGTGCCGAACACCGCCGGCGCCCCGACAGCGCTGAACAGCACGAGGAACATGCCTTGCGCGACCGCGCCCAGCGCGAGGGTCATTCCGGTGACCCGCAGGCTCCGCTCCCGGCGGAACTCGGCAAGACCATCCAGCCAGGCCCGGAACATGGGTTGGCGGATCGGCACAGCGGCGGGGCCGGTGACTGTCCGGAACCTCGGCAGCAGCAGCGCGGTGGCGAGCAGCAGCGCTGCCAGGTAACCGGCGAGCACCCAGTCGAGTCCGCTGGTTCCCAGGACCAGACCCCCCAAGGAGCTGCCCACCAGGCGTGCGGCGCTGCTGTTGAACCCCATCAGGCCGTTCGCGGCGGTGAGCCGATCGCTGCCCACGAGCACCGGCACCAGTGCGTTGCGGGTGGGTTCGAACAGCGACGCCAATGCTGACTGGCTCGTCCAGCTCCGCCGGGGTGATCCGCAACGAGTAGCTGTTCAGCGCCGAGGCGTGCTGCCAATCCGGGTCCAGCTCGCCGACCGGGTCGGCGAACCGCTGCGTCAGCACCTGGTCGTTGCCGACGGCAGCGCCCAGCACGGCGAGCTGCGCGGCCCGCATGCTCGGTGCCCAGCTCACCCATTTCCAGGCCCACCTGTGTCGCTTGCCATGGCTTCTCGCGGGCGTCGCCGGCCTCGACCCGCTCGACCAACCCCCAGCGGGCCAACTGACGCAGGTGCCAGCTGCAGTTCGATGCCGAGGAGTCCACGGCGACCGCGCACTCACTCGCGGTTCTCGGCCCGACCGACAACAGGTAGCCCAGCAACGCCGAGCGCAGCGGGCGCGCCAACGCCCGCATGCGCGGTCATCCGTAGGCGCGGATGATGCGGCCGGTGTCGTCGCCTTCGATGCAGTGCAGGTAGTGGTCGATGAGTGTGTCCATCGGTATCGGACGCATGCCGGGGAAGTGTTCGGCGAAGGCATCGACGGAGTCGCCGACCATCGTGGGGCTGACGACATTGATCCGCATGCCCCGAGGCAGCTCGATCGCGGCCGACAGGGCGAAGCTGTGCAGTGCGCCGCTGATGACGCCGCCACCGGTGACGTGCGGCCAGGCCTGGTCGGCGAAGATTCCGGACGTCAGGGTGAAGGAGGCGCCATCAGTGCAGTGGTGCTGGCCGGTGAGCACCAGATCGATCTGCCCGAAGAACTTGGCTCGCATGTTCTCGTGCAGCGCGTCGGCCGTCAGCGTCTCGAAGTCGTCGAGTGCACCGTGCGCTGCAATGTTCACGACACCGTCGACCGCTACGACCTCGCGGTACATCGCCTCGATGGTCGCGTGCGAGGTCAGGTCGACGTGGATGTCGCCCGACGTGCGGCCGGCCACGACCACCTCATGGCCGTTGGATCGCAACGCCGGCACCAACCGTCGTCCGATGGTGCCGGCGCCGCCCACGACGATGATCCTCAACGTGCGTTCTCCTTCTGCGAATCGAGGCTCTGTGCGAGCAAGGTGAGTGCATCGGCGTCAGACGTGCCGGGACGTGCGTAGAACAGCCCGATCTGCTGGTCGTCGTCGGGCAGGGTGACTGTCTCGTTGGCCAGGGTCAGCCGCCCGACGACGGGATGCTCGAGCTCACGCAGGTAGTACGAGCAGGTTCGGACGGGGCGCCGCGCCCACATGCGCGCGAACTCCGGGCTGTCGACCGCGAGCCGGCCGACGAGTTGTTCCAGCTCGGGGTCCGCGGGGTGCCGTGCGCACGCCTGATGCAGGGCCGCGACTGTCACCTGCGCCTTGGCGTTCCAGTCGCAGTACAACGCACGGTGGTGCGGGTCGAGGAACAGCATGCGGGCGATGTTCGGCCGAACCCGCGCGTCCGGGGCGTCGAAGCCGATGTGGCCAGCCAGCAGAGCGTGGCCGAGGCGGTTCCAGGCAAGGACGTCTGAGCGATGGTCGATGACGACCGCGGGCGTCCCCGGCATGGCGGCGAGCAGGTCCCACACTGACGGCCTCAGCTTGGTTCGCCGGGCACGAGGCCGGGTCGGCCGTTTCGGAGCGGCGAGGATCCGCAGGTGTTCGTGCTCGGCCGGATCGAGCCGCAGAGCTGTGGCCAGCGCGTCGATGACCGCGGCGGAAGCACTGGCGCTGACGCCCTGTTCGAGCCGCGTGTAGTAGCCGACACTGACCCCGGCGAGCTCGGCCAGTTCCTCCCTGCGCAGTCCGGGGACGCGCCGGTGGGTCCCACCGGGTTCGATGCCCACGGCAGCCGGCGTCAAGCGCTCACGCCGGCTGCGCAGGAACCCGCCGAGCTCGTGTGCTGCGTTGGTGATCACCTACCCATCGTTGCGCTGATCGCCGCCCTGCGCCTGCCCCAAACAGGGACACCCTCGCGGGACCCCTTCACAAGGTCCCCGTTGTAGTCGCGGGAAGTCGGCCGGATATGGCTGAGTAGGCTCCTGACCAGTGATCTCAGGAATCAGGTGTGTCCCGATCAGCGTGGGGCCATCATGTGGTGTTCGTTGCGGGGGAAGTTTCCCGGACCTCCGGGGCTGTAGCGGTGGGTTTCGCGCTGCCATTGGCAGTACCCGCTGATCCAGGCCCGCAGATCGCGGGCGTAGCGGAACACGGCGCGGTGCTGATCGTCCGGCAGGCCCAGTGCATCACACACGGCCGGCAGCTCGGCCTCCAGCTCGATGAATCGGCGCACGCGGGCGTTGACCAGAGCACGAGCACGCTCCACTGCGTCCTGCGGGGACAGGCCGCGGCGATGCTCATACACCAGCACCAAGTTGTCGGTTTCGCCGTCGCGGCGTTCCTTGTCGGCCGAGGCGATGTCATTGGCGAAGCTGACCACCTGGACGGTGATGTGGCGCAGCACGGACAGTTCAGGCGCGTGGAACACGACCGGGTCGAGTTCGTAGCCGCCGACGCGATCGCACAAATCCAGGATGGGATACATGAAGCCGCTGATGTCCCGCAGTTCCATGAAGCAGTCCTCGGCGGGCACGATGCCACGGGCGCGCAGGGCAGCCTCGTGTGCCGGGATCACGAAGTACTGCTCCCAGTGGTAGGCGCTGCGCCTGCACCATGTCGGCGACATTCCCGCACACCAGTCCTGCCAAATCTCGTCCAGGGCGGTGACCAGTTTCGGCGCATCCGCCGACGGCCGATGGCCCCGGACTACCTCGGCGAACTGGTCGGCCACGGCGGCGACCGCGCGGGGATCCTGGCCGAGTTGGTAGGTGAACTGGTCGTCGTAGAGCAGGAAGAAGCTGGCGAAGCGCATCGCCAGATCCACGTCTGCTCCCCGTGCGTGCGGATAGGCGTATGCGGCCAGCCGCTCCACGTCGACACCGGCGTGGGCGGCGTGCTCGGTTCCGCCGGCCAGCAGTCCGTGCTCGGCCAGCCACCGCCGGTTGCGCTGTCGTGCCTGGTCCAGCTCAGGATTGACGTGGAACGCGAACGGGATGTCGAAGTCGAGATTGGCGCTCATGTCTCCCCTTACCCATAGTCAACGTCCGCAACAGATTGTAGTCAACGATCGGGCAAGTGATCAGAGCGCTGCTGGCGGTAGGGGTCAATACAGGTGATCTTGGCTTAGCGCCAAACGAGAACATCAACTTCTTCGGCGCCATCGAGATCGACATCGACGGCGAGCTGGCCCAGCTCGACCGGCTTGATCATCGGCCGCGATGGCAGGCCGGTCACCCCGCCGCGGAATGCGTGGCCCGGCCATCCTCGCCGTTGGTACGCGCCATCGCCGCCACACTTCTCCGGCGCAACTTCCGCGATTTCGACGCCGCGGAGAAACCGGTCACCGCAGCGAATCTCAAGTGGACCCACCATTCGGTGGAACGCGTCCACCCGGATCCGCACGCCGAGCCCGCTTGCCATCGCGCGGCACGGATTTACTTCCGCTCGTATGTTTTTCGGGGTTACTCGTCGTCCATTTCTGTCGTCGAATGGTCCGCGGCGGTGAAAACGAAACCCCAGGTTAGCCATATCCGCCCGATTTTCCCGAGTACGACGGCGGCCCCTTCAAGGGCTCTGCCTGCCGGGCTACCGTCGGCCTCATGGACATCGTCCCGCTACGCGCCGAGCTGCAGCTGATCAGGACCACAATCGGCCAGGCCTACCTGTGGCAGGACGGCTCCCAGCTGACGCTGGTGGACACGTGCACGCCCGGTTCCGCCGACGAGCTCGCCGCCGCCTTCGCCGAGCTCGGTTTTCGTCGTGCGGACCTGCGCCGGGTTGTGCTCACGCACTGCCATGCCGACCACGCGGGCTCAGCGGCCGACGTCCGCGGCTGGGGCGATGTCGAGGTCATGGCACATCGGATGGACGCTCCCGTGGTGCGCGGGGAGCGCGCCCAAGCCGAGCCGGTTTTCACCGAGCATGAGATGCCGCTCTACCAGCAGGTCGCGGCCGGCCTCCCGGACGCTCCCCCGTGCCCGGTCGACACCGAACTGTCCGACGGTGGCCCCATCGACTTCGGTGGCGGCGCCCAGGTGATCCACACACCGGGGCACACCGACGGCAGCATCGCCATCCGGCTGCCCGCTCACGGCGTGCTGTTCACCGGTGACCTGATCGCGAACTCACCGAACGGCCTGCTGCTGGGGCCCTTCAACACCGACCGCGCGCTGGCCAGGGAGTCATTCGCCCGCCTCACCCAGGTGCCGGCCGACGTGGTCTGTTTCGGACACGGTGACCCGCTCACCGGCTCCGCTGGCGCCTCGGCATGGCGTTCCCTGGGGCAACGCTGCCGAGCCGGCGCGGACGCGGTACCCGACCCCCTCGGCTGACCGGGTGCGCCTGCGCCACAACCACGCACCCGCACCGGCCAGCACGAGCAACGCCAGTGTGCCGGCGCCGAACCACTGCGTCAGCGAGCCGTAGGCCGAGGCGGCCAGGTAACCGAGCATGGTCAGCCCCGCACCCCAGACCGCCGCCATCGGCACACTCACACTCGCGAACCGCCGGTACCGGATGCCCGCGTAACCGGCCAGCCGGGGAGTCAGCGTCCGCACCCCGACCAGCCACTGGGCCGCGCCGACCGCGGTCGGGCCGAGCCGGTGCAGCAGCCGTACCGCGTGCTCCCGTGGGCGACGGAGCCGGCCGGGGGCCGGGAGCGCGCCCTGCCGTCCCCGCAGGTACGCCAGCTGGGTCCCGGTGACCGCGGCGGCGGCCGCCGTCACCGCGGCGAGCAGCGGATCGGCCACGTCGCCCCGCGCGAGCACACCGAGTGCGATCACCGCACTCGCACCGGGCAACACCACCCCGATCAGCAGCGCGGCCTCCGCCGCGATCAGTAGCCAGGCGCTGAGCAGCAGCAATGGTTGCGGCAGCCCACGCAGCCAGACCAGGACGTCAAACATCGGCAGTGCCGCCGAGCGGGCGGCGGCACACGTAGACCAGAGCGGGCGGCAGGTTGCGCCATACCGTGCGGGTGACGATCACCTCGTCGAAGCAGGCGTGCAGCAGTTCGCGGAACCGGCGCGCCCCGGCCAGCCGGGTGGCGTGCCGGTAGGCGAAGGTGCTGAATCCCCCACCGGGCGCGAGCGCTGCACACACCTGGCTGAGCACCCGCCGCTGAGCCTCCACGTCGAACAACGACCAGGGCAGTCCGCTGACCACGGCATCGACCTGGCTGACGCCGGCGTCGGCCAGCATCGGCTGCAGCTGCCCGGCATCCCCGCACAGCACCGACATCCGCGGATAGGTGCGCCGCAGATGCTCGGCCAGATCCGGGTTGATCTCGACGGCGAAATGCTTGCCCTCGACAGGCAGCCGCTGGGCGATGACCTCGCTGACGGCGCCGCTGCCCGGACCGAGCTCGACCACGGTGGGCCTGCCGGACCGCGGAACGACCGTGGTCAGCTGCCTTCCGAGATCGCGGGAGCTGGGCAGCACCGCGCCAACGAGCTTGGGCTGCCGCACGGCTGCCTCGAGGAACAGGGACAGCCCGCGCCGGGAGCTCATGGTCATATGCCCGACAATGGCAGCACGCGTCCGGTTTTCCCTCGGCTGGGGGGCCAGACCTGATGTCCGGGAGTACGAGATCCGGCTCCTTCCCCGGGAGGAGGTATGCCGTGCCCCGGCTGCCTACTGTCGTGTTGTGCTTTCCCGCTTCTTACAGCGGTTTCCCCTGCTGGTCTGGGCACCGATCCGCTTCGTCCCGCTGGTGAGCACCGTCGCCTACCTGTCGGTGCTCAGCAGCCCGCTGCAGGCCGGGAAGTGGGACTGGACACTGGGGACGGCATCAGCGGTGGCGACCATCGCGGGTGGGCGGCTGCCGATGGTGGTCACGGTGACGCAGTCGGCGCTGGTCATACTCGGCGCGTGGGTCGTGCCGGCGCCGGTGGCCTGGCCACTGCTGTTCGCGCTGGCGGTCATCGCGGTCGGCGAGTTGATGATGCGCAGGCACGGCCTCCCGTGCTGGCTTGGCGGCACCGCGTACTTCGCCGCCATGGTGGTGGTGAACCTGCCGGACCTGGATTCGGCCCTGATGGTGCCATCGATCGCGCTGGCGACCCTGCCGCCCATGCTGCTCGGCCTCTACATCCGTTCCGTGCTGCGCGTGGCGATGGAAGCGCGCCACCAGCGGGAGACCGCGGTGCTCGAGGCCCGCGCGGCCGAGCGGACCGCGATCGCCAGAGAACTGCACGACCTGGTGGCGCATTACATGGCCTCGGTCGCCATGCGTGTCGGCGCGGCGCGGGTCGCCCTCGGTACCGCCGAGCCGGAGGTCGGCAAGGCACTCGCCGACGTGCACGACACCGCTCGGACGGCGTTGACCGACCTGCGGCGGCTGGTGTCGACACTGCGTGACCCGGCCAGCATCGCAGGCGAGGCAGGTGCCGCACTGGCCGAGCCGGACGGCCTCGCCGGTGCGCTCGTGGCCACCGTCGAACGGGCACGCAGCGCGGGCCTGATACTGGATGCCGAAATCGATCCCGCGGTCACCGCACTGGATGCCATGCGGCGGCTCGCGGTCCTGCGAGTGGTACAAGAGGGCCTGACCAACGTGATCAAACATGCCGGGGCGCGGACGAAGGCGAGCCTTCGTGTCCGTGCGCTGACCGACGAGGTGCGCGTGGAGGTACGCGACGACGGTGGCGGTAGCGCCGCGAGCGATCCCCGGGACGGTGGTTTCGGGCTGGTCGGCATCCGGGAACGCGTCGAGCTTCTCGGCGGCAGCATGCATGCCGGGGCGCTGGCGCAGGGCTGGGAGCTGTCCGTCGCCGTGCCCACCGGCGCTGTGGAGGCGCTGCGATGATCCGGGTACTGCTGGTGGACGACCAGCAGCTCGTGCGCGCGGGCCTGCGCATGCTCTGCGGTACGACCGAGGACCTCGAGGTGGTCGGCGAGGCCGACAACGGCCACCACGCCACGCAGCTGGCCGAGCAGCTCACACCCGATGTGGTGGTCATGGACCTGCGGATGCCCGGTGTCGACGGGATCACGGCCACCAGCCGCATCCTGGCCGCCCGCCCCGCCACCCGCATTCTGGTGCTGACCACGTTCGACGACGACGACCACCTCTACCCTGCCCTGGCTGCCGGTGCGCACGGGTTCCTCGCCAAGGACGCGGCCCCCGAGGAGGTGCTCGGGGCGATCCGGCGTATCGCCGCGGGCGACTCGCCGTTCAGCCAGGCCGTGCTGCGCAGGCTCATCCGGACCGCCGTCACCGCGCGGGAACAGGGCGCGGACCGGCAGCCGGACCTGGCGCAGCTGACCGAAAGGGAGCGGGACGTGCTCGCCCTCATCGGCGACGGGCTGTCCAATGGCGAGATCGCGCAGCGGCTGCACATCGGCATCACCACGGTGAAGACGCATGTGGCGAGCCTGATGACCAAGACCGGCATCCCGAACCGGGTCCGGCTCGCCGTGCTGGCCGTCCGGACCGATCTCAGCCAGGGCTGAACCCCACTGCCGCCGCGGCCTGCTCGGCGCGCTCACGCAGCAGGCTGCGCTCCCGTTCGTTCCTGGTGAGCGACGCGGCGCGCTCGAACTCCCTGCGTGCCTCCGCGTGGCGGCCCAGTTTGACGAGGAAGTCGCCGCGCACGCTCGGCAGCAGGTGGTAGTGCTCGAGTGCCGGCTCCTCGGTCAGCTCGTCCACCACTGCCAGCCCGGCCGCGGGTCCTTCAGCCATGGCGAGCGCGACCGCCCTGTTCAGCTCCACCACCGGCGATGAGGTCACCGCCGCGAGCTCACCGTAGAGCGCCGTGATCCGGTCCCAGTCGGTCGCCGCCGCCGTGCGGGCCCTGGCGTGGCAGGCCGCGATCGCCGCCTGCAGCGTGTAGGGGCCACGGCTGTCGGTGAGCGACTCAGCCTGCTCCAGCGCCGCGAGCCCGCGCCGGATGAGTAGCTGGTCCCATCTGCCGCGGTCCTGATCCAACAGCAGGATGGGCTCCCCGGAGCGGGAGGTTCTCGCGTTGGTACGGGACTGCTGGATCTCCATCAACCCCACGAGGCCGTGGACCTCCGGCTCCCGCGGGGCGAGCCGGGCCAGCACCCGGCCGAGCCGCAACGCCTCGGCGCACAACTCCGGCCGCATCCAGTCATCACCGGCTGTTGCCGAGTAGCCCTCGTTGAAGATGAGGTACACGACTTCCAGCACCGAGGAGAGCCGGCCGGCCAGCTCCTCCCCCTGTGGCACCTCGAACGGCACCTTCTTCTTCGCCAGAGTCCGCTTGGCGCGCACGATGCGCTGCGCGACCGTCGGCTCCGGCGCCAGGAACGCCCTGGCGATCTCGTCGGTGGTCAGCCCACCCAGCAGCCGGAGCGTGAGCGCGACGCGCGCGTCGGTTGACAGCACGGGATGGCATGCGGTGAACACCAGTCGCAGCAGGTCGTCGCCGATGTCATCCGGTTCCGGCTCAGGAACCTCCCGGGTGTCCAGATCCCGGCCGAGCTCCTCGACCTTGCGCTCGAACCGTTCCTGGCGGCGGAACTGGTCGATCGCCCGCCGCTTGGCGACGGCCATGAGCCAGGCGCCCGGGTTACCCGGTACGCCTGACTCCGGCCATTGCTCCAGCGCGGCCACCAGCGCGTCCTGTGCGAGCTCCTCGGCGGCGCCGACGTCGTGCGTCATCCGCACGAGCCCGGCGATGAGCCGTGGCGACTCGATCCGCCACACCGCATCGATCGCGCGATGGGCCTCCCCTGCAACCGTCACAGCCGCAAATGTAGCTACCGGCACAGCAAGCAGCTGTGCGGCCGCGCGGCAAAGCGGTACTACTTGTTCTGCTGGCGCTCGACCCGCTGCCGCAGCTCCTCCTCCGCCTCCTGCAGCTCGGGCGTGAAGCTGTCGCCGAAGTCCTCGGCCTCGGCAACCTTGCGGACCTCGATCTCGCCGTCGACGAAGGGCACCCGCTTGGCCCACTCGATCGCCTCGTCCTTGGACTTGACGTCGATGATCCAGTAACCGGCGACGAGCTCCTTGGTCTCGGTGAACGGGCCGTCGACGACGGTGGTCTGCCCCTTGCCGGTGAACTGCACGCGCACACCTGTCGAGCTCCCCAGCAGGCCGTTGCCATCGAGCAGCACGCCGGCGTTCACCAGCTCCTCGTTGTACTTGCCCATCTCGGCGAGCTGCGCCTCGGTGGGCATCTTGCCCGACTCGGAGTCGTCGGTAGCCTTGACGATCATCATGAACCGCATCTGAAGGATCTCCCTCGTTCGCGCCGGACGCCTTGCTCGCCGGCTTTCACACACGCGTCGAACACCACCCCCGGCGATCGACACCTCGCCGACATCTTTTCCAACTTTTTTCGCAAGCGACAGGGCACAATCGCACCCACCATGATCGACAACACCGGATCGCGTGAGCTCGCCCTGCGCCAGGCCACCACAGAGTCGCTGGCCGAGGCGGTGGAACTGCTGCCCGCACTGCCTCCTGCCGACCCCGCGGATCGCTACGCCATCCGCCACGTGACCATGCTGTGGCTCAGCGTGGACAAGAGTGAGCACACGCGCAGGGCCTACTACGCCGATCTGGCTGCCTGGCTGGCGTGGTGCGCCCGCACCGGCCTCGACCCGCTGCGGGCGCGCCGCGCGGACGTCGACGCCTGGAAGACGACGTTGACCGTCACCGGGCGCGACGGCCTGCCCCGTCCCGCGGCGCCGTCGACCCTGGCCCGCACGCTCGCAGGCGTGTCCAGCTGGTACCGCTACCTGCAGTCCAACGACGTCACCGACAACAACCCGATCGGGGCGGTGACCCGGCCGAAGCGGGCCAAGGCGTCCCCACTGCCCGCGCTCGACGAGCGCTCGACAGCGGCGTTGCTCGACCACGTCGAAAGCCGCGCCGCACGGCTGGACAGTGAGGCCGCGTGGCGGGACGCGGCGCTGGTGGCCCTGCTGTTCTATACCGGCCTGCGGGTCTCCGGCATCACCACCGCGACCGTCGCGGATCTGGACACCGACTCGGGGCACACGATCCTGCGCTACACCGGCAAGGGCGGGCAGCGGGACTTCGTCCCGCTGGTGGCTCCGGCGGTCCGGCCGCTGGCCCGCTACCTCGCCGCCCGCTCGGCGCGGTTCGGTGTGCCGGCCGAACGGCTGACCGGACCGCTGCTGGCCACGACGCCGCACCCGCACGACCCGGCCAAACCCGGCGGCAAGGCGCTGCGGCAGCGCGACGTGTGGCAGGCGTTGCGCCGGTTCGCCACGGCGGCGGGGCTTCCGGCGGCGACCAGCATCTCGCCACACACGGCGCGGCGGACCACCGGCACACTGCTGCTGGCGCACAACGTGCCGGTCCAGAAGGTCCAGGACCTGCTGGGGCACGCCGACATCCGCACCACGCGTGACCGCTACGACGCCCATCGGCACAAGCTCGACAGCTCGCCGGCCCACACGCTCGCGCAGATCCTCGCCGAGCACCGCGGCCAGCGCTGAGCAGGCGCTCTAACGGCGCGGGGCGGCCGTGCGGGTGGCGCCGAGCACGACGCCGTCGAGCTCCAGCAGCCAGCTGCCGCACAGGCAGCGCCGGTAGCTGAGCCTGCCGCGGGAGCTGGCATGAACCGAGTCGGCTGGCAGTTCGCGTGCCGGCCACCCGCAGTGCGGGCAGCGATGTTGGTCGGTCATGTCGCCATCGTGATGTAATGAATAAGTGGATTTCAACCCTTACGGTGGGGCGGCTGCCAGGGTCGCCGCGGCCGTGGTGAACGCCGGGCGGGTGCCAGCAGCCGACCTCGCCGCGATCATGAGCGGTGAGGGCTCCTCTCTCACCGCGTTGACCGAGCAGGACGCCGCGTGTGTCGCCGACTGGGCGCAACGACTGCGGCCGGTATTCACAGAGACGGACCTGCACACCAGGGTCGAACTGCTCAACACCCTGCTCGCCGATTCGGCCTGCCGCCCCTACATCTCGCGCCACGACGGCAAACCGCCGCACCTGCACTATGCCGGGGAGGGTGAGGATCCCGTCCGACGCATCCAGGCCTACACGGTGGGCGGGCTCGCCCACCTGCTGTGCGAGGACCCCGACCGCATCGGGGTGTGCCTACGGCAGGGCTGCGGCGTCGTTTTCGTCGACACTTCCCGCAACGGCAGACGGCGGTACTGCTCGACCCGCTGCGCCACCCGCGTCCATGTGGCCGAGCACCGCGAGCGGCAGCGCAGGTGAGGAAGCGTCACGACCACGCCGATACAGTGCCGTTTATGATCGACCGCTTCGTCGTGCTCGGCGACTCGTTCAGCGAAGGTGTCGGTGACGACGATCCCGCGTGCCCCAACGGCGTGCGCGGCTGGGCCGACCGCACCGCCGAGCAGCTCGCCCGGCACAATCCCGGGCTCAGCTACGCCAACCTGGCCATCCGCGGCAGGCTGCTGCCACAGGTCCTCGCCGAGCAGCTCGAACCGGCGCTCGCCATGCGACCCGACCTGGTGACCCTGTACGCGGGCGGCAACGACCTGATGCGCCCGAAGATCGACATCGATGGTCTGGCCGACAGCTACGACCACGCGGTCGGAAAGCTCGCGGCCACCGGTGCGACCGTCGTGTTGTTCACCGGTGTCGACGGGGTCGAGGATCCGCTGTTCCGGCGCATGCGCGGGCGTACCGCGATCTACAACGAGCACGTCCGGCTCATCGCCGCGCGGCACCGCACGCTGCTGGTCGACATGTGGGCGATGCGGGTGCTGCGCGATCGCCGCCTGTGGTCAGCCGATCGCATCCACCTCAACGGTCTCGGGCACACGCACATCGCCGCCACCGTGCTCGACGCACTCGGCGTCCCGCACACGGTCACGCCGGCGACGCTGGGCCCGTCCGCCGTGCTCACCGCGGCGCAGGTGAGGCGAGCGAACCTGCACTGGGCGCGCGAGCACGCGATGCCATGGCTCGGTCGCCGTCTGCGTGGCGAGTCCTCCGGCGACACGCTCAGTCCGAAACGGCCGGCACTGGCACCGGTCACCGAGAGCGCGTCCCCTTAACGGCGCAGGGCGCCTCGGCGATGATCGCCGAGGCGCCCTGCTGTTGTGTGCTCGTCGTTACTGCTGGCGAGGCGGACCGCCGTAAGGCGGGTTCTGCGGTGGGTAGGGCCCGCCCTGTGGCGGGTTGAACGGCCCCGGCTGCGGCGGACGGCTCTGCGCCGGGCCCGCACCGTAGGGCCCAGCCGGCGGGGCGGCCGGAGGCGCGGGCTGCTGCGGCTGCTGCGGCGGCGGGGCAGGTGCCTCCCCCGGTTCGGGCGCCGCCGCCGGCGGCGGGGTGTGCGGCGGGGTCGATGTGCTCAGCGGGCTGGGAACCTCTTTGCGCGCAACGGCTTCCGCCTCCCGCACGGCCTCGGCGACCTTCGGGTCGGTCGAGGTGTCGAACCAGCTGGCGACCTCATCGTCGTCCATCGCCGGCATCGAGATCTCGCCGTCCTTGGGCGGCTCGTACCGGAAAATACCGTCCTCGCCGGGCGCACCCAGCTGCCGGGCGAAGCCTTCGAGGGCCTTGCCGTAGTCGCTGGGCACCAGCCACACCTTGTTGGCATCGCCCTGCGCCATCTGCGGGAGCGTCTGCAGGTACTGGTACGCAAGCACCTCCGGCGTCGGCTTGCTCGCCTTGATGGCTGCGAACACCTTCTCGATGGCCTTCGACTGCCCCTGCGCCTGCAGGTAACGCGCCGCCCGCTCACCCTGCGCGCGCAGGATGCGGGACTGCCGCTCCGCCTCGGCGGCAAGGATCGCCGCCTGCTTGGCACCCTCGGCGGCCAGGATCTGGCTCTGCTTCTGCCCTTCCGCCGTCTTGATCGCGGACTCCCGCTGACCTTCGGCGGTGAGGATCATCGCGCGCTTCTCCCTGTCCGCGCGCATCTGCTTCTCCATGGAGTCCTGAATGGAGGGTGGCGGGTCGATCGCCTTGAGCTCGACCCGGGCGACCCGGATGCCCCAGCGGCCCGTGGCCTCGTCGAGGACACCACGCAGCTGCTGGTTGATCTGGTCGCGTGAGGTCAGCGTGCCTTCCAGGCTCATGCCGCCGACCACGTTACGCAGGGTGGTCGTGGTCAGCTGCTCCACACCGACGATGTAGTTCGAGATCTCGTAGACCGCCGCTCGCGAGTCGGTCACCTGGAAGTACACGACGGTGTCGATCGAGACGGTCAGGTTGTCCTGGGTGATCACCGGCTGCGGCGGGAACGACACGACCTGTTCGCGAAGGTCGACCCGGGCCCGCACCTTGTCCAGGAACGGCACCAGGAAGTTCAGGCCGGGTGAGGCGACGGTCTTGAACCGGCCGAGTCGCTCGATCACCGCCGATTGCGCTTGGGGCACCACCATGAGCGCCTTCGCGACCGTGACGATCACGAGCAGCGCGAGGATGGCGACAACAACTATCGCTGCCGTGGACAAACTACTTACTCCCCTTCAATTGTCGAACCGGTTCCGCGATGGCTCGCCGGCCATCACGGTTCTGCCGACACGATGGCGGTCGCCCCGGAGATCTCCACGACGGTCACCGTAGTGCCGGGATCGATCACAGCGCCTTCGGCGATGCTGCGTGCGGACCAGATGTCTCCGGCCAGCTTCACCTGGCCGCTGTGGGCATCCACAGTAGACAGTGTCACGGCGCGTGCTCCCACCAGCGCATCGGTGTTGGTCTTCACGCCGGGACCGGACAGGAACTTCCGTTTCAGCGCGGGTCTCGCCAGCACCAGCAGGCCGAGCGAGGAGATCCCGAACACCGCGACATCGACGAAGGCATTGCCTGACAGGGCGGCCGCCCCCGCGCCGAAGAGCGCTCCGATACCGAGCATGAGCAAGACGAAGTCGCCGGACAGAACCTCGGCCACAATCAGGCCGACTCCGACGATGAGCCAGATGAGCGCCGCTGTCATGCGAACATGTTCCCAGATCGCTACGACTTCCACTGAGTAGATCACGGGAAGTGATCTACGCGTGACCTAGTCGGAGGATCCTTACCCCGCCGGATCGGTGACGAAGTCGATCAACCGTTCGACGGCGCCGATCAGTGGTGTCTCCAGATCGCGGAAACTGCTCACACCGGCGAGCACGCGCTGCCAGCCTTCGTAGGGCTCACCCCAGCCCAGCGCGTCGCAGATGCCGCGCTTCCAGTCCACGCCGCGGGGCACCTCGGGCCAGGCGCGGATGCCAACGGCCGCGGGCTTGACGGCCTGCCAGATGTCGACGTAGGGGTGACCGGTCACGAGCACCTGCGGGTCGGTCACGGCCGCGACGAGCCGGGACTCCTTGCTGCCGGGCACCAGATGGTCCACCAGGACCCCGAGCCTGCGGCCGGGGCCGGTGCCGAACTCGGCGATCCGGTCGGCGAGCACGTCCACGCCGTCGAGCGGCTCCACGACCACGCCCTCCACGCGCAGGTCGTGCCCCCACACCCGTTCCACCAGTTCGGCGTCGTGCTTGCCCTCGACCCAGATCCGCGAGTCGCGCGCGACGCGGGCACGCAGCCCTTCGACGCGGACCGAACCCGACGCCGACGTCGTCCGTGCCGCCCTGGCGGGCTTGCGTGCCGGCACGAGAGTGACCGGCCGACCCTCCAGCAGGAACGCCGCGGGCGCGAGCGGGAACACCCGCTGGTTGCCGTGCCGGTCCTCGAGTACAGCGTTGCCGTGCTCGAGCCGCACCAGCGCTCCACAGAAACCGCTCGCCGGCTCCTCGACCACGAGACCACGTTCGGCAGGCACCTCCGGCACCTTCTTCTTGCGGGGCCTGCCGAGGATGTCGTCATAGGAATGGGAGCGCACGGGAGCAGAACCTAGCTGGCCTGCGTCGCCCGTGCCGCCCGCCACGCCGGTCAGTCCAGTGCGCGGATCCGCCCCTCAACGCCGTCCAGGATGCGCTGCAGGCCGTAGTCGAAGCTGTCGATATCGCTGGCGAAGGCGCCGCCTGCCCACGCCTGGCGCACGGCGGGAAACTCGTCGGCAGTCACGTACTGCGTGAGCAGCGGTTCGAGCTCGGCCCACCAACGCTCTTCGCTGACACCGGTCCGCCGCTGGAGTTCCCGGCTTTCGATCGAGCGCCGCGCCATGCCGCGAATGTAGTTGTCGATGACGTCCGCGGTCGCGACCAGCTCGGCGACCGGGAGGCCGGTCGCGGCGAGCGACCGGAGTGCCGAGTCGAAGCGCCGGATGGTGTTGGGGCCCAGCGGGTGCCGGGCCGATGCCTGCAGCATCCACGGGTGCCGGTGGTACAGCGCCCAGTCCTCACGGGCCCACGACTCGGTCCTCTCGCGCCACGAGCCCGCGATCGTGTGCGGCAGGGTGCCCTCGGCGTCGAGCGCGTCCAGCATCAGACTCACCAGCTCCGCCTTCGCCGGAACGTAGGTGTAGAGCGACATCGTGCCGACACCGAGACGGTCCGCGACCGCGCGCATCGACAGCGCGGACAGCCCGCGCGCGTCGGCGATCTCGATGGCCGCCCGCACGACCTGGTCGACAGTCAGCGTGGGCTTGGGGCCACGACGCGCCCCACCGGTGGCACGCCACAGCAGGCGCATCCCGCGCGCGAGGTCGCGTATCCCGTCGTTGTCGGTCGTCACCTGGACAATTCTATGACTCCGTGCATCGTACGGAGTAGGCTGATGCAGTTATTCCGTATTGCGTACTGAATAGGGGCCTCACGTATGACGATCCTGGTGACAGGTGCGACGGGCAACATCGGCCGGATGGTTGTCGACGAGCTGCGGGGCAGTGGGGTGAAGGTGCGTGCGCTGACGATCGACCCGGTCCGAGCCGCGTTGCCCGCCGATGTCGAGGTGTACCGCGGTTTCCTCGGCAAGCCGGACACGCTGCCAGCCGCGCTCGACGGCGTCGAGAAGGTGTACCTCGCGCCGAAGCCGCAGACCGTGGATACCGTCGCGGAGCTGGCGCGGGCGGCGGGGGTCCGTCACGTGGTCGCGCTGTCGTCCATCCTGGCCACCGAGGACGCACAGGACGACTATTCACTGTCGTTCGTGGCCATCGAGCGTGCCGTTCAGGCGGCCGGGCTGGACTGGACGTTCCTGTGTCCGGGCGCGTTCATGGAGAACACGGTGGACTGGGCCGACTCCGTGCGAGCCGAGGGCGTCGTGCGGGAACCGTTCCCCATGGCCACCGACACCCCGATCGCCATGGCCGACATCGCGGCCGTTGCCACTGCCGCGCTGCTCGGAGACGGTCACGCGGGGCGAAAGTACGGGCTCAGCGGCCCGGAGGCGCTCACGGTCCCGGAGCAGGTGGCGATCGTCGGTGAGGTGCTCGGCAGGGACGTCCGCTATGTCGAGCTCACTCGCGAGCAGGCGAGGCAGCGGTGGCTCGATCAGGGTGTCGGCGAGGAGTTCACCGACTTCATGTTGTCCGGCGGCAACGAGATGCGGATGGTTCCCGAGCGGGGCTTCACGGAGGCGACGGGCCGGCGCGGCACCACCTACGCCGAATGGGTGGCCCAGCACGCCGACGCCTTCCGGTGAGGCTCTCCCGGCGCCGGATGTCAGAACAGGGGCCAGGGAATGGCACGCCAGTCGTCGGCCGGCGCCGGGAACACACCGTCGGAGAGCAGGGTGTCGGTGCGTTTGCTCAGTGCCGCCACCTCGACGCGGGTCAGGTGCGGCGCGAGCGCCTCGCCCAGCTCGTGGTCGATCGCCCAGCGCAGCTTGCGCAGCTTGTCCAGCACCTCGCCGGGCAGCGGCTCTCCGACCCAGCCCCACAGCACGGTGCGGAGTTTCGGGTCGGTGTGCAGGCAGATGCCGTGGTCGACGCCGTAGATGCGGCCGTTCTCCGCGGCGAGCACATGCCCACCTTTGCGGTCGGTGTTGTTGACCACGATGTCCAGCACGGCCAGTTCCCGCATGCCCGGACGGTCGGCGTGCACCAGCACGGCCGGCTCGCCGAGGCGATCGTGCGCGTGCAGCACCACCCGCCAGCCTTCGGGCACCTCGTCCGGGGCGCAGATGTCGACGAGCTCGTCGTCACGCGTCTCGACCCACAGCTGCACCATGCCCTCGCCGAACGGCCCGGCCCGCAACACGGTCGGCGGTACGTTCACCAGCTCGGCCGCCTCGGCGATGAGATAGGTCGCCACCTCGCGTCCGGCCAACGTGCCATCCGGGAAGTCCCACAATGGGCGCTCCCCCGGTACCGGTTTGTACACGGCGTTGGCGGTCATCCCGTCCAGCTCGACCGCGCAGAACAGGGTCACGTTGGATGCGTCGACCAGCCGGCCCTCGACTTCCAGCCGGCCACGCCGGATCAGCTCCAGTGCAGCGGGATCGGCCGGGTCGAGGTGCGTGCCTGCCACGTCGGGGTCAGCCTTCGCCGGCCAGGTCCGTGTTGCGGCGGTACCCGTTCGACCTGGGGCAGATGTGGCCGGCCGGGTCGAGCGGCTCACCACAGAGCGGGCACGGCTTGCGGCCGGCGTTGACCACACGGTCGGCCCGCGCGGCGAAAGCGCGGGCCACGGCGGGGCTCAGGAAGACCCGCACGGCGTCGGGGCCTTCCTCGGTGTCATCGAGCACGACGGTCTCGTCGACCTCATTCTCGGTGATCGCGAGCAGCTCGATCACCACCGCTTTGCTCTCGGCGTCCCAGCCCAGCCCCATCGTGCCGACCCGGAACTCCTCCTCGACGGGAACGTCCAGCGGGTCGGTGTCCATGAGATCGTCGGGCACCTCTTCCGGCACGTCGGCGCCGAAGCGGCTGGCGACCTCCTCCAACAGCGAGCCGAGCCGCTCCGCGAGGACCGCTACCTGCTGTTTCTCGATCGTCACACTGATCGTGCGCGTGTTCTCCGACGCCTGCAGGTAGAAGGTACGGTCGCCGGGTTCCCCGACGGTTCCTGCAACGAAACGGTCGGGCTGACGGAAGACATGAATAACGCGTGCCATGGCACTACCGACCCTAGGCCAACTTCGAAGATCAGGCTCGCCCGGGGCAGCGCAGCGCTTCGTGGCCGTTCTGTGCCTACGCTGGTCGGATGCGGTTGACCGAGCGGGAGGCGCGGCGGCGGTTTGCGGCAGCACCGGTTGCCAGGTTGGCCACGGTCGGCCCGGCGAACATCCCGCACCTCGTGCCGGTGACCTTCGCCGTCGACGGCGACCTCGTGGTGTTCGCGGTGGACGCCAAACCCAAGACGACCACGGATCTGCGGCGGCTGCGCAACATCGCCGCCAATCCGAATGTGTCGTTGCTCGTCGATCACTACGACGACGACTGGACCCGGCTGTGGTGGGTGCGCGCCGATGGCGCCGCCATGGTCCTGCACGAGGAGGTGGCCACCCGGGAACCGCTGCGGGCATTGCGGGAGAAGTACCGGCAGTACGCCGAGCGGCCACCGGACGGGCCGGTGGTCCGCACCCTCGTCACCACCTGGCGCGGCTGGGCAGCGACCTAGACCGCGCTGGTTGTCCGGTCGTCGTCGCGCCCGCGCTGCGGCAGCCTCCGCCAGGCGGCGATGAGACCGAGCGGGTCCGGCCGCAGCAACGACGCGGCACCGTAGAGGCTCGCCGCGACGACACCGGCGATGAACCACCAGTCGTACAGTCCTTGCTCACCGGTCGGGTAGTAGACCAGCACCAGGAAGACCGACACCGCCACCACGGCTGCCAGGTGCAGGCGCCGCCAGGGGAACGCCGATGCGATCACGAAGCCCCACGTCAGGTACCAGGGCAGCGTCGGAGGCGCCAGGATGGCCACCGCGAGCAGGGCGATCGCCATCCGCAGGATCGCCTCGGTACCGCCCCGCCGCGACTGCCACCACTGCCACACGAGCAACGCCGCGAGCGCGAGCCATGCGGCGGCGCGGGCGACCGCGACGAACGGTGAGGCCGGTACGGTCACCACCAGGTTGACGAGTGTGTGGAAGACCTCACCGATGCCGGTTGGAAAGTTGAGCCAGTTCGTGATGATCTGCGGAGCCTGCAGGCCCGTGATCCAGCCGAGGTTGAACGACCCCAGCGACAGCCAGGTTCCGGCCACGAACACCACGCCGAAGATGCCGAGGGAGGGCACGACCGCCCTGACGAACCGGCGGAAGAGGGTCTCTTCCTCCGGGAGGTGGTTGGCCCACACCCACACCAGGAACGGCAGTGCGATCGCGGCGGTCGGTTTGATCAGCATGCCGATGGTGACGAGCACGATCGCCAGCGCGTGCTTGCGTTCCAGCGCGGCGAGCACGCCGATGGTGAGGAACGCGAGCATCAGCAGGTCGTTGTGGATGCCGCCGATGAGGTGGATCACCATCATCGGGCTGGCGACCGCGAGCCACATGGTCACCGGGAGCTTCCCGCCGAGATGCCGGACGAGCCGCGGCAGCGCCCACAGCACGCCGGCGAGCCCGACCAGCATGACGGCCCGGTTCACAATGACCCCGGCGATGAGGTTGTCGCCGGTGATCGACACGATGACCTTGGCGACCAGCAGGAACAGTGGTCCATACGGCGCCGGTGTGGTCTGCCACAACGGATGCACGTTCTGCACCACGTTCGGCAACGTGTCCAGCGCCGCCGGTCCGTAGGCGTAGGGGTCGAGACCATAGAGCAGCTGCGCGCCCTGACCGAGGTAGGAGAAGACGTCCCTGGTGAACAGTGGCGGCGCGATCAACAGCGGCGCCATCCAGCACAGCGCGGCCACCACGACGGCTCTGGTGCCGACCCGGCCGTCGAGCACGTAGCGGCCGAGCCGCACCCAGGCCCAGACCACGAGAGCGAAACCGACGTACAGCACCGCCGTGGCGATTGCCCTGCCGTGGCCGTACCGGATCCAGGACAGCGGGCCGGTGCTGAGCAGCGGGTCGTGAACCAGGGTTCCTGCCGCGCCGAACGAGGCGAGCAGCAGCAGGATGCTGCCGATGACGCCCATGGCGGTCGTGCGGTACGGGAAGCGCGAAGGCCCGCCGACGCCGGGCTGTTCCTGCGTCCGCGCTGGCCGTTTCGCGCTGGTATTCGCGCTCGGCACTGGGTCTGTGGTGGTCGCCATATTGAGCTTCGAGATTACACAGTGCGATTGGTTGCATCGTCGGCAGCATCGGTTGCCCACCGCTCAGCCGGTCGGCCGGCGTGAAGGCGTTGCCACCGCTACGTATTGATCGCGCGGCAGGGCGAAAACGTCACGCAACTGAGCGTGATATTCGGCATGCCCCGATAGCCTGGCGTGGTGGGCTCAGGGGACCGGCGGATTTTGATCTCCGCCGACATGGAGGGTGCAACCGGGGTCACCTGGACCGACGACGTGGTGCCGGGTACCGAACCGTGGCAGCGTTTCCGGCGCCTGTTCACCGGCGACGTCAACGCCGTCATCGCAGGGCTGTGTGCGGGTGGCGCCGGCGACGTACTGGTCAACGAGGCGCATTCGGCGCAGCGCAACCTTCTGCTGGAGGAGCTCGATCCGCGAGCACGCATGCTGACCGGGCGGCACAAGCCGCTGTCGATGATGCAGGGCATCGACTCCGGCGTGGCCGGCGTGGTGTTCCTCGGGTACCACACCGGCGCCGGGTGCGACGGCGTGCTCTCCCACACCTACCTGCCGAACCAGATCACCGGGGTCTGGCTGGACGGCGCACCCGCGAGCGAGGGCAGCCTCAACGCGGCACTGGCCGCCGAGTACGGCGTGCCGGTGCTCCTGGTCAGTGGCGACGACCTGACGTGTGCGCAGGCGCGGGAGTACGCGCCCGGCGCCGAACTGGTCGCCGTGAAGGAGTGCGTGAGCCGGTACGCCGCGATCTGCACTCCCCCGGCGCGTACCGCCGCGCAGCTGACCGGGGCCGCCGAAGCCGCGATGGCCCGCGCCGGGCGGTGTGAACCGGTCATCGGCCCGCACCGGATCGAGGTCGAGTTCGACGCGAGCCACCTCGCGCAGGCGGCCGCGATCGTGCCGACCGTCGAGCACACCGGCGTCCGGCGGGTGGCCTTCGACGCCGCGGACATGACCGCGGCGATGAAGGCGTTCAAAGTGGTCACCGCCATCGCCGACAGCGCCGTCCAAGGCAAGTACGGCTAGGTTCCCCCGTCCGTGTTGTCGATCCGCCGGGTTCGCGTTTGTCGGCACCAGTGCAGGCGCCGCCGGGGACCGGTGGCGACGACAGGGAGGAACACGACATGCGAAAGCTGATGGTGACCACGTTCGTGTCGCTGGACGGGGTCATGCAGGCTCCCGGCGGCCCGGACGAGGACCGCGAGGGTGGCTTCGAGCACGGTGGCTGGGCGGCGCCGCATTTCGACGACCGGCTCCTGCAGCTGATGGCGGAGGTGATCGGCAGGGCCGAGGCGCTGCTGCTCGGGCGCAGGACCTACGACATCTTCGCCGCGTCCTGGCCACTTACGGAGCCGGATGACCCGTTCGGGGCAAAGCTGAACGGCATGCGCAAGTACGTCGCGTCGCGGCACCTGGAGTCCGCTTCGTGGCAGAACACCACGGTGCTCACCGGTGACCTTGCCGACGCGGTCCGCAGGCTCAAGCAGGGCGACGGCGGCGAGATCCAGGTTCACGGCAGCAGTGAGCTGATCCAGACGCTGCTCAGGCACCAGCTCATCGACGAGTTCCAGGTCGTGGTGTTCCCGGTGGTCATCGGTTCCGGCAAGCGGCTCTTCGCCGAGGGGACCGTTCCCACCGGCCTCGATCTGCTCAGCACCACGACGTCGGGTACCGGCGTCGTGGTGCAGTCCTACGCCCGCGGTAACGGCGTCGCCTACGGTGCGCTGGGCCCGGAGACCGGGAACTGGTGACAGCCCCCAAGGCCACCTTGATGCACGGCCACCTGGCATTACCGTGTAGCCGTGGCGCGCAGTGAGTTCTTCACCTCCTTCGAGGACGGCCACCCGCAACCGGGCACCGGCCACCGGCTCCGCGTGCACGTCGGCGCGGGACCGCTGCGGCCACTGGCCGCCAAGGCAGGCGTCGGTTTCACCGGCCTGCGCGCCCTGCACTACGCCACCACGGTTGCCGGAACGGCCAGGGCTGGGCTGTTCGGCGTCGACGTTCCGGTGACCGAGCGCACCGAACTGTCCTATGTGGTCTATCCCGAACCGGATTCCGGTTCGGGATACCGCAGCACGTTCGTCGCCGTGGACCTCGAGTTCGATGACGGCACCACGCTCGGTGAGCTGGCCCGGCACACGTCGGCGCGGGCGGCGGGCGAGTCGAAGCGGCTCTACCTCGACCAGTGGAACCTCGTCCGGCACGAGCTCGGCACGATCGCGGCGGGGCGCACCGTCCGCGCTGTCGTGCTGGTCACCGATGCGCCCGAGGGTGCGGGCGAGGTGACCGGCTGGCTCGACGACATCCGGATCGGCGAACAAGGCGGCACCGACCGCGATCCGGTCGACTACGTGCGCACCACCCGCGGCACCCACTCCAGTTCCCGGTTCTCCCGGGGCAACTGCCTGCCGGCGACCGCGCTGCCGCACGGCTTCAACTTCTGGACGCCGGTCACCGATGCCCGTGCGCTCGACTGGGTGTACGCCTACCACGCCCACAACGACGCCGCGAACCGTCCGGCGCTGCAGGCCATCGCGCTCAGCCACCAGCCGAGCCCGTGGGTGGGCGACCGGCACACGTTCCAGGTGATGCCCGGCATGGGCGAGGTCGTCGCCGACCCGCGACGCCGCGCGCTGCCGTTCAGCCACGACGACGAGATCGACCGGCCACAGCACTACGGCGTGCGGTTCGCCTGCGGGATCACCGCCGACATCGCACCCGCCGAGCACGCCGCACTGCTGCGGTTCACCTTCCCCGGCGAGGGAGGCTGGCTGCTCTTCGACAACGTCCGCAACCGGGGCGGCCTGCGGATCGACACCGGAGGCCGCACCGTCACCGGGCACACCTGGGTACGGAGCAGAGGATCATCGGGGGCCCGGCGGATGTACGTGTACGCGACGTTCGACGAGGCACCGTCGGAGGGGCGCAGGATCCGGTCGCCGTTCCGGCGCACGGTGACGGGCTACGTGCGCTTCCCCGGACCCACCGTGACCATGCGGATCGCCACCTCACTCATCTCGCAGGCCCAGGCACGCCGCAATCTCGAACTGGAGGTCGCGGCGCCGCTCACGTTCGCCGATGTCCGCGAACGGGCCCGGCTGGCCTGGCACGAGCTGCTGGGCCGGGTGGAGGTCGATGGCGCCACCGACGACCAGCTCACCACGCTGTACTCGAACCTGTACCGGCTGTTCCTGTATCCCAACGTCGCGCACGAGGACACCCCGGGCGGACCACGCCACGCGAGCGCGGTCTCGCTACGCCGATGGCCGAGTACCCGCAGGCGCACCGGCGCGAGGATCGTCGGCGGGCGCCTGATCGTGAACAACGGCTTCTGGGACACCTACCGCACCGCCTGGCCTGCGTACGCGTTGCTCACGCCGGACCGCTGCGGCGAGCTCATCGACGGTTTCCTGCAGCACTACCGAGAGGGCGGCTGGATCCCCCGCTGGTCCTCGCCCGGTTACGCGGACGCGATGGTGGGCACCGGCTCCGACGTCGCGTTCGCCGACGCCTACCTCAAGGGTGTGCGGGGTTTCGACGTGCGCACCGCCTACGAGGCCGCACTGAAGAACGCGACCGTCACCCCGCCATCGCGTGCCGTGGGCAGGAAGGGACTCGCCGAGTCGATCTTCCTCGGCTACACACCGTCCTCGACGCGCGAAGGCCTGTCGTGGGCTCTGGAGGGCAGCCTCAACGACAGCGGTGTCGCCGCACTGGCGACAGCGCTGGGCGATGCCGACAACGCCGCGTACTTCGCAGGCCGGGCGCAGCTCTACGCCGGCCACTTCGATCAGCGGATCGGGTTCTTCCAGGGCCGCACCGACGACGGGCAGTGGCGGCGTACGCCGCGGGACTACGACCCGGCCGTGTGGGGCGGCGACTACGCGGAGACCAACGGCTGGAACACGGCCTTCAGCGCACCACACGACGGCGACGGGCTCGCGGCGCTGCACGGCGGGCGCGCAGGGCTACGGGCGCGGCTGGACACCTTCTTCGCCACACCGGAAAGCGGCAGGCAGACCGGTTCCTACCGGCGGGTGATCCACGAGATGACCGAGGCACACGCCGTCCGGCTCGGCCAGTACGGACATTCCAACCAGCCCTCCCACCACATCCCCTACCTCTACCTCCACGCGGGCGCCCCGCACCGGACGCAGCGCATCGTGCGGGAGGTGCTGCGCCGCTGCTATCTCGGCAGCGAGCTGGGCCAGGGTTATCCCGGTGACGAGGACAACGGCGAGATGTCCGCATGGTGGCTGTTCAGCGCGCTCGGGTTCTACCCGCTGGCACCGGGAAGCCCGCGCTATGCCATCGGGTCGCCGCTGTTCACCAGGGCGGTCGTGCGCTTGGACAACGGCAGGCGGCTGGTCGTCAACGCACCCGGCAACAGCACGGACAACGTCTACGTGCAGGGCCTGCGGGTGAACGGAACGCCGCATCATTCGCCGTGGCTCGACCACAGTGTGCTCACGGCGGGCGCCGTGCTCGACTTCGACCTCGGACCCGAGCCTTCGGACTGGGGGACCGTGACCGGCGAGCCGTCGGCTCCCCGGCCGCTACGGGACCTGCCGGGCACTGCCCGCAGCTCCGACGGCACGCGGGTGGCCGCACTGTTCGACGACACCACCCGCACCGAGGTGACGTTCGACAGCGCCACGCCGGTGGTCGAGCACACGGCCAACCACGCACCGGGAGCCGTGCGCGTCTACACGCTGACGTCGGCGAGGCGGCAGGGCGACCCGCAGGCGTGGACGCTGGAGGGCTCGGCCGACGGTGCCGAGTGGACGGTGCTCGACACGCGTGCCGGCGAGGAGTTCCGCTGGCGTAGGCAGACCCGCGCATTCCGCGTCGCCGAGCCGCGCACGTTCCGGCATCACCGGCTGCGGATCACCGCGAGCACGGGGCGCCGCCTGCGGCTCGCCCAGTGGGAACTGCTGACGTGATCGCCGCGGCGCTCGACCGGCTGCGTGCGGCCGATCCCGGCCTGGTCCGCATCCGGCTGGCCACCGCGGCCGTGCTGAGCATCATGCTGGCGGGCGCGGTGCTGGTGCCCTCCGGTATGGCGCTGAGCGGCGTGCTCATCGGGGCGATCGGGGCGATGCTGGCCACCTTCAGCGTCAATGACCCCACACCGCCACAGCAGGCGGTGACACTCGCGCTCGGCTTCCTGACCGGCGCCGTCTCGCTGACGGCAGCGAGCCTCGGGCAGGCCGCTCCCCCGCTCGACAGTGTCGTCTTCGTGCTGCTGATCTTCGTCGCCGTGTACGCGCAGCGGTTCGGTCCACGCGGGACCGCGCTCGGCTCGCTGGCGTTCTTCCTCTTCTTCTTCGCGATGTTCCTGCAAACCCGCATTGGTCAGGTGCCGGTGCTGCTCGCCGCGCTCGCAACGGGGCTCGCCGCCAATGCGGTCGTGCGGTTCCTGCTGCTGCCTCGCAGGTCCGAACGCGAGCTCCTGAGCGTGCGCAAAGCGTTCCGCGCACGGCTGGGTGCGGTGATCAAGGCCGCGATCGGCTACCTCGCTTCCGGCGGCACGGCACGTGCTGAGCGGAGCCTGCGCCGGGCGAACGCCCAGCTCCACGAATGCGTGCTGCTGATCGAGGACATGGCAGGGGATGTGCTCGACGCTCCCGCGGCCGCGCTCCTGGGCAGGCGGGCGATCGAGGTCGAGCTCGCCGTGCAGTGGCTGGCGATCACCACCGTCCGCACGAGTGCCGAGCCGCTGGACCCGGCGATACGGGAGGAGCTGATCGGGCGGCTGCGCCGGTTCCACTCGCTCATCGAACGTGACCCCCGTGAGCTGCCGGTGATCAGTGAGACCGACGAGTTCAGCAGGGTGCTCGTCGCTGGCAGCCGCCTCAGCGATCACCCCCGGCCGGGCGACGAGCTGCGCCGCGCCATCGCGGAGCTGGCGCTCGCCGACGTCAACGCCCAGCGCATCGCCGAGCACGACTACACGGCTGAGGCGTCGGTACCAGACGAGCCCGAGCCGGCGGCGACGCCGGTCTTCGTCTACGACAACCGCACCCGCAGCGCGGTCCAGGCGGTGGTGGCGGGCAGCCTCGCCGTCATCGGCGGGGAGCTCGTGTCCCCGCAACGGTGGTACTGGGCGGTGCTGACGGTGTTCGTCGTGTTCCTCGGCACGGCGAGTGCCGGTGCCACCCTGGTCAAGGGTGCGCGCCGGCTGGGCGGCACCCTGGTCGGGATCTTCGCGGGCGCGGTGTGTGCTCTGCTGGTCACCGGCAACACCGTGGCGACCGTGGTATTGATCCTCGTGTGCGTGTTCGGCACGACGTTGTTCGCGCGGGTGTCGCAGACGGCGATGGCGTTCTTCATCACCACGATGCTGGGGCTGCTCTACAGCCTGCTCGGCACGTTCAGCCTCGAAGTGCTCGGTGTGCGGCTGGCCGAGACGGTGGTGGGCGCGGGGGCGGGGATCCTCGCGGCTGTGGTGATCATGCCGGTGGGGACGCGGGCGGTCATGCTCGACGACGTCGCGACGGCACTCGATCGGCTACACGAGTTCAGCACACAGGCCGAGGCGTTGCTCTCGGGCAGGGAGAACGTGAACGTCATCGAGCTGTCCCGGCAGCTCGACCGGGCGGTGGAGCAGGTGCGCACGACCGTCGAACCACTCACGCACCCGATCAACCTGCGCCACGCCCGCCGCGACTACGGGTGGTACGTGCTGAACACGCTGGAGGCGATCGCGTTCCGCGCCCGCAACGTGGCCGCCCGTGCGCAGCCGGGCCTACTGGCTCTCGACCACCGGGTGGAAGTGCTGACCGGGCGCATCGTCGGGAACGTGGACGTGCTGCTGGATGCGGTGCGTGGTGACGCGGGGCGGCCGGGCGATCGGGTGCTCGACCGGAGTATCGGCGATCCGGCCGCCGATACGGCGGACAGCCCGCTCGCGCGCACCGTGCTGTCGAGCCTCGGGAAGCTGGACGAGGCCGTCATCGCGCTGGGCCGCGCGTTCGGCATCGGCGCTCAATCGGTTCAGGTGAGGCGACGCACCCGTCCCGCTCCACCTGGGGCCGATAACATCGGCAAATACAAGAACTGAACCCGTCAGCAGGAGAACGTCATGACCCAGGCCCCTGTCAACGTCACCGTCACCGGCGCCGCCGGCCAGATCGGCTACGCGCTGCTGTTCCGCATCGCGTCCGGTCAGCTGTTGGGGCAGGACAAGCCGGTGAAGTTGCGGTTGCTGGAGATCCCGCAGGCGGTGAAGGCGGCTGAGGGCACCGCGCTGGAACTGGAGGACGGCGCGTTCCCGCTGCTGGCCGGTATCGACATCTTCGACGACGCCAAGCAGGCGTTCGAGGGCGTCAACGTCGCGCTGCTGGTCGGTGCGCGTCCGCGCACGAAGGGCATGGAGCGTGGTGACCTGCTCGAGGCCAACGGCGGCATCTTCAAGCCGCAGGGTGAGGCGATCAACGCCGGCGCGGCCGACGATGTGAAGATCCTGGTGGTCGGTAACCCCGCCAACACCAACGCGCTGATCGCCCAGTCGCACGCGCCCGACGTGCCAGCGGAGCGGTTCACCGCGATGACCCGCCTCGACCACAACCGGGCGATCGCGCAGCTGGCGAAGAAGCTCGGCGTGGCCGTGTCCGAGGTCAAGAAGCTCACCATCTGGGGCAACCACTCCGCGACGCAGTACCCGGACATCTTCCACGCCGAGGTCAACGGGCGGAACGCGGCGGAGGCCGTCAACGACCAGGCCTGGCTGGAGGGCGAGTTCATCCCGCGAGTGGCCAAGCGCGGGGCCGAGATCATCGAGGCCCGCGGCGCGTCGTCGGCGGCCTCGGCGGCGAACGCGGCGATCGACCACATCTACGACTGGGTCAACGGCACCGCTGAGGGCGACTGGGTGTCCATGGGTGTGCCGTCGGACGGCTCCTACGGCGTGCCGGAAGGCCTGATCTCGTCGTTCCCGGTGACCTGCAAGGGCGGCTCGTACGAGATCGTGCAGGGGCTGGAGATCGACGAGTTCTCCCGTGGGCGGATCGACGCCTCGGTACGGGAGCTCACCGAGGAGCGCGACGCCGTCAAGCAGCTCGGCCTGATCTGAACCTGAGTGGATCGTCCCCAAGGCCACCTTGGTTGCAGCTGTCAAACACCGCGACGCGAAGCGTCTCCGTTTGGGTGGTGGTGGGAGACGGGTGGGCGCAACCAAGGTGGCCTTGGGTGCTTTTGGGGCAGCGGTTCGCGACGGGTCCGCGATACACTCAGCCCATGTCCCGACTTGACCGGATCACTTCGAATCCCGGCATCTGTCACGGTCAGCCCGTGATTCGCGGGATGCGTTATCCGGTCGAGAACCTACTCGAACTGCTCGCGTCCGGTATGAACATCGACGAGATCATCGAGGACTACCCCGACCTGGAACACGACGATCTGCTCGCGGCCCTCGAGTTCGGCGCGTTGGCGGCTGGGCAACGCCGAGTGGTACCACTCAACGCCGCGTGAAGTTTCTCGTTGACGCGCAACTACCAGCGCGCCTGGCGCGGTTCCTGGCCGCGGCCGGTCACGACTGTATCCACACGACCGCGCTGCCGCACGGGAATCACAGCACCGATGAGGACATAGCCATACTGGCGGATGCCGAGGGCCGAGTCGTGGTCTCCAAAGATCGCGACTTCCGCGACAACCATCTACTCCGGGGCACTCCACGTCGGCTGCTGATCGTGGCGACCGGCAACATTTCGAACAACGACCTTCTCGCGTTGTTCGAAAAGCATCTCGCCATCATCACCGAGACCTTGTACGAAGCCGATCTCGTAGAACTCGGACCGCGGCAGATCATCATCCATGCAGACCGCAACAACGAGCGGTGAGGCCACAGTCAGGCGCCGGTGAGCCCGCGGCGCTGGAGCAGCGGTTCGATCTCCGGGTCGCGGCCGCAGAACGCGCGGAAGGCGGTCATCGAGTCGATGCTTCCGCCGCGGCTGAGCAGCTCGCGGCGGAAGTGGTCGCCGTTGGCCCTGGTCAGCCCGCCGTTCTCGCGGAACCATTCGACGGTGTCGGCATCGAGCACCTCGCTCCAGATGTAGGAGTAGTAGCCGGCCGAGTAACCGCCGCTGAAAATGTGCGCGAAGTAGGTGCTGCGGTAGCGCGGCGGCACCGTGGCCAGCGCGATGCCGGCCTTCTCCAGCGCCTCGGCCTCAAAACGCGCCACGTTCTCGATGGCGGCGTCCGCGCTGAGGGTGTGCCAGGCCAGATCCAGCAACGACGCGGCGAGGTACTCGGTCGTGGCGAAGCCCTCCCCGTACTGACGAGACTCCGCCAGCCGCTGCGCGAGCCGCGGCGGCAGCGGCTCGCCGGTGCGGTGATGCCTGGCGTAGTTGGCGAGCACCTCCGGCCACAGCGCCCACATCTCGTTGACCTGTGAGGGGAACTCCACGAAGTCCCTCGGCACGCTGGTACCCGAGAAGGTCGGGTACTCGACGTCGGAGAACAGCCCGTGCAGCGCATGCCCGAACTCGTGGAAGGCCGTGATGACCTCGTCGTAGGTCAGCAGCGCCGGTTCACCGGCAGGCGGCTTGGCGATGTTGAGGTTGTTCACCACCACCGGCCGCTCACCCAGCAGCCGCGACTGGTCGACGTAGGTGTTCATCCACGCACCGCCCCGCTTGGAGTCGCGCGTGTAGTAGTCACCGAGGAACAACCCCAGCGGGGAGCCGTCGGCATCGGCGACCTCGAACACCCGCACGTCGGGGTGGTAGACCGGGAGGTCGTGCCGCTCGGTGAAGGTCAGCCCGTAGAGCCGGTTCGCCGCGTAGAAGACACCGTCACGCAGGACGCGTTCCAGCTCGAAGTACGGTCGCAGCTCCGCCTCGTCGATGTCGTAGCGCCAGCGGCGCACCCGCTCGGCGTAGTAGGCCCAGTCCCACGGCTGGAGGTCGAAGTCCGCACCGGAGGCCCTGATCTCCTCCTGCAGCTCCGCCGCGTCGGCCTGTGCGTTGGCGACGGCCACCGGCGCCAACCGCTGCAGCAGACCGAGCGCCGCGTCGGATGTCCTGGCGGTCTGGTCGTCGATGACGTACGCGGCGTGGTGCTGGTAGCCCAGTAGCGCGGCCCGCTCGGCGCGCAGCGTCGCGATCCTGGCCAGCACCGCGGCGTTGTCGTGGTCGTTGCCCCGGTTGCCCCTGGCGGTCGATGCCGTGAACACCTGCTCGCGCAGGGCCCGGTGCGCCAGCGCGGCGAGCGCGGGCTGGCTTGTCGGCAGGCTCAGTTTGATCAGGTACTTTCCGTCCTCACCGCGGGCTGTCGCCGCCTCCGCCGCGGCCGCGATGGCGTCGTCGGACATCCCGGTCAGCTCGTCGCGTGTGGACACCACGACCGCGAGGTCGTTGGTGTCGGTGAGCAGGTTGTCCTGGAAACGCGTCGACAGTGAGGACAGCTCCTCGTTCAGCTCCCGCAGCCGCGACTGGCTCGCCTCGGGCAGCCCAGCGCCGGCGCGCTGGAAGTCGAGGTGGTAGCGGCGCAGCAACCACGCCGCCTCGGCATCCAGACCGAGCGCGTCGCGCCCCGCGTACAGCTCCTCGATGCGGGCAGCCAGCCGCGGGTTGAGGTGGATGGCGTCGGCGTGGGCGGCCAGCCGCGGCGCGATTTCGGCGTGCACGCGCTGCAGCGTCTCGTTGGTGTGCGAGCCGATGAGGTTGAAAAACACCGACGAGACGCGGTGCAGCAGCCGCCCCGACCGTTCGAGCGCCACGATGGTGTTGTCGAACGTCGCCGGTGCAGGGTTGCCCGCGATCGTCCCGACCTCGGCGGCGTGGGCCGCCATCCCTGCCTCGAACGCGGGGAGGTGGTGCTCGTCACGGATCCGGTCGAACGGAGGCAGGCCGTGCGGCAGCTCGCTCGGGGTGAGCAGTGGGTTGTCCTGTGCTGTCACGATCAGTCCTTTCGTCCGGTCGAGCCGCCGACCTCGGCATCGGAGGAGAGCTTCGCGGCCCGGCGCCGCCGCTTCGGCTCCGGTTTCGGTGGCACGATCCCGGCGAGGTCACTGCTGTGATCGTTCACCCGCAACACGAAGGGCCGGGTCTCGGTGTAGCGGACCACCGACACCGACGCGGGGTCGACGACGATGCGCTGGAAGCTGTCCAGGTGCTGGCCGAGCGCGTCGGCGAGGACGGATTTGATCACGTCGCCGTGGCTGCACAGCAGCCAGACCGCGCCGTCGCCGTGCTGCGCCGTGATCGTCGCGTCGTGTTCGCGGACGGCCGCCACCGCGCGGGTCTGCACGTTCGCCAGGCCCTCACCGCCGGGGAAGACCGCCGCGGACGGGTGGGCCTGCACCACCCGCCACAGCGGTTCCTTCGCCAGCGTCCTGAGCTCGCGGCCCGTCCAGTCGCCGTAGTCCACTTCGGATAGCCGCGGCTCGGTCAGCCGGTCGAGACCGCGTGCCGTCGCCAGCGGCGCGACCGTCTGCTTGCACCGCAGCAGCGGGGAGGTGACGAGCCCCGCGAGCGGCACACCGCTGAGGCGCTCCACCAGCGCCCCGGCCTGTGCCTGCCCCGTCTCGTCGAGCCCGACCCGCGGTGCACGACCGGCCAGCACACCCGAGCCGTTGGCCGTGGAGCGGCCGTGCCGGAGCAGAATCACAGTTGCCACACGCTCACCCTACGGGTTGTGGTTACGAGCCAGCCGGTCCGGCGTTGGGGTCCAGCACACCGGTGAACACGAGCACGAGCAGCAGCACACCGAGCACGACACGGTAGATCACGAACGGCAGGAAGCTGTTCTTCTTGATGTAGGCCATCAACCATGCGATCACCAGGTAGCCGACGCCGAAGGCGACCACGGTCGCCAGGATCGTCGGACCCCACGCCGGTCCTCCGCCGTTCGCGATGTCGGTCAGCTGGTACAGGCCCGACGCCAGCACCGCGGGCACGGCGAGCAGGAACGAGTACTCCGCGGCGTCGGCTCGTTTGTAGCCGAGCAGCAGGCCACCGGTGATGGTGCCGCCGGAGCGGGAGACACCGGGGATGAGCGCGAGTGCCTGGAAGAAGCCGAAGCCGAGCCCATGCCGCACCGTCAGGTGGTCGAGATCCCTGTTCTGCTGGCCGATCCGGTCGGCGAGCAGCAACAACAGGCCGAACACGATCAGCATGGTCGCCGTGAGTCGCAGGTCACGGAAGACGTGCTCGATCTGGTCCTGGAACAGCAGGCCGAGTACGGCGATCGGCAACGAGCCGACGATGATCAGCCAGCCCATCCTGGCGTCCGGATCGGACCGGTACTCCGGTTTGTACAGCGACTGGAACCAGTGCCCGATGACGCGGCCGATCTTGCGGCTGAAGTAGAGCAGCACGGCCAGCTCGGTGCCGATCTGCGTGACCGCGGTGAACGCGGCACCGGGGTCGTCCCAGCCGGCGAACGCGGCGGTGACCCGCAGGTGCGCGCTGGAGGAGATGGGCAGGAACTCGGTGAGTCCCTGCACGATGCCAAGGACGAGTGCTTCGAACCAGCCCATCACGCGACCCCGGCCAGCTCGAGCGCGTCGACCGCGGTGCGCAGGGCGGCGCCTGCGCTGTCCGGATCGGGCAGGTACGACGCGACCGTGAGGGTCGTGACCCCGGCCTCGGCGAACGCGGTCATGCGCTCCGCGATCCGCTCCTTGGGGCCGAGCAGCGAGGTCGCGTCGATGAACTCGAGTGGCACAGCTGCCATTGCCGCGGCGTAGTCCTTGGCGAGGTAGTGCCCCTGCACCTCGGCGGCCTCGGCGGCGAAACCCATCCGGCCGGCCAGCTGGTTGTAGAAGTTCTTCTCCTTGCTGCCCATACCGCCGAGGTAGAGCGCGGCGTAGCCGCGGACCGCGTCGGCGCAGGCTCGCCAGTCCGGGCCCGTCACCAGCGGCACGGTGGGTGCGATGTCGAAACCGTCCAATGTGCGGCCGGCCTTCTCGGCGCCCGCGCGCACGTGCGCCAGCTGTTCGGCCGCGTGCTCGGGCGAGAAGAACACGGGCAGCCAGCCGTCGGCGATCTCACCGGTCAGCTCGAGGTTGCGCGGACCGATCGCGGCGAGGTAGGTGGGGATGGATTCCCGCACCGGGTGCACGGTCAGCGCGAGTGCCTTGCCGGGGCCCTCCGGCAGCGGGAGCTGGAAATGGGTGCCGTCGTAGCGCACCCGCTCGCGGCGCAGCGCCATCCGCACGATGTCGACGTACTCGCGGGTACGGCCGATCGGCGAGGCGAACCGGACACCGTGCCAGCCTTCGGAGACCTGTGGGCCGGAGACCCCGAGCCCGAGCCGGAACCGGCCACCGGAAAGGGAGTCGAGTGTCGCAGCGGTCATCGCGGTCGCCGCCGGAGTCCGCGCCGGGATCTGCAGCACCGCGCTGCCGACATCGATCCGTGAGGTCTGCGCGGCAACCCACGCCAGCACCGTCGGGGCGTCCGAACCGTACGCCTCCGCCGCCCACACCACCGAATAGCCCAGCGTGTCGGCCTGCTTGGCAAGCTCCAGGTTGGACGCATCGTTACCGGCGCCCCAATATCCGAGATTCAAACCCAATCGCACGGGCTCCGACACTATCGGGCGGTTGATCGCCGTCTCACTCGCCTTGGCCAAGGCCCCGCCAACGAGACGCTGCGCGTCGCTGTGCCCACCCGTCGCCCGACCACCACCCCCGATCGAGACGCTCCGCACCCCTGTGTTGAATTGGTTCATGAAAAGCCGCCCGCTCGGCACCTCTGGTCTGAAGGTGTCCCGCATGGCCCTTGGCACCATGTCCTGGGGAACGGTCACCGACGCGGAGGAAGCCGCCAACCAGCTCGTCGCGTTCGTCGACGCAGGCGGCACGCTCGTCGACTCGGCCGACATCTACGCCGACGGCGAGGGTGAGCGCATCCTCGGCTCGCTGCTGGCTGATCTCGTGCCCCGTGACGACATCGTGCTGGCCACCAAGGCGGTCGCGCGGCGCACGGACGGCCCGTTCGGCGGCGGCGCCTCGCGAGGCGCGTTGCTGGCTGCGCTCGACGGTTCGCTGCGCAGACTCGGCGTCGACCACATCGACCTGTGGCAACTGCACGCCTGGGACAGCGCCGTGCCGCTGGAGGAGACGCTGTCGGCGGTGGAGTTCGCCATCGACACCGGCAAGGTGCGCTACGCAGGCGTGTCGAACTACTGCGGCTGGCAGCTCGCGACAGCGGCCGCCTCGCTGCGGCAGCAGCGGATCGTCTCCACACAGATGGAGTACTCGCTGCTGGAACGTGGCGTGGAGCGGGAGGTCGTGCCCGCGGCCGCGCACCACGGGATCGGGCTGCTGGCCTGGGCACCGCTGGGCCGGGGCGTGCTCACCGGGAAGTACCGCACAGGGACGCCCGCCGACTCGCGCGGCGCCTCCAGCACCTATGCCGGCTATGTCGAGCAGCACCGCACCGAGCGGGCGAGCCGCATCGTCGAGGCGGTCGCCACGGCCGCCGACGGGCTCGGTACCTCGCCGCTCGCCGTCGCGCTGGCCTGGGTGCGGGACCGGCCGGGTGTGATCGCGCCGGTCGTCGGCGCACGGGACACCGGGCAGCTCGCCGGTTCGCTCGCGGCCGAGGAGCTCACACTGCCAGCCGCCATCCGCTCCGCACTCGACGACGTCAGCGCACTCGAGTTCGGTTATCCCGAACGGTGGCCTAGGTAACGGCCACGTGACGCCATCGTCGTCGGTGCGGGATGCTGTCCGTAACCATTTGTTTCACTTGCCGGAGGAACTGTGCGCCGGGTCGTAGCCCTGACCGTTGCCGGAATGCTGCTGCTCAGCGGCTGTGCCTCGGGTGGCGGGGGTGACGATCTCCAGGTCGTGTCCGATCCGGTCGCGGCCGTCGCGGCGACGTCGCCTGCACCCTCGGTGAGCCCCGCGGGTGAGGTTCTGGGGCAGCGGGGTGAGGTCACCGCGATGGCGACGGCGGGACGCACGCTCGCGGTGGCCGTGTCCGAGCCGCCGTTCCTGCTGCTCTACGACCTGGACGACCTGGCCGCCCCGCCGAAGGAAGTCACGCTGCCCGCGGCGCCGGAGAAGCTCACGGTCGCCGGTGACGAGGTGCTTGCCGCACTTCCCGGGGCAGGCGTCCTCGCGCGGATCTCGGTAACGGACGGTGCGCTGCGCACTGTCCCCGTGCCGGGTAAGCCTGCTGCGGCGGCGGTCGACGGTGACCGGACACTGGTCGCCGTCCGTGACCGCAAGGCCCTCGACGTCGTCAACGGCGAGGCCGTCACCGCCACCATCAGCGGCAACCTCTACAGTGCCGACGACGTCCTGGTCGCCGACGGCAAGACGTTCGTGCTGGACCGGCTGCGCACCGCGCTGTTCGCCGTCGACACTGCGGACGGGAGCATCCAGGAGGGTCTACGGGCGGGCAACGGGGCCACGAATGCGGTCGCCGACTCCTACGGCCGCCTGCTCGTCGCCGACACCAGGGGCGGGGCGCTGCTGGCGTTCGGCGCCGACCCCTTCCTGCTGCGCCAGCGCTACCCGGTGCCGGGCGGAATCTACGGCATCGCCTACGACGCGAAGCGCAGTATCGCCTGGGTGACGCTGACCGAGCGCAACGAGGTCGTCGGGTTCGACGTCCGCGGAGGTGAGCCGGTGGAAAAGTTCCGTTTACCCACCGTTCGCCAACCGAATTCGGTTACGGTCGATGAACAGACATCGAGGGTCATCGTCGGCTCGGCAGCCGGAGAAGGGATCCAGGTGATCGCCCCATGACACATGCGGAAGCGGTGGTCGACGAGGACTGGGAGTATCACCGGGTGCACCTGCCCCCGGGCATGTCCCGCCTTTCCGCCGCCATCCAGCTCTCAATCCAGGCCGAGTTCTCCGGCTGGGAGCTGTCGAACGTACGGCTCTACTCGGACGGTACCCGCAGAGTGTGGCTGCGCAGGCGGCGCAGCCGGGCGGCTGTGGGGCTGCCGGGCCTCATGACATAGCCGCGGCGCCACGGGCGAACCGCTCCCCCGTTGCCCGCAGGTACTCGCGCATCTCGGGCGGCCCCACGACCGCGAACTCCGCCCCGACCGACGCGAGGATGAGGGCTGGCCAGTCGAACGTGTCGACCTGCATCACCAGCCGGCACGACCGCTCGTCGAGCGCCTCCACGCTCCCCCACCGGTCCACCACCTTCCGCACGTCGTCCGCGGCGGCGTACACGGTCACAACAACTTCGTACCGGCTGGGCACCGCTGCGATCTGCTGCCGCACGAACGCCGCGGCGTCGCCGCCGGGCACGTCCCGTTGCCGGAACCGGGCGCCCGTGGTGGTGGGTGCGCTGAGCCGGTCGACCCGGAAGGTACGCCAGCCGTGCTTTTCGGCGTCCCACGCGACGAGGTACCACCGCCTGCCGAGGCACACCAGCCGGTGGGGCTCCACCAGCCTGGACGTCTGCTCCCCGGCGCGGGCCGTGTAGTCGAACCGGAGCCGCTCGTCGTCGCGGCAGGCCTGCGCCAGCACGGTCAGCACGGCGGCGTCGATGCCCCCGCCGCCGCCGGCGAAGCCGGGCACCGTGGCTGCCTGCAGCGCGTTCAGTTTGCGGCGTAACCGCGGCGGCATGACCTGGATCAGCTTCGTCAGCGCCCGCACCGACGTCTCCTCGATGCCGTCGATCGCGCCGCCGGCAGCCGTGCGCAGGCCGACGGCGATGGCGACGGCTTCCTCGTCGTCCACCAGCAGCGGCGGCATGGCGGCGCCGGAACGGAGCTGGTACCCTCCCGCGACGCCGCGGCTGGCGTCGACCTGGTAGCCGAGCTCCCGCAACCGGTCGATGTCCCGGCGCAGGGTTCGCTCGCTCACCTCGAGCCGGTCGGCGAGTTCGGTCCCCGGCCAGTACCGATGCGTCTGTAGCAGGGACAGCAGCCGCAGCATGCGTGCACTCGTGTTCGCCATGACTCCAGATTCGCCCTCATTCAGGTCAAAAACTGGCCGGAGCGACTCTAGCGCAGGGGCGCTGTCCCGCACGGCGCCGGCCACGCTGCTGGTGGCTTTGGGGACAGCTGACGAAACATGAGGGGCGCCGGCGTCTTAGCACGCTTCGTGTCGCACCGATGACGGGATTCCGCGCGACACCCCGTGACTGCCATGACAGCCACTTGACAACGATCTCGAACTGTTGTTCGAATCGGGTGGTAAGTCAGGGAGTGCGCGTGAACCAACCAGCTCAGTCGCCGTGCCGATGGTGGCGGCGGGACATCAGTTCCACCCCGACCCGGCCGGTGTGGACGCCGGCCGACGGGCCACCAGCACAGTTCCGGCCGGTCGATCCGGCGCAATGGGTGTGGATCGACCTGCGGAGCGGGTTCCGGCGGGACCCGTTCGCCTACTACGACGACACCGCCGACGGTCTGCAGTACCGCTACGAGGTGAAGGGCCTGCTGCGCGGCTGGATGCCCGCTGTCGACGGGGCTCCGCTCGGGCTCGTCAGCTACCAGTTGCTCACCGCCGACCAACAGTGGCGCACGGTGATCACGGCGTTCGTGCCACAGCACCACATCCGTTACCGCTCACGCAGCGGCCGCGAGTTCGTCTGAGTTTCGCTGTCAGTCCGGCAGGAGCGGCACCGACAGTCCGGGATCGCGGCCGAGGAGCGTGGCGCGGGTGACGGCCGCCGCGCCGAACCGGTCCCGCACGCTGTCGAGTGCGGTATCGAGTGCCCTGCCGTCCTGTGCGTCGAACGGCAACGCGAGCTGCACGGCGCCGTCGTCGAGATTGGTCAGTGCGAGGCCGATCAGCGTGAGGCCTTCGCGCTCGATCAGCGGTAACGCGGCGGCCAGCAGGACGCGGGCGGTGCCGAGGATGGTCGCCGTGTGCGCGGTCGCCTCGGCGATCGTGTGCGAGCGGGTGGCCCTGGTGAAGTCGGCGAACCGCAGCCGCAGCACGACTGTGCGGCAGACCCGTCTCGCCGCGCGCAGGCGGCGGGCCAGCCGGTCGACGAGCCCGGCGAGGATCGCGTCGAGCTCTTCGGGTGACCGGCGCCGCCTGCCCAGCGCTCGCTGGGCGCCCATCGAGCGACGTCGGCGACCCACCTGCACCGGTCGCGGATCACGGTTGTGCGCCAGTGCATGCAGGTGGCGGCCCGAGGCGCGGCCCAGCAAGGCGATGAGTGACCGCTCGTCCAGCTCGGCCACCTGGCCCACGGTGGTGATCCCCCTGCGGCGGAGCTTCTCCGCGGTCACCCGGCCGACGCCCCACAACCGCTCGACCGGCAGCGGGTGCAGGAAGGCGAGCTCGCCGTCGTGCGGCACGACGAGCAGGCCATCGGGCTTGGCCACCCCACTGGCCACCTTGGCGAGGAACTTCGTGCGCGCGACCCCGACCGTGATCGGCAGCCCGACCTGCTCGACCACCTCGCGCCGCAACCGGGCCGCGATCTCACTCGGCGCCCCGGAGATCCGCCGCAACCCGCCGACGTCGAGGAACGCCTCGTCGATCGAGAGGCCTTCGACGAGCGGGGTCGTCTGCTGGAACACCGCGAAGACGGCCTTGCTCGCCTCCGAGTAGGCCGACATCCGCGGCGGCACCACCACGGCGTGCGGGCACAGCCGGCGCGCGAGCGCCCCGCCCATTGCCGTGCGGACCCCGTACGCCTTGGCCTCGTAGCTGGCCGCCAGCACGACCCCGCCGCCGACGATGACGGGCCGGGAGCGCAGCCGTGGATCGTCCCGCTGCTCGACCGAGGCATAGAAGGAGTCGAGGTCGGCATGCAGGATCGGACCCTCGTTCGTCACGAACACATGTTCGCATGGGGTACCGACAAAGGCGCTGGTCTCGCAGGTCAGCCTGCGGAAACGGACCTCAGGATCCGGTCGGTGACATTCTGCGGGGCGAACAGGTCCATGCCGTGTCCGGTCCCCTGCACGACCTCGACCACCACCATGACCGTCGAGCACGTCGTCGAGCCAGTCCGCGGTCGACTGCGCGTCGGGCATCGGCGCTGTCTGGATGCTGCGCCCCGGTTCGCCGAGCGAGTCCACCGCGTACAGCGGATGCTCGCGGCCGAGCGCGGCGACATACGGCTGCCAGGACAGCGACGTGGCGAGCACACCGTGCAACAGGACGAGCGGAACCCCGCTGCTGCCGCCGCCGCTGCGGCGGATGTACGTCGCACCGAACCTGGGGTCATGTCTGGTGGATGGTGTTGCGGAAGTCGTCGATGGTGCCGGTTGTCTGGTCGGTGGTGGGCATGGCGGCGAGGATTGCGTCGGTGCGGGTGGTGATCAGGTCGATGCCGGCGCGGTCGGTGTGCACGTAGAGCTGGTTGTGTTTGATGGCGTTCACGACCAGGTCACCGACCGAGTCGGGAGGGATGCCGTGGTTGGTGAGGGCGGCGTCGACGTTGGGGGTGAGCCGCTCGATTCTCTCCCGTGCCTGGTCGAACCTGTCGTCCCCGGTGGTGGTGGCGAGTGTGGCCTGGGTGGTGTGGGCGAGGTTGGTGGCGACCGCGCCGGGGCACAGGACCGTGACGCCGATCGGTGCGGCGGCCGCGTCGAGTTGGGTGCGTAGCGCCTCCGACAGGCCGACCACGGCGAACTTGGCGCTGGAGTACATCGGCCCGACGGCGGCGACCAGGCCGGCGGCGGAGGCGGTGTTGACCACATGGCCGGGGGTGTCGCGATCGAGCATGCGCGGCAGGAAGGTCTGGATGCCATTGACGACGCCGCCGAAGTTGATCTCGATGGCGAGGTCCCACAGCTCGTAGCTCAGATCCGTGAGTGACTCCGGGAACGCGACGCCGGCGTTGTTGCATAGCACCGACACCGGGCCGAGCCGCCGTTCCACCTCGTCGGCGATCCGGGTGTAGCCGGCGCGGTCACGCACGTCAAGTGGGAAGGTGGCTACGTCGGTCAGCGGCGCCAACTCCGCGGCGGCGCGATCCAGGGCGGCTTCGTCGCGGTCGGCGATGGCCAGTGTGACGCCCTGCCGGGCGAGGCTGCGCGCGATACCGAGGCCGATGCCCTGCGCGCCGCCGGTGATGAACGCGGTCGTTCCCGCAAGTCGTTCCATGAGACCTTCCTAGCACGAAAAACTAGATAGTCTCTAGTTTTAGAGACTGTATACTCCTGTCGTGGGGTTGAGGGAGCGCAAGAAGGAACGGACACGTCGGGAGCTGGTCGAGGCGGCGGTGCGGCTGTTCGACGCGCACGGCTACCAGGCCACCACGGTCGCGGACATCGCCGCGGCGGCAGACGTCTCGCCGGCCACGTTCTACACGTATTTCCCCAGCAAGGAGCATGTCCTCTTCGACGACCGGGCGACCAGGGCCGACCTGTTCGCGGAGTCGTTGGCCGAACGCGGGCCTGGTGACTCGCCGGCCGAGGTCATCGCTCGTGCGGTGGAGCATCTGCTGGCGAGTCCGGGGTGGAGTCTGGAGCCGGGCAGCGAGCTGGTCGTGGTGCGCGCCCGCCTGATCGCGTCGGTGCCGGCGCTGCGGGCCCGCGCCCTGCTCGAGGTCGCCGAATTGCAGCAGCAGTGGTCCGCCCTGCTCGCGGAGACCTTCCCCGACGAGCTCGATGACCTGACCGCCGCCGCCCTCACCGGCGCCGTGATCGGTGCGATCCTCGCGGTGGCTGGTACCACCCTGCGGGCCGGCTCCGTCGATCAGGCGCTCCCCGAGTTAGCGCGCCGAGCGACCGCGATCGCGTTGGGTAGTCGTGATGGTACGGGGCGAGGTCGGAGTCAGCCCGGCGACTCCTGGTTGGCTGCTGGTGGCTGATCAGCCCCGGTGCCCGCGTGGCTCGCGAACGTACCGGTGACGCGCCCGCAAAGGAGTGAGGTGCTGTGCCTGATGTCGTTCCCAACGTCCCACCGGGAGTCCTCGGTGCCCAGCGCGGCTTTGCGCTTTGATCACTGCCCGGATCGACCAGTTGCCCCCCGGTCGGTTCGACCATCGCGGCGATTGTCGCCGACCGAGTGGAGCGCTACGCGTTGCGGAAGCTGGAAGCGCTGCTGGCGATGGTCGGCGGGCTGGCCGCGGGGATTCTGGTGGGCACCTACGAGGTCACCGAGGCCGTCGAGCTGGTCGACTACCGCCTCGACCGGATCTTCACCAGTGCACGATCCGACCGGTGAGGGTCAGGGCTTGCGGAACCGGGCGAACACGTCCTGGATCGCCGGACCGGTCGCCGACGACGCCTGAGCCCACGACTCGAACTCCAGCGCCGCACCGAAATCGCCGGACCTCGCGATGCCGACCGCCGACTTGATGTCGCGTGCCAGCGCTGGGTCCAGCTCCGCCCAGCGGGTCGCCAACTCGGTCGCCCTGACGAGCGGATCGTCGGCGAGCTCCAGCGCCACGCCCTGCCGCACGGCTTCCACCCCGTCGAGCGCCGGGATGCAGGCCGATCCGGGAGAAGGTCGCCGCGAACGACGCGCGTGGCCCGGCGATCCGCACATCGCAGGCCATGGCGAGGTTGAGGCCGGCGCCCACTGCGGGACCCTGCACGGCAGCGATGGTCGGGATGGGCAGTGCCCGCAACCGCAGGAAGCTGTCGTACACCTCATGCAGGTGCTGCCGCAGCTCCCCCACCGGGCGACTGTCGGCCTGGCCGAACAGCGCGGGAAGATCGGCGCCGGCGCAGAACGCCGAGCCCGCGCCGGTGACCACGAGCGTCCGCGCGTGGCGATCCGCGGCGACGGTGGCCACCGCGGCAGCCAGGTCCCGGCACATCGCGTCGTCGAGGCAGTTGCGCCGGTCCGGGTCCGCCAGTGTCAGCGTCCACCGCCCCGCTTCGTCGCGCAGGTCCACTGTGGCCAGGTCGCCGCTCATGTCGCCGTTGCCCTCCGTCCGGTGATCCGTCGTCAGCAGTATCGTTGCCACCGGCGCGGCCCGTAACAGCTCACAACTGCGGCAGCAGCATCCTGCGCCCGGCGGCGACACCGCCGTCGACCGGGATGAGCGCGCCGGTCAGGTAGCCGAACTCGTCGGCGGCCATGGCCAGCACCGCCTGCGCGATCTGGTCCGCGGAGGCGACCGTCTTGAGCCCGTCGACGTTGAGCTGGCCCAGCGCCGCCTTCGCCTGCTCCCACGTCGCGTCGTCCAGCCCGGCCGGCCGGATCATCGGCGTGTCGGTGATACCCGGCAGGATGGCGTTGACCCGAATGCCGTCCGCGCCGTACTCGAGCGCCGCGGACTTCACCAGCGCCTGGACGGCCTGCTTACTGGCCTGGTACAGCGACAGGTCGGGGCGGCCGACGACAGCGCCCACCGAGGAGTTCACGATGATGTGACCGCGGCCCGCCTTGAGCATGTGCGGGATCTGGTACTTCATGGCGAGGAAAACCCCACGCGCATTGGTGTTGCTGAGGTCGTCCCACTGCTCGAGCGTGGTGTCGTGCAGTCGTGCGCTGTACTGGATGCCGGCGTTGTTGAACGCGATGTCGAGCCCGCCGTAACGCCGGACGGCGCCGTCGACGAACCCCCACACCGACCGGGATTCACGGACGTCGGCGTGCGTGTAGGTGGCCTCGCCGCCAGCGGCTCTGATGCTCCGCTCGACCTCCCGCCCGAGCTGCCTGCGCCGCCCGCAGAAGGCGACCTTCGCCCCAGCCGCCGCGAACGCCCGTGCAGTCGCCTCCCCGATGCCCGATGTCCCGCCGGTGACGAGCACGACCTTGCCTGCGAAGCGCCCCGCGCGGGCCCCCTGCGCCTGTGCCGCAGCCGCCTGCGGTGCCAGCGCGGTCAGTCCCGCGAGCGTTCCCGCCCCGGCGGCTCCGCCGAGGACCGCCCGCCTGCTGTGCTGATGCCGCATGTGATCTCCTCGAAGGCTAAAAGCGACTTGATGTTGCTTTTAGTGTCCCGAAAGGTGATCACGTGTGCAACGTCCAGTTGCCTTAAGCTCACCGAGCATGGCAGGAGCACCACGTCCGGGCGGGCGCAGCGCGAAGGTCAGGGCAGCCGTCCTCTCGGCGGCGCTGGCCGAACTCGCCGAGTCCGGCTACCACGCGCTGAGCCTCGACGGGGTGGCCCGCCGGGCCGGCGTGCACAAGACCACCGTGTACCGGCGCTGGGGCACCCGCGAGGCGTTGCTCTTCGACGCGATCAATGCCCGCGCCGACGAGTACGTGCCGATTCCCGACAACGGCTCGCTGCGGGCCGACCTGCTCGACCTCACCCGCGACGCGATCACCAATCTCAGCACACCACACGTACAGGCCGTGGCCCGCTCGGCGGTCGCGCTCGCCCCGTACGACGCCGCCGTCGCCACCACCAACACGGCGTTCTGGACCGAACGCCTCGCCGTCGACGGGATCGTCGTCGAGCGGGCCATCTCGCGCGGCGAGATCGCCCCCACCGATCCCACCGAGGTCATCGAAGCCGTAATCGGCCCCGCCTACATGCGCGTCCTCGTCACGGGAAGGCCGGTCACCGAGGAGTTCCTCGCGGCGACGGTGGACCGGGTGCTCAGCGGACTGCCGAAACCAGCAAAGGACGTCTGAGTGCTAGTCACGGGCGGTATGGCTGCCCCCACCGCGTACCGGGGTGCACACCGCATTACCCCGGAAGCACAGTGTGACCATACTCAGTGCCGTGACACTCAACGACACCTCTGACGTGGTGACGGGCACGGAGCGCGGCAGCGACTTCTCCCGACTGTCCCGGCGAATCGCCGAAGCGGGGCTGCTCAAGCGCCGTCCTGGCTACTACACGGCGCGGTTCGCCACGGTCGGGGCGCTGTTCATAGCCGCCTGGGTGGCCTTCTTCGCGCTCGGCGACTCGTGGTGGCAGCTGGCGGTCGCGGCATTTCTGGCCGTCCTGTTCGGCCAGATCGCCCTCCTGGCACACGACCTGGCCCACCGGCAGGTCTTCCGCACCCGCAAGCCCACCGAGATCGCCGGGCTGCTGGTGGGCAACCTCGGTATCGGCCTCAGCTACGGCTGGTGGATGGACAAGCACACACGTCACCACGCCAACCCCAACCATGAGGAGCTCGACCCGGACGTCGCGCCGGACATCCTCGTGTGGTCGCAGCGGCAGGCGAAGGCCAGCGCAGGACTGCCGCGGTTCATCGGCCGCTGGCAGGCGGTGCTCTTCTTCCCCTTGCTGACACTGGAAGGCCTGAACCTGCACGTCTCCGGCTTCCGCGCACTACGCTCCCCCACGTTGAAACGGCGCGGTCTGGAAGCGACACTGCTCATCACGCATGTGGCCGCCTACCTGGCGGCCGTGTTCCTCGTGCTGTCACCGGCCAAGGCGCTGGTGTTCATCGCGGTCCACCAGGGACTGTGGGGTGTCTACATGGGATCAATCTTCGCCCCCAACCACAAGGGTATGCCGACCTTGAGTGGCGACGAGCGACCCGACTTCCTGCGCAAGCAGGTGCTCACCTCCCGCAACGTACGCGGCGGCCGCGTCATCGACGTCGCGATGGGCGGGCTCAACTACCAGATCGAGCACCACCTGTTCCCGAGCATGCCCACGCCGCACCTGCGCCGCGCACAGCCGATCGTGCGGGACTACTGTGCCGAGATCGGCGTCTCCTACCACGAGACCGGCTTACTGGCCTCCTACGGAGAGGCGCTGCGGCACATGCACAAGGTGGGTGAACCACTGCGGTGAGCAGACCGGCTCGCTCGGCTCGGCTTGTCAACCGAGCCGAGCGAGCCGCGGAACGACAAGCCAGGAAGGCGGTGACTGGTTTTCCGCCTCAGCGGCGCAGCCTCGCCTTGGCACGCCAGTAGATCCGGCGGGCGTTCATCGCGCTCGGGGACTGCTCCGACAGCTGCAGCAACGCACGGCGCAGTGCGCGCACACTCTCCTGGCGCGTTCGCGGCGCCGGAACCCTCATGACCTGCGGTCCCTGTTCACGTCGCAGCAGCACGGCCAACGCGTCCACCGCCACGGCCAGCAGCTCGCCATCGGTCGGTACCAGTTCCTCAGCCGAGCCGGCCGTCCCCGGCCGCGGTTCGGCAGGCAGCAGATCGGTCAGCTCGCCCACGACGTGGTAGCCGCCTGCGGCGATCTCGTCGACGAACCGCTGGGCGGCGTCGCGCACCCAGCTGTAGTCCTTCGCGGGCAAGGCAATGTGCGTGGAACCACCACGCGCCGCGAGTATCCGGGCGGCGAACTCGTCCTTGACGACATCGGCGTACTGCAGCCAGGGCAGATCGTCGCCGACGGCCGCGTTGACGCGCCGCAGCAGTTCGGTCTCGGCCATCCCGAGGGAGAAGTTGTTGTAGTGCGGCACCGCGGTGCGCAACGCCGCGCCGTCAAGGCCGAGGACCGACGCGAACCGCTGCCACAACACGTCACCCGGCGTGCCGCGGGGCGGCACCGTCACCACATGCACCCGCTCAGGCGGCAACCCCGCGCCCCAGGTGCGCAGCACCCGCGGCAGATCCTGGAAGTCCCAGAACAGCCGGGAGATCTCGTCCAGTTCAGGCGCATGCAGCGCGGCAAGGAACCGCGGGAACGACGTCTCCTGGCGGGTCTTGACATTCTCCTGCCACACCGAGGGAATCTGCCGCGCGAGGTCCCGGGTCGTGCAGACCACGTGCACCTCGGCGAAATCCAGGTCGGCGAGCACCCGCGCGGCCTCCTCCGGGCTGGCCGGTGCCAGGAGCTCGCTCGAGATCACGGACGTCCCCGACCAGGCACGTGCCTGCTCGACCAGCCAGCCCCACGAACCGGCCGTGCCCTCTTCCCCCCAGTGGCCGTACCGTCCACGGTGTACATCCATCGCTGCCCGGTGCTGCGCCGCCGCATCGGGCCCCGCGTACTGCACGCCGGCCGCGGCGATCCCCTCACGGTGATGCCACAGGAGTTCCTGCAGGGACGTCGTCCCTGTCTTCGGCAGACCGACATGCAGGTACACACGCTGGCAACGAAAAGTCATGGCCCCAAGATCGTAGTGCATAGGGGTGACGGTTTTCCTGGCAACTTCCTGTGTTTTTCATGCGGAACGTTACTAACTCCGCGCGAACCGGCATGATGGGCGACCACGGAAGGCGGAACCAGTCCGCACAGCGGGCACGACAAGTGAGGAGGGCAGGTATGTCATCGGGCCCCGCCCTGCGGCTCAGGCGCGGTGTGACGGTGTGGCTGACCGGGTTGTCCGGAGCAGGAAAATCCACCCTGGCCCGCACAGTGGCATCCATGGTCGGCGACGAGACGGAAGTCGAGGTCCTCGACGGCGACGAGATCCGCAGAACGATCTCCAGCGACCTCGGTTACTCCCGGCGCGACCGCGACGTGCAAGGCAGACGCGTCGGGTTCATCGCCGAACTGCTGGCCAGCCACCGGGTACTCACGCTGGTTCCGGTGATCGCCCCCTACGCCGAGACGCGCCAGGCGGTGCGGCAACAACACGAACAACGAGGTTCGGCCTTCGTCGAGGTCTACGTCAGCACGCCGCTGCGGGAATGCGCTCGCCGGGACCCGAAAGGGCTTTACGCGCGGGCGGCTGTCGGCGAGGTGACCGGCCTGACCGGTGTAGACGATGTGTACGAACAGCCGGCGCACCCCGACCTCAGCCTCGACACCAGCGAGGTCGATGCCGAAACCGGCGCGCGGCAGGTGGTGGACCTACTTGTCGAGCGGGGTCTGCTCGAACACGCCGAGACGTCCACGTGGCCCACGCAGGTGCCCGCGAACGGCTGACCTGCTGACGCGAAGGGCATTTTCCGGCGCGACACCGCCGGTGGAGACTGACCGTCCAATCCATACAGTTCGGCAGGATGAGCACATGAGCTCGATGATCCCGTGGCCCGTTCCCGAGCCGGACCTGCCCATCGGCGTGGATGCCGCACTCGCCGAGGCCGCGCGGGCGGCATCCGCGGCCTACGCGCAGGCCCGGCGGCACTACAGCAGGGCGGAGCTCGCCGAGGAGATCGCCGCCGGCGCCGACGGCACCCCCACCATGCGCGTCGACCGGATCGTGGAGGACGCGATCGCCGAGGCGGCGCACCGCCATGGTGTGAACCTGCTCAGCGAAGAGGCGGGCTTCGTCGACAACGGCTCGGCGGTCACACTCGTCGTCGACCCGGTGGACGGTTCGGCCAACGCCGCCGCAGGCGTGCCGCTGTGCTGCTTCGCCGGGGTCGTCGCCGTGGACGGCCGCGCTACCGAGGCACTGACGACCTGGCTCGACACCGGCCGCGCCTGGCATGCCGTCACGGGTGAGCCGGTGCCGTTCCGCACGACCGGCCGCACCACCGTCGACGGCGCGGCCGTCAACCTGCTGCGTCCCAAACCCCGCGGCGCCCGCGCCTGGCAGCGCATTGCCGATCGCGCGGGCCGGGTCCGGATCCTGTCCAGCACCGTGCTGGAAGCCGCATTCGTCGCCGAAGGCGCGATCGACGCCTTCTGCGACCCCGGCTCCGACACGCATCGCATCGTCGACCTGGCCACCGCGCTGGTGACCGTGCCGGCCGCGGGCGGAGCGGTGCTCGACGCGCGTGGACGGCCGCTGGAACTCGACCCGGACCTGACGCGGCGCTGGTCCGGAATCGTCGCGGCCAGCCTGCCGCTCGCCGAGGAATTGGCCGAACTCATCACCCGCGACGCCTGAGCGGACCGGTGCGACATCCCGGCTGACGAGCGCACGATCGCCGCGGTCCGGTCCGAACGGTGGTCCAGCAGTCACTGCGCACCGCCCACTGGTTCTGCCACATGGCCAGACAGAGCGACTCCGCTCGCAGGCGACGACTGACGTTGACGCCTTGACATGAAACCATATGGTTTCCTAAACTCGGATGAGTGGAACCCGTGTTCAAGGCGCTTGCCGATCCGACGCGGCGCGAACTGCTTGACGAGCTGTTCCGGCAGGACGGTCAGACGTTGGGGGCGCTGGCTGGCCGATTCGCCATGACGCGTGTGGCAGTGGCCAAGCACCTGCGGCTACTGGAAGAGGCCGGGTTGGTGACCTCCCGCCGCCGAGGCCGGGAGAAGCTGCATTACCTCAACCCTGTGCCGATCCGGTTGGTCCACGACCGGTGGGTCAGCAAGTACACCGAGGCCTGGGCGGCCGGCCTCGTCGATCTCAAACGCGACCTGGAGGCGAACATGGAGAAGGTCTTCGAAATCTATATCCGGACCACCCCGGAACGGTTGTGGCAGGCGATCACCGATCCGGAGTCCCGGGCGCGTTACCAGTTCGGCGCGCGCATCAAGTCCGAGTGGGCGCCGGGGTCGAGTTACCAGGTGGAGCACGCCGGAGCGCCGGGCCCGCTCATCGAAGGTGAGAACCTCGAGATCCAGCCGCCGCACCGGCTGGTGCAGTCCTTCCACGCAGTCTGGGACGACGATGTCGCCGCCGAAGGCACCAGCCGAATCACCTGGGACATCGAGCCGGTCGGCGACTCGTGCCGGCTCACCGTTACCCACGATCAGCTGCGCGAGGGCGCCGACGAGCACCTCTACGGAGGCTGGCCGATGATCCTCTCCGGACTCAAGACGTGGCTCGAAACCGGACAGGAACTCACCACACCAGGCTCACTCATGTACGGAGGATCGCAATGACCGCTCTCGACAAGACGTTTACGGCGGTTCTGCAACGTAGCCCGAAGAAAGGCGGCTGGACCTACGTCGTCATGCCCGGATCGGCCGAGTTCTTTGGTACGCGCGGCCTCGTCCGCATCCGCGGCAGCATCGACGGCCACCCGTTCCGCGGGGCGTTCATGGCCATCGGCGACGGCACCCACAAACTCGCCGTCCCCGCCGAGGTGCGCGCACAGATCGGCAAAGAGGCCGGCGACCCCGTCACCGTGCACCTCGGTGAACGCATCCCACCGACCCCACGAAGGAGCACCCGATGACCGCGACGAAGACCCACATCACCGGAGTCCGAACCGTCAGCATCCCCGTCGATGACCAAGACGCCGCGCTGCGTTTCTACGTCGGCACCCTCGGATTCACGATGCTGCGTGACGGCCCCATCCCCAACGGCGGGCGTTGGATCGAACTCGCCCCCGGCGCTGACACCATCATCGTCACCCTCGAGCCCGCCAACCCCGATGTGAGCCGCGGCGCTATCGGCATTCGATTCACCACCGACGACGCCGAAGCCGCGCATGCCGAACTGCGAGCCGCCGGTGTCGACACCGATGAGATCTTGCGCTGGCCCGGAATCCCAGCGATGTTCGCCTTCCGCGACCCGGACGGCAACGTCATGTCCATCACCGAAACCGCTGCTGACTGACAGGTCAGCCCCTACGCTGGTGTGCCATGACGGATTTCGCGGCCAGGTACCGGCGGCGCGCCGATGCGGTCGAGCGCACGATCGCCGCTGTCCGACCCGACCAGTGGCCCAGTCAGTCACCCTGCGCGGCCTGGACCGCGCGCGACGTCGTGGCCCACCTGATCGACATGCACGGCGCCATGTTGCATCCGGTCGGGCGCTCACTCAGTGCCGCGCCGGCTGTGGCGGACGATCCACTCGGCGCCTTCCGGGCGGCCCGCGCCGATCTCGAAGTCGTGATCGGCGATCGCGCGCTGACCACCAGCCTCTGCGAGACGCCTACCGGCAGCATGACCGTCGAGGAGCACATCGACCGCGTCGTCAGCGATGACATGGTGGTCCACCGCTGGGACCTCGCGCGCGCGACCGGCCAGGACGAGGCAATGGACCCGGATGACGTCGAGCGGCTGTGGGCGCTGTACACGACGATGCCGCCCGACCTGCTGGACAAGTTACGCACACCCGGCGCGTTCGGCCCCGGCATCGAGGTACTCGGACCCGAGGTCGCGGTCGTCACGGACGCGCCCCTGCAGGACCGCCTGCTCGGCCTCGTAGGGCGGGACCCACGCTGAGTCCTGGCTTCTGGGCGTCTTGGGGGTGACGTGTGTCTGAGGCTGGAATGCGCGAGGATTTTTCCCAAGCACGAGCCGTATAGGGCGTTATACATCTAGCTGGTGCTGGAACGCTTTCTCGATCAGCTCCTTGAACCGCCACAGGTCGCCGTTCACCCGCCGATCGATCACACCGGTCCTGTCGGGCACGTTCTCGACGAAACCCTCCGGATCGATGTCCAACTGCGCCGTCACCCTGGTCACGCCCTCCCCTATCCGGTGGAACATGATCACGCCGGCGTGGCCGGGCCCGGAATCCGACGTCCACGCGACCCGTTCGTCGGGATGCCGCTCGGTGACAGTCGCGTCGAACTCACGTGTCGCGTCACCGAGCCTGGTGACCCAGTGCATGTGCGTGTCGTCGATCCACCGGACCTCCTCGACTCCTTCCATGAACTCCGGGAACGACTCGAAGTGCGTCCACTGGCGGTACGCGGCGGAGACCGGGACGTTCACGTCCACCGCCTTGGTGATGGTGCTCACCGCGACCCTCCTGTTCGCGTTGGGCGCTGTCACAGCTGCCGGTTACCCGCGCCGCGGGCACGTACACCTTCGGCACGTTTTCCTCCTGCCGGTCCGGGAAACCCACCGCCGAGGAGGAACCGCATGGCTGCCGCGTCCGCTGCGTACCCGCGGCCGTCGCTGTTGTCCGAAGTGGACCGGCTCGTGGCGGGCCCGCCATGGTGAGTGGTGCGCCGGCCGAGACACTCTCCGTCGCGCTGCTGCTGCTGGTCCTCGGCTTCGCGGTGGTGCGCCCGCGGGGCTGGTCCGAAGCGGTCGCCGCGGTCCCCGCCGCCGTTGTCCTCATAGCCGCCGGGGCGGTCTCCCCTGCCGACGCCGCCGCCGAGATACAGCGGCTTGCGCCAGTGATCGGCTTCCTGGCCGCGATACTGGTGCTCGCTCAGCTGTGCGACGACGAGGGCCTGTTCCACGCCTGCGGCGCGTGGCTGGCCCGGATCACGCGCGGGTACCCCCACCGCCTGCTGGGCGGGGTGTTCGCGGCCGCGTCGGCGATCACGGCGGTGCTGAGCCTGGATGCGACCGTCGTGCTCCTCACGCCGGTGGTCTTCGCCACCGCCGCCCGGGTCGGCACCCGCCCGAAACCACACGTCTACGCCTGCACCCACCTGTCCAACACGGCCTCACTTCTCCTGCCGGTGTCCAACCTGACCAACCTGCTGGCGTTCGCCGCGAGCGGGCTGAGCTTCACCCGCTTCGCCGCCCTGATGGCCGCGCCATGGCTGGTCGCCATCGCCGCCGAGTACCTGGTCTTCCGGCGGTTCTTCGCCAGCGAACTGGAGGCCGGTGCGGCCGCGACGCCCAGCACCGAGCCACCGGAGCTGCCGATCGTCGCGCTGGCCGCGCTGGTGGCCACCCTCGCCGGGTTCGTACTCACCTCCGCGGCGGGCGTGAACCCGGCGTGGGCTGCCCTGGCCGGCGCCGTGCTGCTGGCCGGGCGGGCGCTTGCCCAGCGCCGTACCCGGGTCACCGGCATCGTGCGGGCCGCGGCGCTGCCGTTTCTCGTGTTCGTGCTGGCGTTGTCGATCGTCGTCCGCGCGGTGGTGGACAACGGCCTCGCCAGCGCGCTCGGGCATCTCGTCGCCGCCGGGACCAGCCTGCCCGCACTGCTCGGTGTCGCCGCTGTGGCTGCCGCGCTGGCGAACCTCATCAACAACCTCCCGGCCGTGCTGGTGCTGCTACCAATCACCGTCCCGGCAGGGCCTGCGGCAGTGCTGGCGGTCCTGCTCGGGGTCAACATCGGCCCGAACCTCACCTACGCGGGGTCGCTGGCCACCCTGCTGTGGCGGCGCATCGTCCGCCAGCACGACACCGACGTGGGACTGGCCGAGTTCACCCGGCTCGGCCTGCTCACCGTCCCGCTGAGCCTGATCCTCGCCGTGCTGGCGCTGTGGGCTTCGCTGCATACGATCGGGATCGGAGCGTGAACCGGCATGGCCGTCATCGTCTGGATCGCCGAAGGCACCTGGCCTGCGTGCGTGGATGCTGCCCGCACCCACGCGCCCGAGGGCGCCGAGGTCGTCCTGCTCCACGTCATCGACGAAGACATCCCCGGCGCCGCCCACGGCGCATTCGCCGGCCTACTCGGCCGCGGCAGGCCGGACCGTGATCCCGGTGCCCGGCTGGAACACCTGGCCGCCGAGTCCGCCGAAGCTCTGCTCCAGGGCGCCGCCGAGCGGTTCGGGCGCGCCTGCGTCCGGCTCGAACGAACCGGGCGCGTCGAGCGCGAGGTCGTCGCCGTGGCCGACGGTGCCAACCTGCTCATCCTTGCCCGGGACGGCGATCGCACCCGGCTCGGACCGCGCAGCCTCGGACCGGCCACCCGGTTCGTCGTCGATCACGCTCCCTGCCCGGTCCTGCTGATCTGGCCACACGCCGCGCCCGGCATCGCCACCATGGCACCGCCACCCCGGTAGGCACCGGTGAGCACTCAGTCCGCGTAGACCGCACCCTGCAACGTCCGCATCAGCCGGCCGTACAGCCCGCCGCCCACGCCCGCCCTCGCCAGTGCGGCCCTGGCCGCGTTGGCACCGGGCCCGCCGTGCACGGCACCGCCCGGGTGTGCCGAGGCGCTGGCCAGGAAGAGCCGGTCGATGGGTGTGTCGGACCGACCCAGACCCGGCGTCGGCCGGAAGACGAGTTGCTGGTGGATCACCGCGCTGCCGCCGTTGACCGCACCTTCCACGAGGCTCGGGTTGCTGCCCTCCAGCTCGCGCGGCCCCTGCAGAAAACGGCCGCGGATGCGGGTGGTGAAACCGGGGGCGTGCCGTTCGATGGTGCCTTCGAGGTGGTCGGCGTAACGGCGCAGCCGATCGCCATCCCACGTATCGCCGCGTGGCACGTGCGTGTACGCCCACGCGGTCTCTGTCCCCGCTGGTGAGCGGGACGAGTCGGCGGTCGACATCTGCCCCATGATCAGAAACGGCTGCTCGGGGACGCGGCCCGCCGCGAGATCGGCGCTGTAGCGCGACAAGCCTGCGAGATCGAGATCCAGGTGGATCGTGCCCGCGGCGGATGCCTCCGGGTTACGCCACGGGATCGGCGCCGATAGCGCCCAGTCGACCTTCACCGTAGCGTCGTCCCAGGTGAACCGTCGCGCATCGGCCACGAGTCGCGCGGGTAGTGCCTCGGCACCGACCAGCCGCAGGTACAGCGCTGGTGCGGGCACGTCGGCCAGCACCGCCCGCCTGGCCCGTACCAGCGCACCGGAGTCGTCCACGACGCCGACCGCCGCGCCTCGCGCGGTGAGCACCTTGGTCACGGCGCGACCACAGGCGATCCGGCCACCACGCGCCTCCAACCGTCGCACCAGCGCACCGCTCAGCCGCCCGGCACCCCCCTGCGGCACGGGGAAGCCGACGTCCTGGGCGAGCATGCAGAGCAGCCAGCCGAACACCGCGCTGCCCGCATGCCCCGGCCCGAGATCGGTGTGCAGGCCGTTGCCCGCCAGCAGCAGCCTTGCGCCGTCACCACCGAACCGCTCCCGACCGAGTGCACTGGCCGGCATCGTGACCATCCGGGCGAAGCGCAGGGCGTCCGCGGCGCCGAGTGTGCGCAGGAGCCGCGCGCCGGAACGCACCGGTGGGAAGGGTGTGAACAGCGCCCGCAGGAAGGGTTCGCGAATGCGTGACCACGCGGCGACCTCGGCGGCCCAGGCATCACCGTCGCCAGGCTGGAACCGGGCGAGGGAGGCCATGGTGTGTTCCAGTGACCGCGACACCACGGCGCAGCGGTCGTCCGGCAGGATGTGTGCGAGCACCGCGGGAGCGTGCCGCCAGCGCAGGCCGTACTCGTCGAGCCCCAGCCCGGCGATGATCGGCGACACCGCCGCCATCGGGTAGAACGCGCTGAACCGGTCGTGGTGGAAGCCCGGTTCGATCAGCTCCGCGGTCTGCACGGCCCCACCCGGCTGTGCGGTGGCTTCGAGTACCAGCACATCCCAGCCCGCATCGGCGAGTAGGTTCGCGGCGACCAGGCCGTTCGGGCCCGCGCCAATCACCACCGCATCAGCCGTCTCCACAGCACCCTCCACGGCCACGGCGTACCCGGTCACCCGATCACTACACCTGGTTTCGCCGTCGACGGCAACGGCCGCGGCGCACCGGCCGGGGTCGAGTCCACAACAGACGGTTCACCAGGTGGCGCCGCCGGCGGTACGCACCGCGCCGAGCAGGTCCGTCAAGAGCGCCGCGACCTGGTCCACCTCGACGAGAAACCCATCGTGGCCATGTGCGGACGACAGCACACCCAGCCGCGCCGCACCGGGGATGTCCGCGGCGAGCAGTTCCTGCTGCTCCAGCGGGTACAGCCGGTCGCTGTCCACGCCCGCGACGACCGTCGTCGCGGTGATCCGGCGCAGTGCCTGCTGGACGCCACCACGGCCACGGCCCACGTCGTGCAGGTTCATCGCCTCCGACAGCACCACATAGCTGCCCGCGTCGAACCGGCGCACCAGCTTGCCGGCGTGATGGTCCAGATAGGACTCCACGGCGAACCGCCCGCCCGCCCAGGGGTCCTCCCCCGGCTGTGGCGACCTACCGAAACGGGCGGCCAGCTCGGGTTCGCTGCGATACGTCACATGCGCGATGCGGCGTGCCATCCCGAGCCCGCGGTGTGGGCCATCGCCCTCCGGCGCGAAGTAGTAGTCGCCGCCGCGCCAGCCCCGATCGCCCCGGATGGCGGCGAGCTGGGCCGACGTCCAGGCGATCTGGTCGGCGCTGGTCTGTGCTGCCGTGGCGAGCACGGCGAGGCCGCGCACCCGCGCCGGGTAGCTCACCGCCCACTCGAGTGCCCGCATACCGCCCATCGAGCCACCGACCACCAGTGCCCAGGAGGCGATGCCGAGGTGATCGGCCAGCGCGGCCTCCGCCGTGACGAGGTCACGAACGGTCAATGCGGGGAAACGGCTGCCCCACGGCAGCGCGTCCGGCGCTGTCGACGCAGGCCCGGTGCTGCCCTGGCAGCCGCCGAGCGCGTTGGGCGCGACGATGAACAGCTCCGCCGGATCCAGCGCCCTGCCCGGTCCGACGAGGCCATCCCACCACCCCGCCATGGGATGGCCGGGCCCGGCCGGTCCCGCGACGTGGCTGTCCCCAGTGAGCGCATGCAGGACCAGGACGGCGTTCGACCGGTCCGGAGCCGGCGTGCCCCACGTCTCGTAGGCGAGCCGGTAGCCGGGAAGCACCCTGCCGCGCGCCAGCCCGAGCGGCTTCGCGGAGACGAACCACTGCCGCCGGCCCTGTGGGTCGCCGTCGCGCCAGGCAGCGCTGACCGGATGGCGACCCCGGGCCGCCGTCAGGCTCACAGCTGGTCCTTGGCCGCCCGGAAACCCGCCTCCAGATCAGCCTTGAGGTCCTCGATGCCCTCCAGGCCAACGGACAGCCGCACCAGTCCCGGCGTCACACCGGTGACGGCCTGCTCCTCGGGGGTGAGCTGGGAGTGCGTGGTGCTCGCCGGGTGAACGATGAGGCTGCGCACGTCACCGATGTTGACCAGCTGGCTGAACAGCTCGGTGCCGTCGACGAAGGCCCGGCCAGCCTCGACCCCACCACGCAGTTCGAAGGAGACCACCGCCCCCGCTCCCTTCGGCAGATACCTGCGCGCCGCCTCATACCACGGGCTCGACGGCAGGCCGGCGTAGTACACGGCCGCCACCTCGTCGCGTGCCGCGAGCCACTCGGCGAGCGCCTGCGCGTTCTGCACGTGCCGGTCGAGCCGGAGGGAGAGCGTCTCGATGCCCTGCAACACGAGGAAACTGGTCAGCGGGGCGATGGCGGCGCCGGTGTCACGCAACAGCTGCACGCGCAGCTTCGCCGCGAACGCGCCAGGACCGAGCGCCTCCCAGTACCTCAGCCCGTGGTAGCTCGGGTCCGGTTCGGAGAAGTCCGGGAACCGATCGGCATGCGCGCCGAAGTCGAAGGTGCCGCCGTCGACGACCACACCGGCCACGGCGGTGCCGTGCCCGCCGAGGTACTTCGTGGCCGAGTGCACCACGATGTCCGCACCATGCTCGATGGGCCGCAGCAGGTAGGGCGTCGGCACCGTGTTGTCGACCACGAGCGGCACCCCGGCCGCGTGCGCGATGCGGGCGAGGGCGGCGATGTCCAGCACGCTCGACCGTGGATTGGCGAGTGTCTCGGCGAAGAACAGTTTGGTGTTGGGCCGCACTGCGGAACGCCACTGGTCCAGATCGTCCGGATCGTCGACAAAGGACACCTCGATGCCCAGCTTGGGCAGCGTGTAATGGAACAGGTTGTAGGTGCCGCCGTAAAGCGAGGCGCTCGATACGAAATGGTCACCAGACCGGGCGAGGGTGAGAATGGCGGCGGTCTCGGCCGCCTGACCCGATGCGAACGCCACCGCGGCCACGCCGCCCTCCAGTGCGGCCACCCGCTGTTCGAGGACATCCTGCGTCGGGTTGTTGATCCGGGTGTAGATGTTGCCCGGCTCCGCGAGGCTGAAGAGGTCCGCACCATGCTGGGTGTCGCGGAAGACGTAGGACGTGGTCTGGTAGATCGGTGTGGCGCGGGCGCCAGTTGCGGGATCGGGCGCCGCACCGGCGTGGATCTGCTGGGTCTCGAACGACCATCCCGCTGGCGTGCTCGTCATGTCGGGGGCCTGCTTTCTGTGTCGGAAACGGTAATCGGATGGTCGCGAACCGCACACAGTTAACGACCGGATTCGTTTCCGGCGCACCCTGTCCCACAACTCGGAACAATTCTCTGAAAATAATGTGATTGTGTTCGGCGCGAAATGAATCCGCGGACTGTGTGTCAGTCCACGGTCGCCGTCTCCTGGATCGTCCAGTCCAGACCGTGGTCGGCCAGCGTGTCGAGGAAGCCCGCAGGATCGAATGCCTGCGCTGCGGCGAGCACTCCGCTCTTGGTGTCGCCTGTAGCCAGCCGTGTGGCCGCCTCGACGGCGATGACGGCGGTGGTCCCGTAGGTGTCCCGGCCCCGGATCGTCCCGTGGGTGCGGTTGCCCGCCAGGCCAGTTCCGGAAGAAGCACCGGACAAGCCAGCCATCGCATCACAACCCGGAATCGCCGACCGCCACGCTGCGCACAACACGAACGCGGGCCTACCGACCGTCGTCGGCGAGGACGCGCGTCAGTACGTCGAGCGCGCGGGAGCGGTGGGCGTCCAGCTCGGCGACGAGGGTGTCGGCATCGCGGCGGCGGACGGCGGCGAGGATCTGGTCGTGCGAATGCACCGCGTGGGTCCGCTCCTCGGGTGAGTTGTAGTACAGGGCGCGGTAGGCCTCGGTGGAGTCCCAGAGCAGCCGGATCAGCCGCATGGTGTGTACCTGATCCGGCGACTCCAGCAGTCCGAAGTGGAACCGGCGGTTGGCCGCGAGCTCGGCGGCGACATCGCCGCGCTCGGCGGCCTCGGCACAGTCCCGCGCCGCGAGCGCGATGCGCTCGATCGCGTCGTCGTCGAGTGTGGGCAGCGCCCGGCGCGCGGCCCGCTCCTCCAGCACCTGGCGCAGCGCGTAGATCTCCTGCAGATCGGCCGCGTTCAGCTCGGTGATGAAGTATCCGCGCCGTGGCCGGTAGACGACCTGCCCTTCCTGTTCGAGGACACGAAGGGCCTCCCGCACCGGCGCGACGCTCACCCCGAAGTTGTCGGCGATCTCCTCCTGCCGGACGCGCTGCCCTGGCCGCAGCTCACCGGCGATGATCGCCTTGCGCAGGCCGTCCAGCGCGTGCTCGGCCGTGGTACCGGGTCCCGTCTGCCGCGTGCTCACCGGCTGACCCTATCCGGCGGGCTCAGCGGAACGCCTGGATCCCGGTCAGCGCGCCACCCACGACGAGGGCATGCACATCGGCGGTGCCCTCGTAGGTGACCACCGACTCCAGGTTGTTCATGTGCCGGATCACCGGGTACTCCAGGGTGATCCCGTTGGCACCGAGCACCTGCCGAGCCGTGCGGGCGACATCCAATGCCGCGTTGACGTTGCCGAGTTTGCCCATGCTGACGTGCTCGGGCCGCAACGTGCCCGCGTCCTTCATCCTGCCCAGGTGCAGGGCGAGCAGGGTGGCACGGTTGACCTCGAGCGCCATCGTCGCCAGCTTCTGCTGCTGCAGCTGGAACGAGGCGATGGGCTTGCCGAACTGCACCCGGGTGGTGCTGTAGTCCACTGCGGACTCGAAGCAGGCCCTGGCCGCCCCGGCCGCGCCCCACACGATGCCGTACCGGGCCTCGTTGAGGCAGGACAGCGGCCCCCGAAGCGAGGTGGCACCTGGCAACACGGCACTCCCGGGAAGCCGTACCTCGTCCAGGATGAGCTCCGAGGTCACCGACGCGCGCAGCGACAGCTTGCCGTGGATGTCCTGCGTGCTGAAACCCTTGGTGCCACGGGGAACCACGAACCCGCGCACCCCGTCCTCGGTGCCCGCCCACACCACCGCGACGTCGGCCAGGGAGCCGTTGGTGATCCACATCTTCTGGCCGTGCAGGATCCAGTCGTCGCCGGAACGCCGCGCATAGGTGCGCATCGAACCGGGGTCCGAGCCGGAATCCGGCTCGGTGAGGCCGAAACACCCGACGGCCTCACCGGCGGCCATCCGCGGCAGCCATTCCTGCTTCTGCTCCTCCGAACCCCAGCGGTGGATCGCGTACATCGCCAGCGAGCCCTGCACCGACACCAAGCTGCGCACCCCGCTGTCGCCGGCTTCGAGCTCCAGGCAGGCAAGGCCGTAGGCGGTGGCGCTGGCACCAGCACAGCCATAGCCCTCCAGGTGCATGCCGAGCACGCCCAGCTTGCCCAGCTCACGGGGCAGCTCGCGGGGAATCCTGCCCTCCTCGAACCACTCCCCCACATGCGGCGTGACGTGGTCGCGGACGTAGGCCCGGACGACATCGCGAATGTCGCGTTCCTCGTCCGACAGCAGGGCGTCGATCGCCAGATAGTCCCGCGGGTTGACGGCGCTGGCTTTACCGGCACTGGGCATCGTGCTCATCTCCTTGACCTCGTCTACCGCAGACCCTAGCGTGAATCTTCGAAATTCGAAAATAAGGAGATCTGGCATATGGCTTCGTCGCTGAGCGGCCTGCGGGTCGTCGACTTCTCGCGGGTACTCGCAGGCCCTTTCGCCACGATGCTGCTCGCCGACCTCGGCGCCACGGTGACCAAGATCGAGCGACCGCACACCGGGGACGACACCCGTAGCTGGGGACCACCCTTCGACCCGGGTGGCCAGTCCACCTACTTCCAGTCCGTCAACCGCAACAAGGACAGCGTCACCCTCGATCTGTCCACTAAGGATGGCGTCGAAGTGGCCCGCCAGGCCGTCCGCGGCGCCGATGTCGTGGTCGAGAACTTCCGGCCAGGCCTGCTCGACGGGCTCGGGCTCGGCTACGCGGAACTCTCCGCGGCCAACCCGGGGCTGGTGTACTGCTCGATCACCGGCTTCGGCCGGGAACGCGGCGCGGAACTGCCCGGCTACGACCTGCTGGTCCAGGCCCTCGGCGGGCTGATGAGCATCACCGGCACCCCCGACGGTGAGCCGCAGAAGGTGGGGGTCGCCGTCGTGGACGTCTTCGCCGGACTGTTCGCCACCGTCGGCATTCTCGCCGCGCTGCGGCACCGCGACGCCACCGGCGAGGGTCAATGGGTCGAGGTCAACCTGCTGTCATCTCTGCTCGCGGCGCTGGTCAACCAGGGCGCGGCCTTCACCTCGGGCGGTGTCGTGCCGGCCAGAATGGGCAACCAGCATCCCAGCATCGCACCCTACGAGGTGCTGCCGTGCGCCGAGGGCGACCTGGTTCTCGCGGTGGGCAACGACCGTCAGTTCGGCGCCCTCTGCACGGTGCTGGGGACACCGGAACTCGCCGACGACGCCCGTTTCGCCACCAACACCGCACGTGTCGGCAACCGCTCGGCCCTGCGTGCGGAACTGGTGCACCTCTTGGCCACGCGGACAGCGGCGGAGTGGGCGAAGGAGCTGACCGCTGCGCGGGTTCCCGCCGGCGTGGTCAACGACATGGCAGGCGCGTTCCGGCTGGCCACCGAGCTCGGCCTGGCGCCGATCGTCGGCCTGCCCCGCGCGGACGGCACCGAGGTGCGGCTGACCCGCAACCCGATTCAGCTGTCGGCCACTCCCCCGGCGTACCGGTCGGCACCGCCACAACTCGCTTGTGACTAACCCCAACTAACGGTCCGGCAGCCAATGCGCTCGAGCTGACCGTGACGGAGGCCGTCGCACTCGGCTACAACTATGTCGGCTGCGAGCACCTGTTGCTCGGCCTGCTCGGCCTGCTCGGCCTGCTCGGCCTGCTCGGCCTGCTCGGCGAACCGGACGGAACGGCCGGGCAGGTCCTGCGCGATCTCGGTGTCGACCTGCGCTCGGCGCGCCGGGCAGTCGTGGCCGCACTCACCGGCTACGCCCATCTCCGCGCCCAGACCGGCAACCAGCCCACAGTGGACCCCGCAGGGATGGCGGCGGCGGTGCGGCAGGAACTTCGCCCCGTCCTGGAGCGGATCGACCGTCTCGAACAGCATGCCGGTCTGTCTACAACGGACTAATGTGCGCCGGCGAAGCGGATGTCGTCGTCGACGGGGCCGTAACGCATGAGGAGCACATCTCGCGGGTAGTTCTGGTGCAGCCGCCATGGCGTGGCCGGCCCCTGCCTCGGTAGCGCGCTCACGCCGCGAAGGACATAGCCCGCGGTGAGGTCGATCAGCGGCTCGGCCGGCAACGCCGCTGACGGCGGGGTCGGCGTGCACTGCCGGTAGCCGCGGGCGTCCATGTGGTTGAGCAGCCGGCAGACGTACCCGCTGACCAGGTCGGCTTTCAACGTCCACGAGGCGTTCGTGTAGCCGAGGGTGAACGCGAAGTTCGGTACCCCGCTCAGCATCATGCCCTTGTACGCGACGGTGCCTGCGAGGTCGACCTCCTCGCCGTCGACGGTCAGCGTCATCCCGCCGATGGGCAGCAGGTTGAGCCCGGTCGCGGTGACGATCACGTCGGCGTCGAGCTCCGCACCCGACGCGAGGCGGATTCCCGTCTCCGTGAAGGTTTCGATCGTGTCGGTGACGATCGAGGCCCCGTCGGCTCGCAGGGCCCGGAACAGGTCACCGTCGGGAACGAAGCACATCCGCTGATCCCACGGCTGGTACCGCGGGGTGAAATGGCGGTCGACCTCGTAGGCGGCGGGAAGGCTGTTGTGCACGCCCATGCGCAACAGCTTCTTCACCAGCGCGGGCCGCCTGCGGCTCAGCTGGAACAGCGCCGTAGCCAGTAGGACATTCTTCCAGCGCACGATCGGGTAGACCGCCCTGGCGGGCAGTACGCGGCGGAGCACGCCCGCGAGGGCATCCCGGGCCGGCAGGGACAACACGTAACCCGGTGAGCGCTGCAGCATCGTGACATGCCCTGCCGTGCGCGCCAGTGCAGGCACCAGCGTCACCGCTGTGGCTCCGCTGCCGATGACGACGACGCGTTTGCCGGTGCAGTCCAGCTCCGCGGGCCAGTGCTGCGGGTGCGCCACCGTGCCGGCGAACCGGTCCGCGCCGGGAAAGTCCGGCGTGTGGCCCTCGTCGTAGCGGTAGTAGCCGGAGCACACGAACAGGAAGCCACATGTCAGCAGGACCGTCTCACCGGTGTCGGTGCGCTCGGCCTCGACCGTCCACTGTGTCCGGCCGGAGTCCCACTCCGCACGGACGACCCGGTGGTGGAACCGGATGTGCTCCTCGATGCCGTGCTCGCGCGCGGTGTCGCGGATGTACTCGCGGATCGATGCACCGTCGGCAATGGAATCAGCCCGGGTCCACGGCCGAAAGGAATAGCCGAGGGTGAACATGTCGGAGTCCGACCGCACGCCCGGGTAGCGGAAGAGATCCCAGGTGCCGCCGATCTCGCCGCGTGCCTCGAGGATGGCGACGCTCTTGCCGGGGCAGCGTGTCCGCAGCTGACATGCCGCGCCGACGCCGGAGAGTCCGGCGCCCACGATGAGCACATCGACGTGATCTCGCGACATCTCACTCCCGGTTCCGCGCAGAGCCATCCAGCGCAGCCAACTACGACCCGATCGCGCCGGTCAAGCCCCCTTGACAAATCAATTTGTCAAGGGTCAGATGGAGTCATCGGGGAGGTTGACCACAGTTAAGGAGCACAACCGTGTTACTCGCTGGAAAGAACGCCATCGTCTACGGAGCCGCCGGTGCCATCGGCACCGCCGTCGCCACCGCTTTCGCCAGGGAGGGCGCCACCGTCCATCTCGCCGGACGGACGAAGAGCAGGCTCAACGCCGTGGCGGAGAAGATCCGTGCGGCCGGGGGCCAGGCCGAAACGGCTGTCGTGGACGCACTCGACGAGGCCAGGGTCGACGAGCACGCCGATGCCGTGGCAGCCACGGCCGGCAGCATCGATGTCTCGTTCAACCTCATCGGCTACGAGGACGTGCACGGCACGCCGCTCGCGGAGATGTCACTGGAGGACTTCGACCGGCCGATCCGGATCGCGACCCGGTCGATGTTCCTGACCACCCGCGCGGCGGCTCGCCAGATGATCAAGCAGCGTTCCGGCGTGATCCTCACCTTCGGCGGTGACAGCGGCCGCGACCCGATGCGGGACTACTACATCGGCGGCTTCCAGGTCGCGCTCGGAGCCGTCGACGGCCTGCGCCGTCAGCTCGCGGCCGAACTCGGCCCGCACGGCATCCGCGTGCTCACCCTGCACACCGGCGGGATCACCGACGCGATACCGCAGGACTATGTTCACCATGACGAGATCGAGCAGATGGTCGTCGGCAAGACCATGCTCGGCCGGGCGGCGAGTTTCGCCGACGTCGGCAACGTCGCCGTGTTCGCGGCCTCGGACCTGGCCGCTTCCATGACCGCGACCGCGCTCAACATCAGCTGCGGAGCCACCGCAGACTAGGTCGGTGCGGGTCAGGCTTGGCGGCGGGCGCGGGCTCGCCGCTTGCCCTCGTGCATGGCCTGCACGCGGGGTATGGGGATGGCCCTCCCCTCCTCGATCAGCCCGGCGCTCAGCGGCTGCGGCGCGGGCATCGACTCCGCCCACGGATCACGCGTGCCGAGCAGGCGCGGCACGTTGTCGATGGTGAACTGGTCCGGGCTGACGCTGGCCAGGTCGTCCCACGCCACCGGGAAGGAGACCGGAACGCCCGGCCGCACCCGCGGGCTGTACGCGGCGATCACCGTCGCCCCGCCGGCGCGCGTCGCATCGAGGAAGACCCTGCCGCCGCGGTCCTCACGCAGGAACGCCGTCGTGACCAGTGCCGGATCGAGCCGCTCGGCCCGCGCGGCCAGTGCCCGGGTCGCCGCGGCCACCTCCTCAGCCGTGGCCTGCGGCACCACCGGAACGAACACGTGCACGCCCTTGGCGCCGCTGGTCTTCACCACGCCGCTCAGCCCGGCACCGGTGAGCGTCTCGCGCACCAGGTGGGCTGCGCGCACCGCCGCCGCGAACCCGTCGTCGCCGGGTGGATCGATGTCCAGCACGAGATGCGTGGGGTGCTCCTCCTCGCCTACCCGGTGCAGGGTCGGGTGGTATTCGACGGCGCGCTGATTGGCGAACCACAGCAGCGTGCGCCGGTCGTTGCACAGCGCGTAGGCCACCTGCCGCTGCGACGACTCCGACCACAGCTCGACCGTGCGCACCCAGGACGGCGCGTACCGGGGCACGTTCTTCTGCATGAACGGTCCCTGCCCGCGCAGCACCCGCACCACCGACAGCGGACGGTCCCGCAGCTCGGCAACGAACCGCTCACACATCGCGTCCAGGTAGTCCACGAGGTCGCGCTTGCGTGCGCCCGCCCCCGCGAACAGCGGCTGATCGAGATTGGTCAGCGCAACCCCGTCCCGCTCCTCGTCAGCGCCCATCGGATCACCATTCCGCAGGCACGCCGACGCGGTCAACCCAGCTGCTGGTCCACGTAACACCAGCGCCACGTCTCACCCGGCTCGAAGCTGCGTATCACGGGGTGGCCGGTCCGGTGGAAGTGCCGCGTCGCGTGCCGCCGGGGTGATGAGTCGCAGCAGCCGACGTGCCCGCAGAGCAGGCACAGCCGCAGATGCACCCATTCGCTGCCCTCGGCAATGCAGTCCAGGCAGGTGTCCGGCGAGTCGGGCGAGGCGTCGCCGCGCGCGGAGGCCAGATGCTCGCACGAACGCGCGGTCGCGGCGGGTGTGCGGAGCTCGCGATCGGCGGCCGCTTCCTCGTCCCGGGCGCGGTCGAGCATGGACTCCTCGATGTCGAGGCGCGCCAGCACGCGGGCGAGCACGACGTCATCTACGCGGCGTGCCGCCCGCACGGCAAGGAATGTGTCGCGTTCGGCGTCCAGCATCTCCAGGCGCAGGCGCCGGTAGGCGTCGCTCGGCGTCTCCGCCACGGCGCTCTGGCGGCCGAGCTGCTCCCACGCGGCGTCCGCGCGCGTGCGCACCCGCTCGCGCAGGCGTTGCACGACATCGTCCGAATCGGTGGGCTTGCGCACTTGTTCGAGCCGGTCGAGTGCTGCCTGGGAAAGTTCGTCCAGCATGGCGGCCTCCTGCAACGCATCTTCCGCCGGGTCTGGTGCGGGCAGCCGCAGCCTGCGCACGAGTGCCGGCAGCGTTGTGCCCTGCACCAGCAGCGTACCCGCCACGACGACGAACGCGGCCAGTACGAGAACGGCCCGGTGCGGGATGCCGGTCGGCAGCGCGAAGGCCGCCGCCAGTGTGACCACGCCACGCATTCCGGCCCACGACAGCACGGTCGTGTAGCGCCACGGCCAGGCGTGCACGCCGGCGATCCGCCGGAGCACGCCGATGGCGAACATCCACACGAACCGCAGCAGGATGACCCCGGCCAGCACCGCCACGCAGGTCAGCACGATGGTGCTGCCTGCAAGGTTGCTGCGGCCCACCTCGGTGAGGATGCGCTTGAGCTGCAGGCCGATCAGCAGGAACACCATGTTCTCGAGCAGGAACTGGACGGTCTGCCAGTTCAGCCGGCTCGCGAGCCGCGACGGCCCGGACAGCATGGTGGGGCTGCGGTACCCCACGATGAGTCCGGTGGTCACCACCGCGAGCACGCCGGAGCCGTGGATCAGCTCGGCAGGCAGATAGGCCAGAAATGGTAGTACGAACGAGAACGCGGTGTCGGCGACCGGATCCTCGAGGCGGGTCCGGATCATGCCCGCCACGAGTCCGACCACCGCCCCCACCAGCACGCCGCCTGCGACCGCCAGCAGGAAGTCGCCACCGGCCTGCAACACGGTGACCGAGCCGCCGATGGCTGCAATCGCCGTGCGCAATGCGACCAACGCGGTCGCGTCGTTGAACAGGCTCTCCCCCTCCAGCAGGCGCACGACCTTGCGGGGCAGGCCAACCCGCCGGGCGACCGCGGTGGTGGCGACCGCATCCGGCGGCGCGACGACCGCACCGAGCGCGATGGCCGCGGCGAGCGGCACGTCCGGCACGATCAGCCACACGAGCACGCCGATCCCGAGCGTGCTGAAGACGACCAGGCCGACGGACAGCAACGCGATCGGACTGCGGTTGACGCGGAAGTCGACCAGCGACGAGCGGATCGCGGTCGCGTACAGCAACGGCGGTAGGAGCCCGAGGAGCACGACCTCGGGGGTCAGCTCGTACTCGGGAACGCCCGGGAGGTACGAGACGGCGACTCCGGCGATGACCAGACACAGCGGCGCGGACCAGTTGAGCCGCTTGGCCGCCGCCGTGACCAGGAGCACGCCGAGTACCAGCCCGGCTATGGCTGCCGCAACTTCCATTCACCCATCTTCACCCGTCCGTCGCCGCCAGCGTCGCCTTCGGCCGCGGGTCTCCCGCGACGACCGAGCGCGTGACGCGCTTGGCCATCGCCGCGATCATCCGTCGCGGGCGTCGCGGCGTGAGGTGGGCGCTGAGCGCGTTGCCCAGCCCCGGCACGACGTAGGCACGGTTGCGCTCGAGCCCGCGCAGCGCGGCGCGCACGACCGCGGCGGGTGCCATGGTCTTGCCGCCGATCGCCGCCCCCTTGCCGACGCGGTCGAAGAACGCCGTCTCGGTGGGGCCGGGGCACAGTGCCAGCACCCGCACCCCGCGGTCGCCGAGCTCTGCGCGCAGCGCGAGGCTGAAGTTCAGCACGAACGCCTTGCCGGAGCTGTAGGTCACGAAGTACGGCGAGGGCTGGAAGCCCGCCGTCGAACCCACGTTGATGATCTCGCCGCCGCCCTTGGCGAGCATTCCCGGCACGAGTGCGTGGGTGAGACCGACGAGCGCGACGACGTTGACCATCAGCTGCTCGCGCTCGGACTCGGCGTCGATCTCACCGAAGTGCCCTGCACTGCCGAACCCGGCGTTGTTGACGAGCAGGTCGACACCGATACCCGCCGCGGTGAGCCGCGTGCTGATCCGGCGTGCGGCGTCCTGCTCGGCGAGGTCCTGGACGATCACCTCTACGCGCACCTTGTGGTTGGCGCGCAGCCGCGCGGCAAGGCGTTCGAGCCGGTCGCCGGACCTGGCCACCAGGACGAGATCGTCGCCGCGCGCGGCGAGCTGTGCGGCGAACTCGGCACCGAGGCCGGACGACGCGCCGGTCACGAGGGCGGTACGGGCTGAGCGCTCGACTGTCATGCGAAGCCTCCTTAGTCAGGAACGAAAACTGCAACATCAATGTAGCGGTTATTTCCTGAGAAGCAACACAGGTGCTCTAATTAGGTGACGATCCGGGGCATCGCGGTATCGTCTGGAGGTAACGACCCTGAAGAGGAGGTGGCTCCCGAGCATGGCCACCCGAGCACGACCACTGCGCGCCGACGCCGAACGGAGCGTGCGCGCCATCCTCGAAGCCGCGGAGCGGGTGCTCGCCGGCAACCCGGCGGCTTCCATGGAGCAGATCGCCGAGGCCGCCGGCGTCGCACGCACGACGATCCACCGGCGCTTCGCCAGCAGGCAGGCCCTGCTCGGCGCCATGGCGGAGACCGCGGTCCGCCAGTTAGGCGAGGCGATCGAGGCCAGCCGCCCGGAAGCCGTCCCGCCGGTGGTGGCGCTGCACCAGATCACCGCCAACGTGCTGCGTGTCAAGGTCAACTGGGCATTCGCCCTCAACCAGCAGGACGAACCGGACAGCCCGACGGCTCGTGCCCAGGAGGAGATCGCGCGCCGCTGCCTGGAACTGCTCGGCCGCGCCCAGCGCGACGGCATGCTCGACGCGGATGCCGACCTGGCGTGGGTACGGCGCGTGTACTACGCCCTCATCGGCGAAACCCTGCACGGCGAGGACGCCCGCACCGATCCCGACGTGCTGGCCGCCAGGATCGTGGACACGCTGCTCAACGGGAGCGGACCCCGGCTTCGGTGACGCCGACGCGGGTATCCAGCGCGGCATGACCCGTCGAGAGCTGGCCGCCGCGGGAGTCACCGAGCCGCACCTGGTCGCCGCATACACGCACTGCCGGGCGGTGCACGCGCAGCACGGGCGCACCTACTTCCTCGCCACCCGCCTGCTCCGGCCCGCACAGCGGCCCGCGGTGCACGCACTGTACGGGTTCGCCCGCTACGCCGATGACATCGTCGACACGCCGGACCCCGCGCGGCCCGCCGAACGCCTGGCCGCGCTCGGCGCAGCCCTGGGCGAAGGACTGCGCACCGGCGTCAGCACCGATCCCCTGCTCGCGGCCGTGGTCGACACCGCGGTCCGGTACCGCATCGACCCCACGCTGTTCGACCGGTTCCTGGAGTCGATGCGGATGGACCTGACGATCACCGGCTACCCCACCCGCGCCGGGCTCGACCGCTACGTCCACGGTTCGGCGGAGGTCATCGGCCTGCAGCTGCTGCCGGTGCTGGGCACGCTGTGCCACCCCGCCGAGGCCGCTCCGCATGCCGCCGCGCTCGGCGCCGCGTTCCAGCTCACGAACTTCCTCCGCGACGTCGGCGAGGACCTCGACCGCGGCCGCCTCTACCTGCCCGCGGACGAACTCGCCGCGTATGGCGTGGACCGGCGGCTGCTGCTCTGGTGCCGGCGCACCGGCCGCGTCGATCCACGCGTGCGGCGCGCGCTCGCCGACCAGATCGCGCGCACCCGCGCCGTGTACCGCCGCGCCAGACCGGGGCTCGCGATGCTGTCCCCCGCGTCGCAACCGTGCGTCGGCACCGCGTACACCCTCTACGCTCGGATTCTCGACCGTATCGAGCAACGCGACTACAACGTGTTCACCGGGCGTGCCGCGGTGGGCAACGCCCCACGTGCGGCACTCACCGTCCGCGCAGTGCTGCGGACCGCGCTGGCACGGGCAGCTCACCCCGCGGCCATGCGGGGCTGACGGGTGGCCGCCCGCGATCGCAGGCGCGCGAACTGGCCGGCACCCCGGGGAGCCCCCAGTGCGGCCCCGCAGCAACGGCACGCCGTCGTCGTGGGCGGCGGTATCGCCGGGCTCACCGCGGCCACGGCGCTGGCGGAGCGCGGGGTCACCGTCGACCTCATCGAGCGTGAGCGGTACCTCGGCGGTCGCGTCGGTGGCTGGACCACCACCCTCGCCGACGGCTCGGTCACCGGTATGAGCCGCGGCTTTCACGCGTTCTTCCGCCAGTACTACAACCTGCGCGCGCTGTTACGGCGCGCGGACCCGACACTGGACGTGTTCACACCCGTGCCCGACTACCCGCTCGTCGACGCACACGGCCGCAGCGACAGCTTCCACGGGCTGCCCCGCACTCCGCCCTGGAACGCGCTCGCTTTCGCACTGCGCAGCCCCACCTTCACGGCACGCGACCTCCTGCGCCTGGATCCGCGGACGGCCGCGGTCCTGCTCGACGTCCGGGTCCCCGGCACCTACCACGAGTGGGACGACGTCGATGCGGAGGAATTCCTGAACCGGATCCGTTTCCCCAGTGCCGCACGGCATCTGGCGTTCGAGGTGTTCTCCCGCAGTTTCTTCGCCAGGCCGGAGCAGCTGTCGGCGGCCGAACTCGCGGTGATGTTCCACCTGTACTTCCTCGGCTCGGCCGAGGGCCTGCTGTTCGACGTTCCGCGGGAGCCGTTCCACCGGTTGTGGCACCCGCTGGCCGGCTATCTCCGGCAGCACGGCGCCCGGCTGGATCTCGGCGTCCGCGCAGAGGGCGTCGCACCGGCGGATCGCGGCGGGTTCCTGGTGCACAGCGACGGGGGCACGATCGAGGCGGACGGTGCGGTGCTCGCGCTGGATCTGCCGGGGCTCAAGGAGCTGCTCGCCGCGTCGCCGCAACTGCCCGACGGTTGGCGCGACCGGGTCGCCGCGCAGGAGACCGCACCACCATTCGTGGTACGCAGGCTGTGGCTGGACCGGCCGGTCGGCCGAACCCGGCCCGCGTTCCTTGCGACGAGCGGTGTGCCGCCGCTGGACAACATCAGCGTGCTCGACCGCTACGACACCGACGCGGCCGCGTGGGCCCGGCGCACGGGCGGGTCGGTGGTCGAGCTGCATGCCTACGCCGTGACGGGCCCCGGCGAGGACACCGCACGAGACCTGCTGGTGCGGCTGCACACGCTGTACCCCGAGACCCGCCCCGCGCGCATCGTCGCCGACCGGATCGAGCGGCGTGCGGACTGCCCGCTGTTCGCCCCTGGCACCTTCCTCCGGCGCCCCACTGTCGCGACCCCGCTCGACGGGCTGGTCCTTGCCGGTGACGGCATCCGGGTGGACCTGCCGGTGGCGCTCATGGAACGCGCCGCGACCACGGGGTGGCTCGCGGCGAACCGGCTGCTGTCCGGCTGGGGCGTGGCCGGGCACGAGGTGGTGACGGTGCCGCTCGGCGGCCGGAGCCCGGTCCTGCGGCTGCTGGCGGGTGCACTGCGGCACCGGTGACTCACACGCGGCCCGACCGCAGCGCGTACCGCCGCTCGGCGTAGGCCAGATCGTCCCGCCACAGGCGGGTGGCTGCGCGGCGCATGGCGGGGCGCACCAGCGGTGCCAGCCTGCGCACCACGGCGAAGCCCGGCCGGTCCGAGGTGGCCAGCGTCGCCTCCAGCACAGCGGTGCGGGGGCGCCCGTCGGCGGCCGTGCCCAGCGGCGTGGCGTGGGTCTCCACCACGCTGCCCTCGCCTTCCCCGGACACGATGCGCATGACCACCGTCCGCGGTTCCGGGCAGGTGAACTCCGCGCGCACGGCGACGCCGAGCCGTGGCGCGACGCGGAAGGTGACGTCCACCAGGAACCGGTCGTCGCCATCGACCGGCGTCCGAAGCACTGTCAACCGGCTGAAGGAGTACGGATGGAACCACGCGCCGTGCCACGGATCGAGCCGGTTGGCGATCACGTCGGCCGGTTCGCACACGCCTTCCAGCCGGGTGACCGCGGCGATCTCACCGTTGCCGGGCCGGGGCGGCAGGATCGGCGCCTGGCTCGGCCGCTCGCCGCACTCGGTATCCAGCCGGACCCAGGCCAGGACACCGTCGTCGTACGCGGGCAGCGGCTGCCAGCCGGCACGCCCGCAGGGCGGCACGGCGAGCCCGTGCCAGCGGCACAGCAGCTCCCCGGCGACCACCCTGCCGTGAGCGAGCGGCGCCCCCAGGTGGGGACATTGACCCGGACCGGCGACGAGCGTGCTGTCGCGGTCGCGCCACGCGACGATCTCCCGTCCCGCCACCCGCGTGCCGTACGGGCGTTCACGCCGGATCGCGCGGCTGGCGGCGAAGGCGAACCAGTTGCCGGAAGGGCGGGCCAGCGCACGTCCCGCCGCCGCCTCGATCAGCGCGGGACTGGCCTCGACGTAGGTTGGTTCCTGCCGTGCCCACGGCAACCGTCGAAGAGGCTGCACAGGCCAGCGCCGTTTCGATCCGTCCACGCGGTCGGGTAGCCGACGGCGATTCCCGTCAAACGCTGGGGCCCGGCCAGCGGGCCGGCCTCAGCAGGCCGGGCGGCAGTCTCGTGGCTTGGTCACCCTGTGCGGCGGCGTCGAGCTGGGACTGGGCGACGAACAAGCTGGTGCTGAGGTCCGCCCCGCGCAAATCGGCGCCGCGCGTGTCGGCACCGACCAGGTCGGCCAGCCGCAGATCCGCCTCCCTAAGGTCGGCTCCGATGAGGTAGGCCCCGCGCAGGTTCGCTCCCCGCAGGTCACCGCCGCGCAGGTCGCGCCCCATCAGGTCGGCGCCGCGGAACTCGGTGGCACGCCGGGCGAGCCCGGCCCTTGCGAGTTCACTCGCCCGCACCAGCAGCGCGTTCACCGACTGCCAGTGTGCGCGCACGTCCAGCTCGACGAGGGCGTCCGCCGCCAGTTCCGTGAGCTGCTCTGTGCGTTCCCGGGCAGCCGCCAGCTCGGCATGCAGTGGGGTCGCCGCCGTCAGCGTCAGCGCCTCGCCGAGGTACCACAACAGCTCCCGCAGTTCCCGCATGATCGGAAAAACCGTGAACAACTGTGCCGCGGTGTCCGGGGCCTGCCGCCAGTCGCGGCCGCCGAAGGTCACCTGTGAGACGTGCTGTCCGGCACCGAAGCAGTCGTAGACGGCACAACCGGCGAAGCCGCGCGGCCGGAGCCGATCATGAATGGAACAGCCGAAATCCGTGCGCAGGTTCGGGCACGGCTGCCGGGCGGGCTTGTCGATGGCGAAGTCGGCCGAGGCCGAGAACGCGGGTACGACGCAGCACAGTCCGAAGCATTGCGAGCAATCGGCTCGCAGGTGCGAGCGCTGGTCGTCGGGCACGGGCGCCGATGCTACGGGGCGCCTGCCGCGGTCAGGATCGGCGGGCCAGCCGGGCCTGGACTTCGGGGCGGCGCAGCGGCGGCACGGTGGTCGGCGGCATGCGCCGTGCGGGCAGCTCCTGCAGCAGCCGAGCGGTGACCTCCGTGATCTCCGCGACCGCCGCCTCGAACGGCTCCCGTGTCGCATCGGACAGCGTCTGCACACCGCTGATCTTCCGCACGTACTGGCGGGCAGCGGCCTCGATCTCCTCGGCCGTGGCTGCGGGTTCGAGACCGCGCAGGACGGTGATGTTGCGGCACATGCGGCTCAGGGTACGCGGGTACCGGGCTGTGCGGAGTCCGTCGCCGAGCGCAGCCGTTCGGTCAGGAACTCGTGTTCGGTGGCGTTGTCGGCCAGCGCCAGCGCCGCCTGATAGGCCACCACGGCTTCGCTGTCGCGGCCGAGCCGGTGCAGCAGTTCCGCCTTGGTCGCGGGAAGGTACCGGTAACCGGCGAGCCTGCCGTCACGTTCGAGCGCGTCGATCTCGTCGAGCCCGGCCTGTGGTCCGTCCACCATGGACACCGCGACCGCACGGTTGAGTGCGACGACCGGGGAGGGCCAGATCCGCAGCAGCTCGTCGTAGAGGGTGCGGATCTGCGGCCAGTCCGTCTCGGCGTAGCTCGGTGCCTGCGCGTGCAACGCGGCTATCGCGGCCTGCAGGGTGAACCGCCCTGGCGGTCCGGCGCGCAGCGCGGCCACGATCAGCTGGTCGGACTCGGCGATCAGCGCACCATCCCAGCGGGAACGATCCTGCTCTGCCAGGCGCAGCAGCCGACCGTCGGTGCCGGTGCGGGTGTCGCGGCGGGCATGGTGCACCAGCAGCAGCGCCAGCAACCCCGCCACCTCACGCTCGGCGGGCAACAGTGCATGCAGTAGACGGGCGAGGTCGAGGGCGCGGCCGGTCAGCTCGTCGCGCTGCAGCGTGTCACCGGACCCCGCGGTGTGGCCGGTGGCGTACAGCAGATGGATCACCGTCAGCACCGCGTCGACGCGTTCAGGAAGCTCGTTCGGCGCCGGAACGGCGTAGCGGATGCGCGCGGTCGCGATCTTCTTCTTGGCGCGGGTGATGCGGGCCGCCATCGTCGGCTCGGCGACGAGGAAGGCGCGCGCTATGTCGGCCGTCGGCACACCGCACACTAGGCGCAGCGTCAGCGCGACCTGCGCCTCCGCGGCCAGTGCCGGGTGGCAGCAGGTGAACACGAGCCGCAGCCGGTCGTCGGGAATGCCGCCGTCCTCGGCCGGTTCGGCGGCGGCCGGCTCCAGCAACAACGGCAGCTTGGCCTCCAGCGTCTGCCTGCGGCGCAGGGCGTTGAGCGCGACGCGCCGCGCGACCGTGGTCAGCCAGGCGCCTGGCCGGGCGGGGACGCCGTCACGCGCCCAGGTCCGCAGAGCCTGGACGTAGGCGTCCTGCACGGCTTCCTCGGCGGCGTCCAGATCGCGCGTGACGCGCACCGTCGCGGCGAGCACGTAGGCCCATTCGCGACGGTGCGCGTCGGCGACCGCCTGCTCGATCGAGCTCAACCGGATTCCGTGACCTCGAAACCCACCAGCGGCCTGACCTCCACCCCGCCGTCCGCGATCGGCGTCAGCTTGGCCAGCGCGAGCGCGTGGTCGAGGTCCCTCGCCTCGATGACGAACACACCGGCGAGCACCTCCTTGGTCTCGATGAACGGACCATCGGTCACCACGCCGCCGCGGATCGAGGTCGCCGTGCTGTCCGGCGCGAGCCCCATCCCGGCGACCTCCCTGCCGCCGAGCTCGGCGATCCGGGACGGCAACTGTTCATGGGCCCGCATCACCTCCGCCGGCAGCTCCTCGGGAGGCACCCGTTCGTAGATGAGTACCGCGTACTGGGGCATCAGGCCACCACCTTTCGATCACACCGGCCTTACCTGGTTTCGACACACGAGGATCGCCGAAATCGACAGGTGGCGCGATGTCAGCCGAAACGCGCGACGTCGCCCGCGCCGACCCGGACGATCTCGGCTTCGTCGCTGGAGAAGTCCACCACCGTCGTGGGCTCGGTACCGCACTCCCCCGAGTCGATCACCGCATCCAGCACGTGTTCCAGCCGGTCCTTGATCTCCCAGCCCTGGGTCAGCGGCTCCTCCGCGTCGGGCAGCAGCAGGGTGCTGGACAGCAGCGGCTCATTGAGCTCCGCGAGCAGCGCCTGCGCGACGGTGTGGTCGGGAATCCGGACCCCCACCGTCTTCTTCTTGGGGTGCAGCAACCTGCGGGGCACTTCCTTCGTCGCGGGAAGGATGAAGGTGTAGCTGCCGGGGGTGGCGGCCTTGATCGCACGGAACACCGAGTTGTTGATGTGCACGAACTGGCCGAGCTGGGCGAAGTCCTGACAGACCAGCGTGAAGTGGTGCCGGTCATCCAGGTGCCGGATCGACCGGATGCGGTCGATGCCCTCGCGGTTGCCCAGCTGACTGCCGAGGGCGAAGCAGGAATCGGTCGGGTACGCGATGAGCCCGCCGGCACGGAGGATCTCGACGACCTGGGCGATCGCGCGGGGTTGCGGGTTGCGCGGGTGCACGTCGAAGTACTTCGCCATGGAGGGAGGGTAGCGGCCGGATCGCCCACACAATGTGCCGGTCACACGTCGGCGTCGTGGACCTGAGGGCGACAATGTGCGCATGAACCGCTACCGGCGGCGGCCCCTGCGCGAATGGGTGTGCCCCTGCAGCAGCACCCTCGCGGCCGAGCAGATGCCGGCCTGCAACAACGCCGCATGCCTGCGTCGCTGGTGGCTCGTCTTCGGCATACCCTGTGTCCTGCTCATTGGCGGGCTCCTCGTCGCGGGTGGCACGATCTGGGCCGATCCGCCACCTGCCTGCCCGGACGGGTTCACTCAGCAGACCGGCACCACCTGCGTCCGTGGTTGATCACGCTTTCGCCGAGCCGGCCCTCACCGCGTGGTACGACGTGCTCAACCCCTGGGGCGCCGGTGACGACTTCTACCTCGGGCTCGCGCTGCCGGGGACGGCGGTCCTCGATGTCGGCTGCGGCACCGGCCGCTTGCTGCATCGAGCACGCGACTCCGGGCACAGCGGACGACTCTGTGGTCTCGATCCCGCGTCCGCCATGCTCGCCCACGCACAGCGACGAGCGGACATCGAATGGGTCCTCGGCGATCTCGGCTCGAGGAGCTGGGACCGCGAGTTCGACCTGGCCGTCATGACCGGTCACGCCTTCCAGGTCCTCCTGTCCGACGACGACATCGCGGCCGCGTTCACCACCGTCCACAAAGCACTCACCGGGGGTGGCCGCTTCGCCTTCGAGACCCGTAACCCACTGGCGCGGCCATGGCGCCGCTGGACGCCGGAAAACGCCATCGAGGTCACCAACGCGGCCGGCGACCAGCTACGGGTAGAACATCGTGTCGAGGAACCGGTCGGTGGCGATGTTGTCCGGTTCTCCGAGACTTTCGTGTTGCCCGGGCACAACCGGCCACAGGTCAGCCATACGAGCCTGCGGTTTCTCGACCCGGCGGCACTGTCGTCCGTGCTGTCCGCAGCTGGTTTCGCAGTCGAGGCCCAGTTCGGCGACTGGGACCGCAGCACGCTCACCCCGTCCAGCCCGGAGATCATCACGATCGCCAGGGCGGTGAGCTGAGCGCGACTCAGGCGGGCCCGGTGCGACCGCGGGCCGTGCCAGCTGGGCGCGGGATGTTGCGCAGGTTGCTGCGGGCCAGCTCGACCATCTTCCCGACACCGCCGTCGAGCACCGTCCTGCTCGCGGCGAGCGCGAAGCCGCGCACCATCTCGCCGGTGATCCTCGGCGGGATCGACAGCGCGTTGGGATCGGTGACGAGATCAACGAGCGCCGGTCCCGGCCTGCGAAGGGCCTCGGTGAGTGCATCGCGCACGCGGTCGGGGTCCTCGACCCGCTCGGCGGGAATCCCGCACGCCGCGGCGATCGCGCTGAAGTCGACCGGCGGGTGGTCGGTGCCGAAGGACGGCAGGCCGTCGACGAGCATCTCGAGTTTCACCATGCCGAGGCTGGCGTTGTTGAACACCACGACCTTCACCGGCAGGTCGTAGGCGGCCAGCGTCAGCAGATCGCCCATCAGCATCGCGAGACCGCCGTCGCCGGAGATGGACACCACCTGGCGGCCGGGCTCGGCGAGCTGTGCGCCGATGGCGTGCGGCAGCGCGTTGGCCATGCTGCCGTGCCGGAACGAACCGAGCACCCGCCGCCGCCCGTTCGGGGTGAGGTACCGTGCCGCCCACACGTTGCCCATGCCGGTGTCCACGGTGAACACGGCGTCCTCGGCGGCGACGGCGTCGAGAACGTCCGCCGCGTACTCGGGGTGAATCGGCGTGTGGTGCTCGACGTTGCTGGTGTAGGCCTCGACGACCGTCTCCAGCTTGCGCGCGTGTTCCCGCAGCGTGCGGTTCAGGAAGGACCGGTCGTCACGCGGTTGGAGCAACGGCAGCACGGCCAGGATGGTCTCCCGCACCGCACCGTGCACGCCCAGGTCCAGCGGTGTGCGGCGGCCGAGGTGGGCGAGGTTGGTGTCGATCTGGATCGTCCCCGCTTGCGGCAGGAAGTTGTCGTAGGGGAAGTCGGTGCCCAGCAGCACGATCCGGTCCGCGGCCTGCATGGCGTCGTAGCAGGCGCCGTAGCCGAGCAGCCCGCTCATGCCGACGTCGTAGGGGTTGTCGTACTGGATCCACTCCTTGCCGCCGAGCGAGTGGCCCACCGGCGCCGCCAGCCGCTCGGCCAGGGCCATGACCTCGTCGTGCGCTCCGGCGCAGCCCGCGCCGCAGAACAGCATCACCTTCTCGCCGGAGTCCAGCAGCGCGGCCAGTTCGCCGATCGTCTCGGACGTGGGCACCACCGGCGAGGGCAGCGTCAGCCGCACACGCTCGGGGCGCGGCTGGGGCGCCTTGCGTTCGGAGACGTCGCCGGGCAGCGTCAGCACCGACACGCCGCGCTCGCCGACGGCGGTCTGCATGGCGATGTACAGCAACCTCGGCAGTTGTTCCGCCTGCGACACCAGCTCGCTGAAGTGGCTGCATTCACCGAACAACTGCTCGGGGTGGGTTTCCTGGAAGAAGTCGGTGCCGATCTGCGTGGACGGGATATGCGAGGCGATGGCCAGCACGGGTGCGCCGGTGCGGTGTGCGTCATAGAGCCCGTTGATCAGGTGCAGGTTGCCGGGCCCGCAGCTGCCGGCGCAGACCGCGAGCCGTCCGGTGAGCTGCGCTTCGGCGGCAGCGGCGAAGGCCGCGGTCTCCTCGTGCCGCACGTGTACCCAGTCGATGTCGTCGGTGCGGCGCACCGCGTCGACGATGGGGTTGAGGCTGTCGCCCACGATGCCGTAGATGCGTCGCACACCGGTGTCACGCAGCGTCGTCACCAGGTGTTCGGCGACGGTAGCCATGCTCGTCCTCCTCGCCTGTCGGCCCTGGCGGATCTGTCACCAGGGTCCGCGCAGGCGGCACCTGTGTCCAATGCACTAGGACAGCAGTGCGACGACGGCGAACATGACGGGCATGCTCAGCACGGTCGTGGTCAGCGCGGCGTCGCGGCCGAGCGTGACGCCCTGGTCGAAGCGCACGGCGTAGCCGAACACGTTCTGTGCCGTGGGCAGCGCTGCGCAGACCACCACGGCGAGCAGCGAGTGCCCGTCGAGGCCGAGCACGAGACCGGCGAGCCAGGCCAGGGCCGGGTGTACGAAGTTCTTCAGCACGACCACGGTTGTCAATAGGGGCAGGGTTTCCTTGTCCCGACCCGGCCATGCCGCCCTGTGCAACGTGATCCCGAAGGCGAGCAGCATCGCGGGCACCGCGGCGTTCGCCAGCAGCTCGATCGGCTGCATGATCGGTGCCGGTGGCTCCCACCCGGTCGATGACACGATCAGCCCGGCGGCGGTGGCGACCGCGATGGGGTTACGTACGGGCGCGGTCAGTGTCCGGACGAGCGAGGGACGACCGCCGTCGGCGCGTTCGGAGAGGACGTCGAGCAGAGTCGTGAAGAACGGGGTCAGTACCGCCAGCTGGAACAGTAGTACCGGCGCCATCTCCGCCGCGTCGCCCAGCACGTATGTGGCGATCGGCAGGCCGAGGTTGCCCGCGTTGACGTAGCCGCTCGCCATGGCGCCTATCGTGACCTCGCCCCCAGGCCGCCTCCGCAGCAAACCGATCGGGACGTACAGCAGGCAGGCGAGCGAGCTCGTCACCCCGGTGACGATCAGGTCCTCGGAGAACACCGCACCGACGTCGGCCTGCGCCAAGGTCACGAAGAGCAGGGCGGGACTGGCGATGAAGAAGGCGGTTCGCGACAAAACCTGTGTCGCAGAAGGGCCCAGGACACCGGCTCGCCCAGCGGCATAGCCCACCGCGATGATGACGCCGATCGCGAGGAAGCCCTCGATTACCCCATTCACTGCGCAGTCACGTTTGATCACCGTAGAGCTGTGACGGAGATCAAGCGGGACCGGGTGGCGGCTTCCGCCCCTGCTCAGCCCGTGTTCAGCCGGTCAAGGGTGGTTCGGGGTTGCTGGTGTAGGTGTAGCCGCTGGGGGTGGTGACGGTGACGACTCCGGTGTCCGGGTGTAGTCGGTAGGTCCACCCGGGACGGTCCTTGAGGCGGTGGTGGGTCGGCGGCGGGACTTTCACCCGCCGCCGCTCTCAGAACCGTGCGTGACGCTCTCGTGTCACACGGCTCCCGTTGTCAGACTGTCGGGAGTGCTCCGTGTCGCCAGTGTATGAAGGTGCCCGGGTAGGTGCTGGCAATCTGGGCGAGCTGCCTGCGGGCTTTGGCTGGCGATCGGTGCAGGTGTTTGAATTTCCGCATGGCCCACCTCACTAGATGAGGGTTGATCCGGCTGGCCAGAAAGCTGATCAACAGAGATTTGTAGAAGCGCCCATAGTAGTTGATCCAGCCCGCCACGATGCGATTGATCATCGCGGCGACTTCTCTGAAATTGAGGCCCGTACGGCGCCCCAGACGCCATCCGCGGATCACTGCCGCCATCGATTTCTTGGCGGACTTGCTCACCGCGGGTAGGAATCCGGCTTTCCAGCGCCCATCTCGTAATCGTGCATAGCGAGGAGGGAACGTATAGCCCAGGAACGTGAACTCGACACCATACCGGTGGTGCCGCGCACGTTCGTCCTGGAAACAGTGCACGATCTTGGTTCTCTCCGGATGAAGAACCAGCCCAAAACGCGCAAATCGTTCCGCCACAGACCTCTTAATGTAGTGAGCCTGTTTCTCGCTCACGCAATGTACGATGACATCATCACAGTACCGTTCGAACCTGACCAGAGGTTGCATCCGCGTCATCCAATCGTCGAATGCATAATGCATGAACAGGTTCGACAACAAGGGAGATATCGCGGACCCTTGCGGTGTTCCGCGATCTCGCTTTTCCAATGACCCGTCTGACTGCTGGATAGGAGCGGTGAGCCACCGCCTCACATACAGCATCACCCACGGTAGATCCGTGTGCTTCCCCACTGCACGCAAAATCGGTTCGTGCGGAACGGTATCGAAGAATTTCTGTCTCCAGCACAGCATTGCTCTCAAGCGACTCTGGCTTCTACATCAGAACCTCTCAATCGCATTCGGGACACACGATGCCGCCGACAAAGGTTGACCAGATTCGATTGTCCTGTGGACCCTTGGGCGCTCCACGGGATGTGGTGGTCGTTGTCGCCGAAATGCGGCGGCCGGTGACACGAGGGAAAGCGGCATTTGCGATCCCATACCCGCACGAACTCGTCGGTGACCGCCGGCGGCCGATACCGTTGTCGCCCAACGTCGATCGGCGCCCCGGTGAGAGGATCGGTCACAATCCGCCGCCAGGTCGAGGAGGGTTCTTCGGCGATCTCTCGTGCCACCGAAGCGGGAATCGGCCCGTATCCCGCCAACTGGGCGGGATCATCGTTCAACCCAGCCAGGGTCGTGAGGTCAACGTAGACGTAGACGTGGACGTCGGCCTTCGCCCCCGACCCATCGGTGTTCGAACCAAGCAACAGCTCAGCGAACACATCGGCCCGAAGTTGGTCGAGCGTGCGCGATTCGTTGGCACCGCGCAAGGTACGGGCCATCCGATCAATCCGCGCATAGGCGGATGAAGCAACCTCAGCAGGCAAATCAGCGAGCAACGTGGACATCCCATCGTCACCAGGCAACAACTGCACCGACCTCTCCGCCCGACGGTGGTCCGCCCGCCGGGCAGCCCCCTCCGGATCGGCCTTCAAAGCCCAATAGGACGCAACCCGCCGAACCTGATGAGGATTCTTACCCTCCAGTCGAGGGGCGACGGTCGAGTCAACTTCCCGAGCCTGCGCGTCACTCAACCAAGCCGTAGCCGCAGCAACCTTCGGAAGCCCGATAAGAATCCACAACACCGGACTCCATAGCAGCCAAAGTCTCCGGAAGCCGACGAACCAGGACAGTAGACAGATCCACGACCCGCCGAGCGTGCTGCTCACTCACCGAAAGCACCAACGCCAACTCAGCAGCCACATCCGGGGCATGCCCCCGATGTTCATCGAGCGAGTTCACGGCCCGATGCAACGAGGCATCAACCCACATCTTGAGCCGATTAAGACCCTCAATCTGGGCCAGAATTTGTTGGTCTAGCAAGGAATCCCCCACGAGACCATCATACCGAACCAAGTAGCCAACTACAAGAAGAGCGTGACCACGATACCCGAACCGTCGGGAACTGTCGCTAGTAGACAGTGACAAAACTCAACCACAGGAGCGACAGTTTCACACGGCGTGCCTGAAACCCAACCACCCCAACCACTTCGGTAAACCACAAGATATGCAAGAGTAGCAACATGCCGGTCAAGCACCCGATCTTCGCCCGCCTCTACACGAGGGTCAGCAAGACCATGGAACGCAGCGGCATGGCCGAGTATCGCCGGACCCTGCTGGCCGGGCTCAGCGGAACAGTCGTCGAGGTGGGCGCAGGTAACGGACTCAACTTCGCCCACTACCCCGACACCGTCGACCGGGTCGTCGCCGTCGAACCCGAGCCCTACCTACGGCAGATCGCCAGTGCCAACGCCAAGCAGGCACCCGTCGCGGTCGACGTCGTCGACGGCATCGCGGACCGTCTCCCCCTTGCCGATGGCACGGCGCACGGTGCGGTTGTTTCGCTGGTGCTGTGCTCCGTCCCCGACCAGGCAGTGGCTCTGCGCGAGATCCACCGGGTGCTCACGCCCGGAGGAAAGTTGCACTTCCTCGAGCACGTCCAAGCCGAGTCCCGACGTATGCAGCGCCTGCAACGTGTCCTCGACTCCACCATCCGGCCCTATCTGACCGGCGGCTGTCACGCCGGCCGGGACACCGCGTCCATGATCGAGCGCTCCGGCTTCACCATCGACCAGCTCGAAAGCTTCGACTTCCCCGATCCGCGCTCACTGTCGGCACGTCACATTCTCGGTACCGCGACCCGCACCGATCCTGGCCAGTCCTGATCGCCTGAACCATCCGAAAAGGACAAATTCACCAACCGTACTCTCACACCGGGCGAGGTCCCTGGGGGTCAGACCTCGCCCGGCGTGAGCGGCGCAGGCCACAAAGGACCGCGCTCCGTAGCGGGGCCGCGCTGGGGGACCGGCGGCCAGCCGCTACTGAGCGAAATCGTAGCTGCCACACCGTCGCCGCGCCACTACGAATTCACGTGTCAGCCGAGTAGGCGGCGGTACAGCGCCAGGTGCTCGTCGGCGGCCTTCGCCCAGGTATACCCCGCCGCCAGTGCACGGCCTGGCTCCCGCACGGAGTCCGGGTCGTCCAGCGCGGCCCGCAGCTGCGCCGCGAAGCCTGCCGGGTCGGCGGCGAACCGCGCGGCGCCGCCGAACACCTCGCGCAGAACCGGCAGCTCACGCGTGACCACCGGCACCCCCGCGGCGAGTGCCTCCATCGCGGCCAGGCCGAAGCCCTCCTTGGTGGAGGGGAAGGCGAACACGCTCGCCGCTGCGACGATCGACGGCAGCTCCTCGTGCGGCACCGGGCCGAGCACGCGAGGCTCGATCCCGAGTTCGGCAGCGCGCGCGTCGAAGCGGCTGCGGTAGTCGCGGTAGTCGAACAGCGTCTCCCCGCCGGCGATCACCAGCCCGACGTCCGGCGTGGACTCCCGCAGAACGGCGAAGGCCTCCAGCAGATCGAGCGTGCCCTTGCGGGGTTCGATACCGCCGACGGCGAGGACGTAGCGGCCGAGTTCAGCCTGCCGGCGCCGCACGGCGGCGGTATCGGCCGCAGCCAGTGCGAACCGGTGTGCGTCCACGCCGTTGGGGATCACGGTGGCACGGATTCCCCAGCCCGCACGGAGTTCCTCGGCCACCGCCGCCGAGACACAGACGTGCGCGAACGGCCGGACGATCGCGCGCTCGTGGCAGGCCGCCAGCTCCGGAGTGGTGAAGTTGTCGAGGTGGTGCACCGTACGGACACAACGCGCGACCGCATTGGCGCTGATGCAGTCCTGGGCGTGCACGATGTCGTAGGCGGACGGTTCGAACGCGGCGCGCAGGGTCTCGATCGAGCGCAGGATCCGGGGCCCGACGCCCTCACCGTCGATGTCCGGAAACGGCAGGATCCGCTGTCGCACCCGGGGATCGACGGTGCGGAAGAAGCTACCGTCGCCACCGCGGCCGAGTGTCCACACGGTGACGTCCGCGCCGGTCGCGGCCAGTGCCTCCGCCAGCGCGAGGGTGTGGACGACTCCCCCGCGCGGCTTGGTCGAGTAGCTCAGCAGCGCGATCTTCACACCGCGCTCCGGTAGGCCGCGGGTTTACGCTCGCCGAGATGGTGCAGGACCCGCCGGGCGTTGCCGAGCTCCGTGGCCACGTCCACCTCCGCGACGGCGATACCCGCCTTGCTCCACGTTCGCGCGAGGATGTCGCCACCAGGCCCGACGACCTTGGCCTGGCCGAGAAACCGCATGCCACCCATGGCTCCCGTCTGGTTCGACGAGGCCAGCACCACCTGGTTCTCCGCGGCCCTCGCCTGGTCGTACAGGTCGAACAGCCGCGACTGCCGGTCCTGCGCCATCCGCGGCGCACGGTTGGTGATGCTCGTCGGCCAGGCGGACAGGCATGCCACGATGTCCGCCCCGTCGAGGGCGAGGCTGCGGGCCGACTCGGGGAACGTCTTGTCATAGTCGATGAGCATGCCGATCCGCCCGGCGGGGGTGTCGAACGCGGTGAACGTCTCGCCCGCGGCGTAAGCCGCCACCTCGCCCGGCGGCTGGTGGACCTTGCGGTGCTTGCCGAGGACCCCGTCCCCCGTCACGCACACGGCGGCGTTGTAGCGGTTACCGTCCTCAGCGGACTCACAGAAGCCGACGCAGACCACCATCTCCGCTGCGAGGACCGAGATCTGCTTCAGGTAAGGGCTGTCCACGGTCAGTGCGGGCGGTAACGCCTCGGGGTCCGGGTGCCGCAGGTCCGCCAGGTAACCGCCGAGCGCGGCGTCCGGCAGCACCAGCAGCGAGACACCCGAGCCCCGCGCATGCTCGATGAGCGTGGCAATGCGCTGGAGGTCGAAGTCGAGGTCGCGGCCGAAATGCGCGGCCACCGCACCGATACGGATCACACCCATCGGCTCAGTATGTCGGCACGGCGAGTTCCGCCGTCCCCGCGCCCAGCGCCGGATACGCCTCCGGCCTGCGATCGCGCAGGTGTCCCATCGACCGCCGCGCCGCCTCGAGTGCCTGTGCCACGTCGAGTTCGGCGATCGCGAGCCCCTCGACCACCCCGGTGTCGGCCAGGATCTCGCCACCGGGATCGACGACCTTGGCGCTGGCCACGAAACGCAGATCGCCGAACGTGCCGGACTGGTTGGCCGACAGCCAGACGATCTGGTTCTCCAGCGCCCTGGCACGGTCGAACAGGTCGAACCGGCGCTTCCACCGGTCCTGCGCGAGGTCCGCGGCCGGGTTGGTCCGGCTGCACGGCCACGCCGACACGCAGATCACGATCTCGGCGCCGTCCAATGCCAGCGAGCGAGCGGATTCCGGAAACGCCTTGTCGTAGCAGATCATCATGCCCAGTCTGCCGACCGGCGTGTCGAACGCCGCGAAGGTGTCGCCCGCCCGGTACGTCGCGTCCTCCGACAGCGGCTGGTGGACCTTGCGGTGGTTGCCTAGCACCCCGTCGCCGCTCACGCACACCGCGCTGTTGTACCGGCGGCCGTCCGCTTCCTCACAGTACCCGGCCGTGACGACCAGATCGCCTGCGAGCGCGGCGAGCCTGCGGATCTCGGGACCGTCCAGCGCCAGTGCGGGCGGGCCGTCCGCGCCACCATCGAGGTTGGCCAGGTACCCGCCGAGGCACGCCTCCGGCAGAGCCAGCAGCCGGACTCCGGCCGCGCGCGCCTGGTCGATCAGGTGCGCGATCCGCGCGAAGTCGGCTTCCAGGTCCCGGTCGAAGGGCGCGGCAACCGCGGCCATGCGGAGCGTGCTCATCCAGAAGTCCCCAATCCGGTCACCCCGGCGTCGATCACCGTGGTCAGTTCGCCATCCGGCCAGCGCAGCCGCACACCGCTGCCGGTCACCAGTTCCCCGCACTCCGCGGTCACCGCGGGCCCCGCGGCGAGCGGCACCGCGGCCGCGTCGTCGGCCGTCAGCACCGCGAAACCGGGAAAGCAGGTCAGCCAGTCCCCGACCGCCACACCGTCCGGCCGTGGCACGGCGGCGACATCGAGCACCGCGCCGCAACCGCTGGCTTCGGCGAGCATGCCCAGCGTCCCGGCAATGCCCGCCATCGATACGTCCTTGGCCGCGGCCGGCCGGGCCTCCGCCACCGATGCCAGCATCGCGCGCAGCTCCGGGGTTCGCCGGGACGTCGTGGAATCCCATTGCCTGGCACCGTATCCCGGGCGCCACGCTCCGCCGAGGTCCACGGTGAGCCGCACCCGCTGACCCGGCAGACCGCCCCCGCCGGGCACCGGGTGCGCAGTGCGGCCGAGCGCGGTCACCGACAAGGCCGCAGGCACACCGAGCTGGGTGTGCCCGCCGAGCACGGGCACGCCGTAGGCCTGGCTCGCGCGCCGCAGCCCCGCGAGGACGCGTGCCGCGAACGAGCGGTCGCGCGCCGCGACGGCGTCGAGCAGCCCCACCGGCTCGGCACCCATCGCCGCGAGATCGTTGACATTGACGAGAACCGAGCACCAGCCCGCCCACTCCGGGTCCCGCTCCACCATGGACGGCACGATCGCATCGCAGGCGGCGACCAGATCGCTGCCCGGCACCGGAACGCCGTCGTCGCCGACGAACCCGGGTACCCCGGTCAGCCCGGTGAGCAGCGACCCGAGGTCGCTCTTGGTGGCCCGCGCGAGCGCGGCGATCCGGCCGATCGGCCAGCGCATCAGCACATGCGGGGCGCCGGCCACGGCCGTGGGCCGCACGGATTCCCAGCCGAGGCGGCGGAACAACGGCTCGTTGCGCACCTGCACCGTCGCCTCGAACCGCAGCACGCCGGCGCCCTCGGCATACGCACACGCCGCCCGGATCAGCGCCGCGCCGACCCTGCCGCGGCTGGCCGGGTGGACGACCAGTCGCCCGCCGAACCACCAGCCGACATCGGGACCACCGGCGGCGGGTCCGAGCCGAACACCACCGAGCAGGGTGCCCTCCCGGTTCCGCGCCGCGAGAACGACCGTGCGCGGATCGGCATCGTGCTCGTCGAGGTCGTGCCCGGTGAACAGGCCCTGCTCGGCGACGAACACTCTGGTGCGCAGCGCGTGGTAGGCCGCGAGCGTCGCGGCGTCCTCGACCGGTGCGATCCGGAACTCCGGCTGCAGGGCGACGCTCGCCGGATCACCCAGTACCGCCAGCACGTCGGGAACCATCGTCAGCCCCCTGCCGCGCTGAGCACACCGCAGGCGCCGCAGGCCGCACAACCAGCTCCCTGGTCGGCACCCTTCATCCCGGCCTCCCGCAGCAGGGCGGCCACGCGTTCGGTCACGGTGCGCACGAGCGCCGGAGCCGGCGCCTGCACACCAGCGCGCCTGGCGAGCGTGCCCAGCATGGGCCGCATCGGCACCACGAAGGGATAGACGCCACGCTCGATCAGCCGGGCCGCGCCGGCCACGAGCTCGTCCGGATCCTCGCCGAGACCGATGAGCAGGTAGGTGGACACCTTGTTGCGGCCGAACACGCGGACCGCCTCGTCCCAGGCGGCCTCGTACTCGTGCAGGGGCACCGTCGACTTACCCGGCATCCACCGGCGCCGGACCTCGTCGTCGAGCGACTCCACGTGGATTCCGATCGCGGTGGCACCGGCCCGGCGCAGCTCGGTGAGCACGGACAGCTCGCCCGGCGGCTCGATCTGCACCTGGATCGGCAGTCCAGGAACCGCCTCCAATACGGCATGCACACAGCGCACGAGGTGCCGGGCGCCCCGGTCGGGGCCGGCCGTGGTGCCGGTGGTGAGCACCAACTGCCGGACCCCGTCCAGTCGCACGGCCGCCTCGGCCACCTCGGCGAGCTGAGCCGGTGTCTTCGCCGCGATGGTCGCCCCCGCGCGCAGCGACTCCTCGATCGTGCAGAATCGGCAACGCTGGTCTTCGGCGTACCGGATGCAGGTCTGCACCACCGTGCTCGCGAGCACGTCCTTGCCGTGCAGCAGCGCAATCTGCTGGTACGGCACGCCGTCCGCGGTCCGCAGATCGTAGAACCGTGGCCGCGCAACGGGTTCCACAGACAGCCCGAGATCGATCCGGTCCCGGTAGACCCGTCCATTTCGGATCGTGTAGGGGCTGTCCGGGTTCAGCGGCAACGCCGCGTTGCTGCCGTCGACCACCAGGTGCCCGTCATCGCTTGGCCCGGCACCCTTGCTGCGGCGCACCGGGGTGTCCGCCCGCACGCCGTGTACCGCGAGATCCACCCTGGCAGCGATCTTGTCTTCTGTGTCAACGCGCACGGCCACTCCCTTGCCTACGAATGGTTCGCCCTGCTACCACATGTACGTCGAGTTGATGATCGCCCCCTTGCGGGCGTAGTGGATCAGGGCGTCCTGCACGTCCAGTGGATGCGTCGGGATGACGCCCTCGATGAGGTCCTCCTCGCGCAGCCCGTGCAGCGAGAGCCCGAACCGGCAGCAGTAGACCTTGCCGCCTTCCTTGATGAAGGTCTTCAGCTGGTCGTTGATGTTGTGCTCGCCGGGGAACGCCGAGTTGCCCGTTGTCGGGAAACCACGCGTGGCCATGCAGTTCATCGAACCGGGGCCGTAGAAGTAGATCGCCGACTCGAATCCCTTGCGCAGCGCGCGAGTCGCCTGCAGGATCGCGACGAAGCTCACCGACGACTCGTGCGCGATACCGTGCACGAGTGTGAAATAGGACTGGCCCGGCTCGGCCTGGTAGTCCGGGAACACCTTGGTCCCGCCGTAGAGGTTCGAGCCTTCCGGCAACGAGGGGTGCGGGATCTCTTCGAGACTCTGCTTTTCGGTCTCCGTCAACTCGGACACGATTTCTCCTTCTCTCGCCGGATTTTTCCACTGCGGGCAGCGACCGCTACCCGTAGAGCTCGGTGAAGTTGCCGCGGAACACGAGTTCCGCGAGTTCCCCGTCGCCGGTCGCCGCCGTCAGCCGTGCCAGTTCCCCTGGCTGGTCGCCCCAGGGTTCGTCGCTGGCGAACAGGATGCGGTCGTGACCGATCCCCCGCCGGTCGATCTCGCCGGCGAGCCAGCGCGGGGCGAAACCGATCGACCAGGACAGGTCGGTGTACACGCGTTTGCCTCGTTCGATCCAGTCGAAGAACCGGTGCGAGATCAGCTTGATGTGCCCGCTCATGCCGCCGCCGAAATGCACGAGGTGGACGTCGACCTCATCGCCGTACCACTCGACGAGCCGGCCCACCTCGTCGATGTCGGAGGCCGCGCCCGGCGAGGTGTGCACATGCACCACCAGGCCGTGCTCCCGGGCGGCAACGAAGATCCGGTCGAGGCCGGGCCTGCATTCGGGATCGGTGGGCGATCCGCCGAGCAGGAAGCTCAGTTTCAGCGCGCGAACCCCGGGCTCGCGTGCCAGCGCCAGCGCCGTGGCTGTGCGCTCGGCATCGCGCGGCAACGGCGACACCCACAGGCCTGCCCGGATGCGGTCGTCCCGGCTCGCCGCCTCCACGCAGAGTTCGTTGAAGGAGAAGGCGATGCCGGGTTCGGGTACTCCGTAGTTGGGGATGACCAATGCACGCTCGGTACCCTCGGCGTCCAGATCGGACACCAGCTCGGCCAGCGTGGCACGCGCACTCACGTCGGGGTGCACCGCGGGCCCACCGTAGAAGGGATACGCGGGCAGCACACCGAGGTGCCGGTGCGCGTCGTGGATTCCTCGGTCAGTCATGGAGCAGTTTCATCCCTCGGTGTCGTACACGCGGCGCCGCTGTCCCCGCAATCCAGGGCACCTCGCTCGCCGGGCGGCGCCATCTCGACGCGACAATGCGGGAGGCGAGATACTCCGCATCGTCGGCGACGCCGCAGAACCGCCCGGAACCCCAGGTGTACTGCCAGGGCAGGCCGAGGAAGTAGAGCCCGGGGCAGCTGGTGACACCTCGCTCGTGCGTGGGATAGCCACGCCCGTCGAACACCGGGACATCGATCCAGCGGTTGTCCCGGCCGAACCCGGTGCACCAGATGACCGAGGTGATACCTGCCTTGTGGACATCCACTTCGGACGGTTCGGTCACGGGCTGCCACACCGGCTGGTAGCGTTGCTCCTCCGGCGCCTCGATTCCTTGTGCGCGCAGGTAATTGTCGATGGAGTCCTTGATCCCTTCCGACACGGCGTCGGCGTTGTCGAGGTTGTGCCTGAGATCCTGGGCGAAGCGGAGCACGCCGCCGGTGATGTCGACGAGCCGGCCGTAGAGGCGCATGCCGTCCCTGGCGAAGGCACGCAGATCGACGTCGCGGCCACCGTCGCGTCCGGTGACGTAGTGGTTGGCGCGCAACCGCACGGCGTCGGCGTCGGCGAACTCGTCGATACCGCGCCGGTAGTAGCCCATCTCGTCCAGCCACGCCACGACGTCCCGGCCACGGTAGTAGCGGGCGACCCGCGGCGCGCTGCCGACGGACAGATGCACGCGCCGGCCCGCCAGGTGAAGGTCCTCGGCGATCTGGCAACCCGACTGCCCCGTGCCGACGACGAGCACGTCACCTGGCGGTAACTGTGCCGGGTTGCGATAGTCGGCCGAATGCCATTGCGCCACCTCACTCGGCAGACGCTCGGCCAGTCTCGGTATGCGGGGAACCTGGTATGGACCTGTGGCCAGCACGACCTGGTCAGCGGTGAGCTCGCCCCTGGTCGTGGCGATTGCGAAGCCGCCATCCCCGCGTTGCCGCAACCGCGTCGCTGCCACCCCGGTCACCAGCGGAGCATCGAAGGACCTCGCGTAGTCCTCCAGGTAGCGCACGATCTCCTCGCGCACCATGAACCCGTCCGGATCGGCTCCCTGATAGGGAAAACCCGGAAGCCGGCACTGCCAGTTCGGCGTGACCAGGCAGAAGGTGTCCCAGCGGCGGTTCCGCCATTCGGCACCGGGACTGTCGCGTTCGAGCACCAAGTGGTCCACACCGGACTGCCTCAGGCAGTAGCTCATCGACAGCCCGGCCTGCCCGCCACCGACCACCACGACCGGCCGGTGCCTTCCGTCCAGCTGGCCGGTCATCGTTCGAATCCCTCGACGACCACAGTGGACAGAGGATCGGCGAACCGCGCTGCCGTGTGCTCGATCTCGGCGAGCTGGGCCGCCGCCTGTGAGCAGGCGAAACCGTAGCTCTTGCGCACCCGCTCCGACGCGATCGTCAGCGCTTTCCTGCTGAGTTCGACGAACTCACTCACCGGGTAGGCATGGCCGGCCGCGAACACGTCCTCGACAACGGTCGAGGGTGAGTAACACCGATGGATCGACTCGTCCGGCCAGCGCACGCGGAACACGACTTCGGGCACGATTGCCTCCTGCGCAGCGTTGATGCTGGAGGCAAGTTCACCCGCTGATCATTTCCGGGCGGTTACATCCGGAAAAGCGCCACGTTACCTGTAGTGCCGCTGTGTTACCGAAATCGCACAGTCCTTTTCGGACGCAACGGATCAGATGGAGACGCCACGACTGCGCAGCCAGGGCAGCGGGTCGATCTTGCTGCCGTTCTCGTGCACCTCGAAGTGCAGGTGCGGCCCCGTGGACTGCCCGCGGTTGCCCATCGTGGCGATCTGCTGGCCGGCGCTGACGTGCTGCCCCACCGAGACGAGCGACTCGTTGATGTGGCCGTAGACGGTGATGGTTCCGTCGTCGTGCTGCAGCCGTACCCACAGGCCGAAGCCACTGGCAGGACCGGAGTCGATCACGTCGCCCGCCATGGCGGCCAGGATGGGCGTGCCGATGCTGTTGGCGATGTCGATGCCGTAGTGGACAGTGCCCCACCGCGCACCGTAGGTAGAGGTCAGCTGCCCCTGCGCCGGCCGCACCACGGAGGCCGAGGACGACGCCGGGGCGGACGGAGCCGGGGCCGCCGGAGCGGCCTGCGCCGCGAGCTCCCTCGCGCGGGCAGCGAGGCGGTCGATCTCTTCCTTCGCGCTGTCCTGCTTGGCGACCGCTGCTTTGTAGGCTCGCTCGGCATCGGTCTTGGCCTTGGCGGCGGCGTCGCGGTTGGCCGCGGCGGTCCGCACCGCGTCCTGCGCCGCGCGATCGCGTTCTGTCTTGGTGTCGACTGCCTGTCTCATCGTGTCGAGCACATCGACGTGCTCCCCGCTCACCGCGTTCAGCAGCGACGCCCGCTCCAGCATCTCGTGGGGGTTGGCCGCACCGAGATAGGCGGTGACCGAGCCGACCGTGCTGCCCTGGCGGAAGCTGGCCGCGGTGAACCGATCGAACTGGCCGCGAGCATCGCCCACCTGTGCGGCGGCGGCCGTCGCCTCGGTCCGGGTCCGTTGTGCCGTCGTCTGCGCGGCGGTGGCTTCCTTGGCCGTCGCTTCCTGGCGCTGCTGCGCGGCGGTGAATGCCTCATAGGCGCGGGCCAGCTCCGCCTGCGCCCGGCTGAGCTCGGCCTCCGCGGCTGCGGCAGGGTCCGATTGCGCCTGCGCGGCGGGGTTCGCCAGCACGGCGGTCAGGGCCAGAGCGGACAGCATTGGCAACGCGGGCACGGCTCGGGGCAGCCGGCGGCGTGCACCCATTGTCACTCCATTGGGCGTCGGGGTTCGGGGCATGGCGACTATGCGTTACCCCCGCCCGGCAGATCCACCGAAGTTGACGCAGGCCACAACAATTGGGTCACGATGACGACACGATACGGCTTGTGGTACTTGACCACATGCGTGCCGTCACCGCAGGTCAATCCCGGTCAGTCCGGATCCTGCCGGTCCACCGGCAGGTTCCGCGCCGCGAGGCCCGCCCAGGCAAGCCCCGCGGCGGTGACCCCGAGAACGCCGGCGGCGCCCAGCCCGGCGGCCACGAGCCCGATCGCGCCGGGCACGAGTACCTGGCCGGCCCGGTTACCGGTCAGCCGCAGCGACATCGCACGTCCGCGCAGTCCCGGCGGAGCCGACTCCGCGAGCCACGACATCGTCAGTGGCTGCCCGACACCGAGGCCGAAACCGGCGAGGACGATACAACAGGCCAGCGCCCAGATCGGCAGTGGGACCGCGGCCAGGCCCAGCCCCACCGCACCGGCCGCGATACTGACGAGCAGCAGCCTGCGGCGCCCGATCATCCGCGTGAGCCTGCCCAGGAAGAGCCGTGAGACCATCGATGCCGCGGCCCGCAAGGCCAGCAGCATGCCGACGACGCCCGATGCGATGTCTCGCTCGGTGCCGAGCGCCGGCAGGTACACCAGCGTGATGTCCACGGCCGCGAGGACAACGCAGCTCGTGAACAGCGCCCTGGCGAGCCCGGGCAGCCGCAGCAGATCGCCGACACCGGCTTTCGTCCTCGCCTCGCGGGCCTGTGCGGGGCCACCGCCGCGGACGGCGAACGAGCAGGCGAACAGCACGACCGCCAGTGCCGTCGCGCCCTGGAAGATCGGCGTCGTGTCCGGAATCGCCCTGGTCCCGCCGAAAAGGATGATCAGCAGCGGCCCCGCCGCCTGGCCGAGCGACGCGGCGAAGGTGTAGTAGCCGAACGCCGTGTCGAGCCTGCCGGCCCCGGCTGTGTTGGCCACCAGAGCCTGCTGACCGACCACCGCGCACAGGTGCGCGGTGCCCAGCAGCACGCTCCCGGCCACGAGCCCCGGCACCGATCGTCCGAAGCCGAGGAACACCCCGCCCGCCACAGCCATCAGCAGGCTGCCCGCGATCATGATCCGGCGCTCCCCCAGCCTGTCGACCAGCTGACCGGCAGGCAGCGCGAGCACGAGCGGTACCAGTGCGAAGCTGCCGGAGAGCACACCCAGCCACGCCGCGGGCACCTCCAGCTCGAGCGCGCGGTAGGACGTCGCCGGGCGCAGCACGAACGTCACGAGCTGGGTCAGCGTGGAGTGCGCCAGTAGCGCCCACATCCATGATCGGGCGGGCATCATGCGCGAACAGTACGTGATGACGCCGGCGCGGCGATGCCGCCACGTCGGCGAACGTGACGCCTCTCATGTGTCAGCGCTGGCACCGCGGCGCTGCGGCCAGGTGTGAACCGGCTCGTTGGTGTGCATGTGGGTCCGGTACTCCCGGACCATCCGCCGCAGCGCCTCCCTGCGGCTGAGCGACGTTGTGTCGTACAGGCGGTGGAACTCACGGATCTGCCAGCCTGCGCCCGTCACGCCCGTCAGACAGCGCTGCTCGACGATGCCCAGCAGCCGGTCCCGCTCGGCGGACTCCACATCCCAGCGCCGCAGTCCCTCGTCCGCCAGCGGCAGCAGGCGGCGCAGGATCAGCTCGCGCACGGGTACTGTGCCCACCCCCGGCCAGTACAGCGAGGTGTCGATGCCCCGCCGGGCCGCCGCGTGGAAGTTCTCCTGCGCGACACCGAACGACATCTCTGTCCACACGGGACGGTCGTCGTCGGCGAGTGCGCGCACGAGTCCGAAGTAGAACGCGCCATTGGCCAATGTGTCCGCAACGGTCGGCCCGGCGGGCAGCACCCGGTTCTCCACCCGCAGATGCGGACGGTCCCGCACGACCGCATAGACCGGGCGGTTCCACCGGTAGATCGTCCCGTTGTGCAGCCGCAGCTCCGCGAGCTCCGGGATGTCGCCCCGGTCGAGGACCTCCATCGGATCCTCCTCCGAGCAGATGGGCAGCAGCGCGGAGAAGTACCGCACGTTCTCCTCGAAAAGGTCGAAGATCGAGGTGATCCATCGCTCGCCGAACCACACCCGTGGCCGCACGCCCTGTGCCTTGAGTTCCTCGCTGCGGGTGTCGGTGGCCTGTTCGAACAGCGCGACGCGGGTCTCCTGCCACAGTTGCTTGCCCAGCAGGAACGGCGCGTTCGCACCGACCGCGACCTGTACACCAGCGATGGCCTGCGCCGCGTTCCAGAACGCGGGGAAGCGCGCGGGGCTGACCTGGAGGTGGAACTGGGTGCTGGTGCAGGCGGCCTCAGGCACGATCGTGTCGCTGGTCGCCTGAAGCCGCTCGGTCCCCTCGATGGCGATCTGCACGTCCTCACCGCGCGCGGTGAGGATCTGCTGGTTGAGCAACCCGTAGCGCGGGTTGCCCGACAGCGCGGCGCCGGTCAGGTGCTCCGCGCGCAGGGTCGGCAGGATCCCGATCATGATCAGGTGCGCGCCGACCGCCTGTGCCTTGGTCTCGGCCGCGTTGAGGCTGGCCCGGACATCCCGTTCGAAGGCACCCGTACCGCGCCCGGCGAGCTGCCGAGGCGCCATGTTGACCTCCAGGTTCCACTGCCCCAGCTCGGTCTGGAACGCCGGGTTCGCGATCGCCTCCAGTACGCGGTTGTTGCACATCGCGGGTTCGTCGGCGGCGTCCACGAGGTTCAGCTCGATCTCCACGCCGGTCAGCGGGCGGTCGAACGTGAAGTACGGACCCTGCAGCATGCGGGCGAACGCGTCGAGGCACCGGCGGACCCGCACCCGGTAGCGCGTACGGTCCGCCCGGGTGAACGTGCGCTGCTCGACGTCCTCGCCCACGCCCCCCGGTGTACCCACCAGTTACCCGCTCATGCAGGCACCCGCGGCGCGGGGCCGCGAGTCCCCCGCCCACGCACGCGAGTCCCCCGCTCGGGGCCGCCAGTTGCGCGGCCAGGCGCGCGAGTCGCCCGCTCGGGGCCGCGAGTCCCCCGCCCACGCACGCGAGTCCCCCGCTCGGGCTCGGTCGGTGCGCCACTCCGTCGGCGGTACGCGGAAGGGCGAACCGCAACCGGTGCAGTGCGGGCAACTCGCGCGCTGGACCGGGGGACTCGCCGGCCGGAGCGGGCAACTCGCGCGCTGGACCGGGCAACTCGCCGGCAGGTGGGCCAGCACAGTCACGCACAGTCACAGCTTGGGCGCGATGTTCTGGTTGAGGCGGAAGAGGTTGGTGGGGTCGTAGGTCTCCTTCGCCGACACCAGCCTGCGGTAGGTGTCCGGCGGGTAGGCCGCACGCACCCGGTCGGCACTGCCCTCCCCCGTGAAGTTGACGTACGTCGCCGCGTCCGGCCCCAGCGCCGAGGTGACACCGCGCGCCCACTCGACCGCCTCGGCGAAGCCCTGCGCGTCGGGGGTCCGCCCGATGACGTTGACGATGTAGTCGTGGTCGCGCACGGCGAAGGCGGTGGAGTCGGCCGGCACCCTTGCCATTGCCCCACCGAGCTGGTGCAGGTGGATCTCGCACAGCGGCCCCGGCACCTGGTCGAACGCCGAGAGCAACGTCTCGAGCGCGGCGTCGCCTGCCACGCGCAGGAACACCGAACGGAAGTAGTTGTGCAGGCCGCGCGGGTACAGCGGGTCGAGGGCCTGCTGCCACGCCACGTACGGATGTGGAGCGAACACGTCCGCCAGCACCGTGCCCAGCGAGCGGAACGGCGCCGTCGCCTCCTCACCGCGGTCGCCGTCAGCGGCCCAGCAACCGCCGATCGCCACCACCCGGCGGCCGTGGGCGTGCTCCGGCAGGAACGGCAACGGCGGGGCGGTCGTCAGGTTGACCAGCGTGGTGAGCTCGTCCGCGGCGCCGGCGCAGGCTTCACGGTAACCACGCAGCACCTGCTCCGCCTCCTCTGCGGGGTAGAAGACCAGTCCGGAGTAGACGGTCAGGCCGATCTCGTGCAGGTCGTAGTCGAGCGAGGTGACGACGCCGAAGTTCCCGCCCCCGCCGCGCAGCGCCCAGAACAGGTCAGGGTGCTCGTCGGCGCTGGCGTGCAGGTACCGGCCATCGGCGGTGACGACGTCGGCCCCGGCGAGGCTGTCCAGGGTCAGACCGCACCGCCGGACGAGCCAGCCGATGCCGCCGCCCAGCGTGAAGCCCGAGATCCCGGTGGAGGAGACCAGCCCACCGGTGACCGCGAGACCGAACTGCTGTGTCTCGGCGTCGAGATCCCGCCACAGGCAGCCCGCCTCCGCCCGCGCCTGGCGGGCGGCGAGGTCGACGCGCACACCGCGCATGGGCGAGAGGTCGAGCACGATGCCGTTGTCGCAGGTCGAGAACCCCGGGATGGAGTGCCCGCCGCCGCGAACGGCCAGCGGCAGGCCCTCACTGCGGGCCAGCTCCACGGTGCGGAGGACGTCGGCGACGCCTGCGCACCGGGCGACGAGCGCGGGACGGCGGTCGTGTGCGGCGTTCCAGATGCCGCGTGCCTCGTCGTACTCCGCATCGCCCGGCCGGACAACGGTGCCGCGCATCCCACCGGCGAACTCGCTCAGGGTGGCCGTGCCGATTTCCTTGACGTCCTGATGGGGTGTCATGTCGGATTCCCTTCAGCCATATGGGGCCGACGGTAGGGAGCCGCACTCAGCATCCGGTCAACACGAGCCGGAGCGCGTGGACACGCGCCTCGGCGACGGCGCAGTGCTGCCTGCCGAACAACACGGCAGCTCGGTCCAGCTCGAGACCGGCACCGGCCTGGTCGCCGAGGTCGGCGGCCAGCTCCGCCGCCATGAGCCGGTGCCAGCCTTCGATCCGCGGCCAGGTCTGGTGGGCGAACCGCCGCACGGCTCTGCCGTAGAGCGTCCTCGCCGCGGGGAGCCTGCCCGCCGCCAGCTCGATGGCGGCCAGCATGCCGAGCAGACCCGAGGCGGCGGGACGGTCGTCGATCGCCTCAGCCGCGGCCAGGCAGGCACGCACGTCGTGCCTGCCGCGCTCGATGTCCCCGCTGACCGCACGGACCACGCCGAGGTTGGCGCTCGTCAGCAGCTCACCGCGGTGATCGCCGAGCCGGCGCCGAATCTGCCGCGCCTCCGTGAGCCGCTCGGCGGCCTCGCCGTACTCCCCCGCATCACGCAGCACGCAGCCGAGGTGGTTGAGGCTGTGCGCCCGGCCGAGGTCATCACCGAGCAGGGCGAAGGCATCGACCGACTCGCACACCATCGCCCTGGCGAGCCGGGACCGCCGCTCCAACCGGGCCGTGTAGCCCAGCCCCGACAGGACGTAGCCGATCCCCTGCGCGGCACCGACCCGGCGGCCCATCAGCAGCGACTCCTCGAAGAACGGCACGATCCGGTCGCCGATCGGCCCCGGCACCACGCACGGGGTGACCACGGGGAGGAACGGCGGTGACTCGGGGTCGGTCTCGCCGAGCTCGGCGAGACAGGTGCGCAGCAGGCTGCCTGCGGCAGCGGCGTTCTCGCGGGCCAGCGCGCACATCCCCAGTAGCCAGGCGCCGCCCGCGCGCAGATCGGTGCGGCCGAGCTCCGCGGCCCGTTCCCGTGCCTCCCGCGCGATCCGTTCGGCGTCTACGACGTCGAGGGTCGCCCAGACGAGCGTCGCCTGCACCAGGCGGTAGCGGATCACGGTGACCGGATCGCCGAGCCGCTGGACCAGCGCGACAGCCTCCTCGCCTTCCCGGAGCAACCGGTGTCCGCGCCCGCGCCGCGCGTCCAGCCCGGTCAGCCCGAGGAGTGCCCGCGCGCGCAGAAGGCTGGGTTCGGGTGCCGCCGCCAGTGCCCGCTCGAGCCAGTCACCGCCCTCGACCGCATGCCCGCGCAGGAACCAGTACCGCCACAGGCGGGTCGCGAGCGCGAGCGCCGTGGACGGATCGGTGGCCAGCGCCCAGCGCAACGCGGCCCGGAAGTTGTCGTGGTCGGCATCCAGCAGGCGCGGGTTCTCCGTGCTCGCGGTGACCGACTCCCCGGCGTCGTGCGCGAGGGCGACCTCCAGGTAGTGCGCGCAGTGCGCGGCCGCGACCACCGGCCGCTCGGCGCTGCCCCGCAGGCGCTCCGCGGCGAACTGCCGCACCGTGTCCAGCAGCCGCAGCCGCGTGCCGCGCGCAGTCCGGTCGGTCAGCACGAGCGACTTGTCGGCCAGCCTGCCGAGCACGCCGAGCACCTCGTCGCGGCGCAGCGGCGGCAGGCCGCACACCACCTCAACGGCCTCGACGGTGAACGGACCTGCGAACACCGAGAGCCGGCGGAAGAGCACCTGCTCACCGGCGTCGAGCAGGTCGTGGCTCCAGGCCAGCGCCGCGCGCAGCGTCTGGTGCCGGGTCACGCCGAACGCACCGGCGCCGAGCGTCGTCAGGGCGTCCTCCAGGCGGGTCACCAGTTCCGCGGGTTCGAGCAGCGATACCCGCGCCGCGGCCAGTTCGAGCGCCAGTGGCAGGCCGTCCAGGCGACGGCACACCTCCGCGACCGCGCCGGCGTTGGCCGCGCTGAGCGTGAACTCCGGTCGCACCTGGCGGGCCCGTTCGACGAACAACCGGGCGGACTCGAACTGGCCGAGCCGGGCCGCGTCGTAGGAGCCGGCCGGGCCAGGATGCGGCACCTCCAGCGATGGCACCCGGAAGGTGACCTCCCCTGGCGTACGCAGCGGCTCGCGGCTCGTCGCGAGTATCCGGATGCCGGGGCAGCCCGCGAGCAGGGCCGCGACGGTGCGCGTGCAGGCGTGCAGCAGGTGCTCGCAGGTGTCCAGCACCAGCAGGCCCCTGCGGTGCCGGAGCTGGTCGATCAGTGCACGCGTCGGGTCAGGACCGGAACCGGGGGCCAGGTCGAACGCGGCTGCGATCGCATCGGGCACGAGCCTGCCCTCGGCCAGCGCGGCGAGGTCGGCGAACCACACCCCGTCGGGCTGGGCGGCTGCCGCCTCCACCGCGAGCCGGGTCTTGCCGCAGCCACCGGGGCCGGTGAGTGTCAGCAGGCGTGTGCGGCGCAGCAGTGTGCGAACCTCACCGAGTTCCCGCGCACGGCCGACGAAACTGGTCAGCGCCACGGGCAGTCTGTCCTGCGCGGGTGGTTCGGCGGTCAGCAGCTCGCGGAACAGCTTCCGGGTGCGGGTGTCGGGATCGGCACCGGAGGACTCGAGTAGGTCGTCACGCAGCTGCTCGTACCGGGCGAGTGCCGCCGGTTGCCGTCCGGTCGCCGCGAGTGCCGCCATGACACCACGCACGGCGACCTCGTTGAGGCCATCGGCGCCGAGCACCGTGTCGAACTGCAGCCGTGCCTCGTCGAACGCGCCCGCCGCCAGCCGGTGCTCGGCCTGCCGCAACAGGAGTTCGTGGTGGAGCGCGCGCAGCGCTGTCCGCCGCGGCTCGAGCCAGTCGGCGTAGGCCAGTTCCGGCAGCAGCTCGCCCCGGTAGCGATCGAGCGCTGCCTGCAACAGTTCGTCGTCGTCCACTGCGAGCGCCTGCTCGGCAGCCCGCTCGAACTCGATCACGTCGACCTCGATCGGCCCACCCGCGTGCAGCAGGACCAGCTCGTCCCGGACCGTCAGCAGGTCGCGGGTGCCGGTTTCGCCGATGGCACGCCGCGCCACGTACAGCGCCTGATGCAGGTTGTGTGCCGCCGCCGCGGGTTCGAGATCCGGCCAGAGGTGATCGAGAATCCGGTCGCGGTGCATCCGCTGCCCTGCTTCGAGCGCGAGCGCGGCGACCAGGATCCGCGCCTTGCGCAACCGCCAGCGTCGCGAGTCGACCCGTCCCGCGCCGGTCTCCACCGCGAATCCGCCGAGCAGCTCGATGCGCATGGCAACGGCTCAGCGCCGTGAGCCCCGGTCCATGTTGGCGCGTAAGGCTTCCAGGCGTCGGCTGTACTCCTCTTCGTCGATCTCACCACGAGCGAACCGCTCGGCCAGGATCTGCTCGGCGCCGTACGCCTGGTTGACCTGCCTGCCACGAGTGGTATCCCGGCTGAGGAACCGGAACAGCGCGACGAGACCGCTGACCACCAGCCCCACGAACAGCAGCAGGGTGACGGCGATGAGGGTGTAGCCCAACGGCCCCAGGCCGTCGTCGTACCAGTACATCAGCGTGCTCCTTCAGGGTCAGGGCGTGCACCTGTCCTGGGTCTGCGGGCGCACGACGAGCACCGGGCACTCCGCGTGCTGGATCAGCGCATGGCTGGTGGAGCCGAGAAGCAGCCCACGGAACCCGCCCCGGCCACGGCTGCCCATGACCACCAGCTGCGCCGTCCGCGAGCGGTCGAGCAACTGGTGGCGTGGCCGGTCGAGAACGGTCACGCGTTCCACCGTGACGTCGGGATACTCCTCCTGCCAGCCGGCGAGCCGCTCCGCGAGCACGCGCCGCTCGTCCTCCTCGTGCGCGCCGCCCTCGAAATGCACCCGCGCCTCGGTGACGTACTCGACATCCAGCCACGCGTGCACCGCCACCAGGGGCACCCCACGCAGCGACGCCTCCCGGAACGCCACGGCGACCGCCTGCTCGCTCACCGGGCTGCCGTCCACACCGACGACGACCGGGGCGTCCGCCGGCGCCGATGTGCCCTCCGCGCGCTGCCGCACGACCGCGACGGGACACGCCGCATGGCTCGTGAGCGCCAGCGTGGTCGATCCGGCGAGCACTCCGGAGAACCGGCCGAGACCCGAGCTGCCGAGCACGACCATGCGAGCGGAACGGGACTCCTCCAGCAGCAACGGCACGGCCGCCGTCGCCGGCATGGCCACCTCGATGCGGAGCGCGCTGCTCACCGCGGCGGCCTCGTCGTGCGCCGCGGCCAGCAGGCGCAGTGCGTGCGCTTCGAGCTCGGCGTAGAGCTGCGGGCTCAGCGGCAGATCCCCACCGTAGAAGTGGTCGGTGTAGCCGAAACCGTGCACGATCCGCAGTGGCACGTTGCGTGCTGCCGCTGTTTCCGCAGCCCACCGGACGGCACGCGTAGCCGCGTCCGACGTGTCGACACCGACCACGATCGGGCCTGTGTCCAGTTGCCCGGACGTCATGGGTGCCCTCCGGGACGCGTCAGGCGCGTTTGGCCGCCCTGGCTTTCGCGATACGGGCGCGGGTCAGCAGGTACACGACCAGGACACTCGCGACCGCCACCACCAGCCGGTTCACATCCACCGCGGGAAGCCAGCGCACCGTGGAGTTCTTGATGGTGTACGCCCCGACCGGCCGCCCACCGACACCGACTCCGCCGCCTTCCCCTTCCTGACCCTTCTGGTCGTGGCCCTGGCCACCGCCACCACCTCCGCCGACGGCGGCAGCGGGAATCACGGTGACGCCGTCGGCCTCGACGGGCTCCGCGTAGACGCGCCGCGCCGACACGGCGTCGTGGGCCTTGCTGAGCACCTCGTCGAGCTTCATGATGACCTCCCTGTACACAAGTGACGGCCGCCCGGCTGGGTCACGAACCACTCCACTGCCGATCGGCACGTTCCCATTCCCGATCCCACTCACGCATCCGGAACCGGCCGAGCACGCGGCGCACCATCACGAACACGACCGCGCCGCCGAACACGACCGCGAGCCAGAACATTCCGCCTGCGGCAATACCCTGCCCAGTGGCCCAGCCGGCGGTGCGTGGTGCGCTGACCGCCGACCCACTACCGTCGAGCCACACCCCGACCTTGGTGCCCCGCGGCAATCCCGCCTGCACCGGGACGGTGCCCTGGCGCACCGACCCGTCCGGCAACTGCCATTGCGCGGGAGTCCTTGCCGTCTGCACACCACCGCTGCTCGCCATCGGCGGCACTGGCGCGTCCTGCAGCAGCATCGCTGTCGCGCGATGCCGGCTACCCGCCTCGGACTCCACCGTCCGCATCCCGGCCACCTCGGCCGAGGAGCCCCGTGTCACCGCGAACGGAACCGCCACGAGGACCCCGATGATCAGCGCCAACAGTAGGTAGCCCTCGGCCCGGTCCCACGACCGTGCCAGCGGATTGCGGCCAGGATGCACGAGCCGGTACAGCCTGGCGAGATACCCCGTGGATGCCGGCATGGTGTATCCCTCCTTCGGTCCCGAAGGTCAGCATCGCCGGACGGCGACCTCGCGTGCAGAGTCGTTGGTCCCGGCCGCGCAGGGAAAACGCCATCTCCGGCCGCGCTAGAGCGCGTCCGGGGCGTCCCCGAACGTCACCGGGTCGAACAGGGCCGCCTCCCCCGTGTCCGCAACGGCGTGGTGGCGCGCGACGAGCATGCCGTCGGCCGTACGGCTGATCCGCGTTCCGAACGCCGCGCTGATGCGCGCCAGCGTTTCCCGCAGCCAGGCGGCATCGCCGGGATCGGCCGCACGCAAGCGAAATCGTTCCGCGCGCAGCGGCAGCATCCGTAGCTCTGTGAGCACACCGTGTTCGTCGAACGACGGAAAGTACAGCAGCCGCAACTCATCGCGGTAGTCCTCGAAACCGCCGATGCCCTCGTAGTCGTTGATCAGGTCCCCGCAGCCGTAGAAGATCGGCTTTCCGTGGTAGATCTCGACAGGCCGCGGGTGATGTGACGAGTGGCCGTGTACGACGTCGGCACCGGCGGCGACGAGGCGGTGGGCGAACTCGACGTGTGCCGGTGGCACCTGGTAGCCCCAGTTCGATCCCCAGTGGACCGAGAAGACCACCACGTCTCCGAACCGTTTCACCGACGCGATCTCGGTCGCGATGTCGTGTGCCGTGCCGGAGGAGAGGTCGGCCAGCAGGCGCACCCCCGGCCGCCCCGGTGTCGCCGCCCAGGCCGTGGGGACACCGCTGGACTCGGTGGCGGCGGCGAACACCACGACGCGGTGGCCGTGGCGGACCCTGACCACGGCAGGGCGCGCTGCCTCGGTGGCGGTCCGGCCCGCTCCTGCCGTCGCGACACCGGCACTTTTCAGGACGGCCAGCGTGTCGATGAGGCCGCGGGCCCCGAAGTCGAGGACATGGTTGTTGGCCAGTACACACACGTCGGGTCGTGGCATGAGAACCGCGCGAAGGTTACCCGGGTTCATCCGGTAGCAGACCGCTTTGCCCACAGCGAAGTCGTCGCCTGCCGTCACCGCGGTCTCCAGGTTGAGCACGCACGCGTCCGGTTCGAGCGCGGTGACCACCCGTAGTGCGCGGCCCCACGGCCAGGAATACGTGACCGGCCGGGGTATCGTGCCGTGCCGCCGTTCCGCGGCGTAGACGTAGTACCGGGCGTCACGAACGTGCGGCTCGTTGAGCGTGGGGTCACCGGGATGTGGCAGCACCTGGTCGATTCCGCGGCCGGTCATCACATCACCGGCGAGGCAGAGCATCGTCATCGCATGCCGACCTCGTCTTTCCTCTGCGCTGACCGTAGTTTCGGCGGCCGCACACGAACCAGCGTGCGTTGGTCCCCGGCAACAGGGACCTTCGACCGTATGCGGTCCGCGGACGCAGGCCCCACACTGGAACTCGCAAGCGACCGCTCGGGGGCGCTTGCACCAGGCGGGTGGCGTCGGGGGATGCGCCCGCCGTGCGCGACGTCCTGGCGGTTCGGGGCCGACCGACGTACGCGCCGCGGTGGTGGGGCGATATGCCAGGCGGTATCGCCCCACCACTCATATGATGACCAAGGCCGCGCCGTATAGGACGTTATACAACACTTCTGTCCGAAGTGGATGGAGACCTCAGGCTTCGGGACGCCGTTCGGCGGGCGGCTGCGGCACCCGGGATGCCCGGCGCACCGCCACCACGATCAGCACTTCAGCGCCCGCCAGCACCACGATTCCGATACCCAGCACGCTCAAGCCCACCGCCCCGAGTCCGGGAACCGTGGCACCGGCTTGCGCCCGCACACTGACACCCGGGCTGCCGTCCGCGTTCATGATGACGACCGTCCAGTCGCCTGCGGGCGCGGGCAGGGCAACCGTCTGAATTCCCGTGCCGCTGGCTTGCGCCAGCCACGGACCCGCCGTCGTGGGTGGCCCTGCCGGCGGCCCGCCGTCGTGCACGACGAGCCCGTTCTCAGCGGTGTCGCTCACCGTCGCGTACTGCACACCGGATAGGTACCCCGCGGCTACGGGCGGCGACGCGATGCCGACGAAGACCGGCGTCCCCGTCCTGCTGAGCACCCGGATTCGTACGTCGCCGAGGTTCGACGAGACGGGCACCCAGCCGGTGGACATGCTCGTCACCTCAACCGGCCCGCTGGTTATCGCATAGGCCGGCGTGCTGAACCTGTTCCCCACCGTGAGGTACCCGTCCTCGTCACGTCCGGGCCCGTTGACCCACAGCAGGACCGACGCGGCGGTCAGCAGGAACATGGAGATCAGGCCGAGGATGACGCCCAGCACCACCGACACGATGCGGCCCGCCGTCCAGCCACCGCGCCCCGGGTTCTGCCCCGGGTTCTGCCCCGGGTTCTCCGGTTGCGGCGGCGGAGGCCCGGCAGTCGGCTCGGTGGTCGCCGGGTCGGTGCCACCCTGGTCGAGCCGGAACGGCGGGTAGACGTCGGTCATCAGCGCGGCGTACGCGCCGACTCGCACGACCCAGCGGTCGAGGCCGACCACGAGGTCGAACATCGACCGCGGATACCTGCCGCCGAACAGCAGCGCGATGGCGGCGAACAGCACGAGTATCCCGATGAGTCCGCCCCACCTCGCGTAGGCGTAGTCCCAGTAGTACCACCAGCCACCGATGAAAACGCCGACGATGATGTACTGCGGTATCGCCAGCAGCCACCACTTCACCAGCACCAGCCCACGGGAAAGCCGCTCCGGGTAGTCGATGTCGAGCCGGGCCGGGTAGTCGGGAACGTCCGCGAGCGTGAACGGCGGGTAGCGGTCCGTGCCGAGCGTGGCATAAGCGTAGAACTGGACCCGCCAGGTCCACCGCAGAACGCCGACGTTGAAGTCGAACATGCCACGCGGATAGCTGCCTGTGATGAGGATGGCGAAGAAGGCCACGATGGTCACTACAGCGAACGCGATCCACAGGAACCACAACAAAATGTAGTGCGGGATCGCGAGCAGCCACTTCACCAGCCAGAGCCACCGGGACAGCCGTGGCTCGAACGAGCCGGTGACGTGGACCGGATACGTTCTGGTGGGCGCGGTCACGAATACCACCTCCCGGCAACGGTGCGAGCCCGGCACGTCCGGACATCCTTGCAGGATCCGGGCGCGGCGCCGCCGAAGGGCAGAAGCGAAGGTCCCCACCAGTAGTGGCTTCCGACCCTCTTTACCTACTCCGCCACAACTGACACAGTCGGTGCATGGACGCCGACTCCCGGCTGTCGCGATGGCGGCGCACACGCTGGCGCGACCTGTCTCCCCGTCAGCGAGCAGCGTTCACCGCACTGGGCGCCGTGGAGCTCGCACTGGCCGCGGCCGCGTGGACGGATCTGGCGCGCAGGCCCAGCGAGGATGTTCACGGCTCGAAAGGCGTCTGGGCACTGGTAATCGGAATCAACGTCATCGGCCCGCTCGCGTACTTCCGCTACGGCAGGCGTAGTCCACAGTAGACTGTGTGGGCAAAAGCACCGATCACAGCCAATCGCGCCGCTTGAACAGTACGTACAGCGCCGCGGACAGCGCGAGCATCACCCCGGTCGAGACCCAGAAACCCCACAGCTGCCCGAAACCGGGATACGGCAGGTTCTGCCCGTAGAAACCGGTGATCGCGGTCGGCACCGCGATGATCGCGGCCCAGCTGGTGACCTTCTTCATGATCAAGCTCATACGGTTGGCCTGAATGGACAGTTGAGTCTCGCGGACGGTGGCGAGCAGTTCGCGCAGCGACTCCGTCCATTCGGACACACGCAGCATGTGGTCGTAGACGTCCTGGAAGTAGGGCAGCAGCGCGGGGCTCAGCGGCCGGGAATCCCGTCGCAGCAACGAGTTCACGACCTCCCGCATCGGGATCACGGTGTGCCGCATGCCCATGAGGCTGCGGCGCACCCGCAGTGCGCGCCGCTGCAGTGTGGCCGGATCCTTGCGTGCGGCGAAGACCAGGTCCTCCAGCGACCCGATCTCGTCGTCGAGTTCCTGTGCGGCGCCGAGGTAACCGTCCACCAGGTAGTCGAGCAGGCCGTACAGCAGGAAGCCGACTCCTTCCTTGGCAAGGTCCGCGTTGTCGTCCCAGCGTTCGACGACCGCGGCGATGTCGAAGCGGGCGTCCCTGCGGATGGTGACCAGCACGCGGTCGGTGATGAAGGCGTCGAGCTGGCACTCCACGAGCTTGCCGTCCTGCAGGCGCGCGGAATAGCTGGTGAGGAACCAGTGGTCGCCGAAATGGTTCAGCGCGGGCCGCTGGTGTTCCCCCGCGACGGCGTTGTCCACCGCGAGCTGGTGCAGCCCGAGCTCCTCGCCCAGCGTGCCCAGTTCCTGCTCGTCCGGGCCGCACACGTCGATCCACACCGTCGCGGCCGGGTCCCGCAGGTGCTCCGGCAGCTGCGCCAGCGAAACGTCCTCGGCGTCCAGAACGCCACTGCGGTAGACGCGTGTTCGTGCCATGCCCGGAGCCTAGAGCCCCGGTGGTGCGAATGCCCGCATCACGGGGTAGGCGCACCCAGTGGTGTTCCCGCCAGCACCTTCTCGGCCTCCCGCGCGAGTTCAAGGTCCTCACGGCTGGTGATGACGAGGACTTCCGCACCACCGCCGGCGCCGATTGCCCTGTCGCCGCCCGCGACGTTGCGGACCGGATCCACCTCGATGCCGAAGTGGGCACCGGCGAACACCTCGGCACGCAGCCACGGCTGGTGCTCCCCCACCCCACCGGTGAAGACCACGGCGTCGACGACGGCGAGCGACACCGCCTGCGCCGCGATCTCCCGGCGCAGCCGGTGCAGGTACACCTCCAGTGCGAGCGCAGCATCGGCGTCACCGCGTGCGCGGGCCGCGAGCACGTCACGGATGTCCCCGCCGGTGCCGGACAGCCCGGCCAGACCGGAGTGCCGGTTGAGCTCGGTGTCTATTTCGGACACCGAAAGACCGTGATGGCGCATGAGGTACAGCAGGATGCCGGGATCGATCGACCCCGAGCGGGTCGCCATCGCCACGCCCTCGAGCGGGGTGAACCCCATCGAGGTGTCGACGCTGCGCCCGGCCTCGACCGCGGTCACCGAGGCACCGGCGCCGAGGTGGCAGCACACCAGCCCGAGCTCGGCCGGCGGCCTGCCGAGTAGCCGCGCTGCCTGCCTGCTGGCGTAGGCCAGTGACAGGCCGTGGAACCCGTAACGCCGGACCCCGTACTGCCGCCGCCAGCGGGGCGGCAGCGGGTAGGTCGCCGCCCTGGCCGGCAGCCCGGCGTGGAACGCAGTGTCGAAGCAGCCGATCACCGCAACGCCCGGCAGCGCGCTGCGGGCGTGGTGGGCCAGCGTGAGCGAGCGCGGCTGGTGCAGGGGCGCGAGCGGGGTCCAGCGTTCCAGCTCGGTGAGCTCGGTGTCGTCCAGCCGCACCGATCCCGTCCGCGTGCCGCCGTGCACGATCCGCACCGCGACGGCATCCACCGGGCCGTGCCGCTCGGCGAAGGTGTCCAGTTCGGCGAGCCGGGCTCCGCTCCAGCTGCCGCGGGTGAGCTGCGCGGTCGCGGTGCCGTCGTCGACGACGGCCAGCTTGACGCTGGAGGACCCGGGATTGAGGGTGAGCACCCGCATCAGGACCGCCACCGCCAGCCGCGGATCTCCGGGAGGTCCTCACCGGTGCGCCGGATGTGGTCGTGGTGGCGGTCGAGTTCGGTGAGGAGCCGCTGCCGGAGGTGGCCCAGCCTGCCTGCCACGCGCGGAACGCGTTCCAGCGCGGCGAGCGCGAGGTGGAACCGGTCGATCTCGTTGAGCACGCACATGTCGAACGGTGTCGTCGTGGTGCCGTTCTCGCTGAAACCGTGGACGTGCACGTGATCGTGGTTGCGGCGGTTGTAGGTCAGCTCGTGGATCAGCCACGGGTAGCCGTGGAACGCGAAGATCACCGGCGCGTCACTGGTGAAAACCGCCGAGTAGGCACGCTCGCTCATGCCGTGCGGGTGCCGCTCGGGCGTGGCGAGCCGGGTCAGGTCGACCACGTTGACCACCCGGATTCGCAGGTCCGGCACCAGGTCGCGAAGCACGCCCACGGCGGCGAGGGTCTCCTGCGTCGGCACGTCCCCGGCGCAGGCCAGCACCACGTCCGTACCACCGGCGGCATCGGTACTGGCCCACTCCCAGATCCCGAGCCCATGCACGCAATGTGCCCGCGCGGCATCGCTGTCGAGGTACTGCGGCGCCGGGTTCTTGCCCGCGACGATGACGTTGACCAGGCCCCGCGAACGCAGGCAGTGATCGGCGACGTGCAGCAGGCAGTTGGCATCCGGCGGCAGGTAGACGCGCGCGACCTCGGCGCGCTTGCTCAGGATGTGGTCGATGAAGCCTGGATCCTGGTGTGAGGCGCCGTTGTGATCCTGCCGCCAGACGTGTGAGGTGAGCAGGTAGGTCAGGCTGGGCAGCGGTCGCCGCCACGGCACACCGGCCGCGGTGTGCAGCCACTTCGCGTGCTGGGCGACCATCGAGTCGACGACGTGGGCGAACGCCTCGTAGGTCGAGAACAGCCCGTGCCGCCCGGTGAGCAGGTACCCCTCCAGCCAGCCCTGGCACAGGTGCTCCGACAGGACCTCGAACACGCGACCGTCGGCGGCGAGGTGGTCGTCACCGGCGTGGCTGGGCAACAGCCACCGCCTTCCGGTGACGTCGAAGACCGCGTCGAGCCGATTGGACGCGTGTTCGTCGGGAGCGAACAGCAGGAAGTTATGGTGCTCGGCGTTGCGGACCAGCGTCGCGCGCAGGTAGTCGCCCAGTGCACGCGTTGCTTCGGCGACGTCGCTGCCGGGCGCGGACACCGTGACCGCGTGAGCGGACACCTCGGGCAGCCGCAGGTCGCGCTGGGTCAGGCCGTGTGCCATGGGGTGCGCACTCATCCGCAGCTCCGCGCGCGGATGCCAGGACCGGATGCCGGGCACCGGGGCGCCGTCGGTGTCGAACAGCTCGTGCGGTCTGTAGGACCGCATCCACTCCTCCAGCTGCACGAGCTGCTGCGGGTCGGTGCGCACATCGGGCAGCGGCACCTGGTGCGAGCGCCAGTTGCCCTCCACCGGCTTACCGTGCAGCGTGGCGGGACCTGTCCAGCCCTTCGGCGTACGCAGCACGATCATCGGATGCCTGCGCTCGCCGATGCGCGTGAAGCACTCGTCCAGCGCCGCGGCGTAGGCCGCGTGGACCTCGGCGGGGTCGCCGCCCTCGACGTCGACGGGCTCCCAGCCGTGACCGCGCAGCAGCGCATGCAGGTCGTCGCGTGGCAGCCGCGACAGCACCGTCGGGTTGGCGATCTTGTAGCCGTTGAGATGCAGGATCGGCAGCACCACGCCGTCGCTGACCGGGTTCAGGAACGCGGGCGCATGCCAGCTGGTCGCCAGCGGGCCGGTCTCGGCCTCGCCGTCCCCCACGATGCAGGCAACCACGAGCCCGGGATTGTCCAGCGCCGCACCGGTCGCGTGGGCCAGCGAGTACCCGAGCTCCCCGCCCTCGTGAATGGAACCGGGCACGTGCGGGTCCGCGTGGCTCGGCACGCCGCCGGGGAAGGAGAACTGCCGGAACAGCCTCCGCATCCCGTCGGCGTCCCGCCCGATGTCCGGGTAGCACTCGGAGTAGGTGCCTTCGAGCCAGGTGGCCGCGTTCAGTCCCGCCGCGCCGTGCCCGGGACCCACGACCAGCAGCACGTTCGCCGACCTGCGCATGATGATCCGGTTGAGGTGCGCGTAGGTGAGCGTGATTCCCGGGACGGTGCCCCAATGGCCGAGCAGCCGCGGTTTGATGTGCTCCAGTGCGAGCGGCTCGGTGAGCAAGGGGTTGTCCAGCAGGTAGAGCTGTCCCACCGACAGGTAGTTGGCCGCGCGCCACCACGCATCCACTCGGGCGAGCTCGTCGGCGTACTCGGGGCCAGGTGTGACCGTCTGCTCGGTCACCGCAACACTGTTGACTGCCACGGGTTTCCTCCGCTCGTTGTCAGGTAACGCGGACGACGGCCACGGGGCAGCGCGCGTGCGCCAGGAGGGCCTGGCTCGTCGAGCGGAGCAGCAGCCCCGCAACGCTGCCGCGCCCGTGTGACCCCACGACCATCAGCTGGGCCTGCCCTGCCGCGCCGAGTAACGCGGCCGCGGGCCGGTTGGCGTGCACGGCGAACTCCGCTACCTCGACGTGGGGGTACTTCTCCCGCCAGCCGGTCAGTTCCCGGTGCAGGCGCCTGCGCTGCTGCCGGGCCACCGCATCGGCGGTGTCGTGGGGCCACGGGCCGCCCCAGCCGTGGAAGGGCGCCAGCTCCTGCCACGCCCACACGGCTGCCAGCGGTACCTCCCGCATAGCCGCGGCCGCGAAGGCGAAGCCCACCGCGTCCGCGCTCACCGGCGAACCGCTCACTCCCACAACAACCGGGCCGTGGTCGACGGCATCCCCGCTCGCGGGCACCACCACGACCGGGCAGCGGGCGTGCGCGACCATCGCGACATCGATCCGGCGCAGCCCACTGCGCTTCCGTGAGCCCAGCACCAGCAGGCTCGCACCGGAGGACGCCGCCGCGAGCACGTCACGCGCCCGCCCGCGGTGCACGGCATACTCGACCCGTACTTGCGGCGCCGCACTCCGCGCGATGCCGGCCGCATCGCGGACCCACTGCTCCCCCGGTTCGGCCAGCACGAGACGCAACGGCACCCGGCGGCGCGCGGCCTCCCGCGCCGCCCAGCCGGTGGCACGCAACGCAGCCACCGTTCCGTCCACACCCACCAGAACCGGTTCGGACGAGATCACGCCCGATTGACCCGGATCTCCCGCTTTTCCGCGCTCTTCGCGAGCGGGACGGTCAGCTCCAGAATTCCGTTGTCGTACCGGGCCTCGATCTTGCTCGGGTCGGCGTTGACGGGAAGCCGGACGGTGCGGCTGTAGGCGCCGTAGTGGAACTCGCTGCGCCCGCTCTCCTTCTTCTCCTCACCGCGCCGCGCACGGATGGTCAGCTCGTCGTTCTCGACGGTGATCGCGATGTCACGATCGGGGTCCATGCCGGGCAGTTCCGCACGCAACACGTACTTGTCGTCGGCGACGTAGTCCTCCAGCCGCATCCGCGGGCCGAACGGGAACTCCGATTCGAGCCACTGGAACACGTCGGGGAGCAAGCCACCGCGCGGGACGATCGACGCCATGTGCACCACTTCCTGGTCGAAGCAACATCCCTGACCTCCTCGACGCAATCCCACGCCGGCACCGCATCGGTAGGGGCGCCCTGCCCCACGGCGCGGGACCAACGGCCCACCCGGAAGGCGCCGCCCCTTCTGCCCAGCCGGTCAGGGACTTTCGACCCGCGACAGCACCGGCCTCGGTGCGTGACGCTGAGTGGTGCCCGGGGCGGGCCGAGCGCGGGAGGAGGCAGCCATGTCACGTATGGCGAAGCCCGGGCCACCACCTGACCCGCCGCCGGCGCAGCGGGAGCAGCCACCGCCGCCGCGCTGGCGGCGGTGGCTGCTCCCGCTGGGCATCGTGGTCACACTCGGACTGCTGTTCCTGCCCAACCTGCGCACGGGCACGGTGGCGTCGCTGTCCTACACACAGTTCGTCGACGACGTCACCAACAACCAGGTGCAGTCGGTGACCATCGAGAGTGACGGCTCGGTCAACGGCAGGCTGCAGAACGGTTCGGCGTTCACGAGCCAGCTTCCGACCGCACTGAACAACACGCAGCTGGAACCGTTGCTGCGCAGCAAAAATGTGCAGATATCGGCGAAGAAGGCCTCCGGCAGCAACTGGGGCACCCTCCTGCTGACCTTCCTGCCACTGCTGCTGCTGATCGGGTTCTTCGTGTGGACGGGCAGGCAGGCGCAGCGCTCGCTGGCCTCGGGCGCGCTCGGCGGGTTCGGCCGGTCCAAGGCGAAGATCATCGAGGCGGAGCGTCCGACGACGCGGTTCGCCGACGTCGCCGGCTACGACGGGGTCAAGCAGGAGATCGGCGAGATCGTCGACTTCCTCCGCGCACCAGGCCGGTTCGCCGCCGCGGGCGCCGTCGGGCCCCGCGGGGTGATCATGGTCGGCCCGCCCGGCACCGGCAAGACACTCTTCGGCCGCGCGGTCGCGGGCGAGGCCAGGGTGCCGTTCCTGGCCATCAACGGCTCCGCGTTCGTCGAGATGTTCGTCGGCGTCGGCGCATCCCGGGTCCGCGACCTGTTCGAGGACGCCAGGGAACGGGCACCGGCGATCATCTTCATCGACGAGCTCGACGCGGTCGGCAGCCGCCGCGGCATCGGCGGCACCGGCGGCAACGAGGAACGGGAGCAGACACTCAACCAGCTACTGGCCGAAATGGACGGTTTCGACCAGAGCAGCGGTGTGGTGGTGCTCGCCGCGACCAACCGCCCTGAGGCGCTCGATCCCGCGCTGCTGCGGCCGGGACGATTCGACCGCCAGGTGACGATCCCGCTGCCGAACCAGGCCGAGCGCGCCGCGATACTGCACGTGCACACCCGCGGCAAACACCTGTCCCCCGACGTGGAACTGGACCGGCTCGCGCGCGCCACCCCCGGGTTCTCCGGCGCCGATCTGGCCAACGTCATCAACGAGGCGGCCATCAACGCGGTACGGGACAACCGGACCGTCATCAGCCCTGACGACGTCAGCGCCGCACGCGACCGGGTACTGCTCGGCCGCAGGGAAACCTCCAACGCACTGCTGCCCGAGGAACGGCGCTCGGTCGCCGTGCACGAGTCCGGGCACGCCCTGCTCGCGGCTCTGTGTGAACACGCCGACCCGGTGGACCGTGTGACGATCCTGCCGGCTGGGCTCGCACTCGGCGCCACCGAGCAGCTGCCCGAGGCCGAGCGGCACCTCTACAACGAGTCCTACCTCAACGACCTGCTCACCGTCCGGCTGGGTGGACGCGCCGCCGAGCTCGTCGTGTTCGGCCAGGGGTCCACCGGCGCGGCCAACGACCTGAGCGGTGCGACAAAGCTGGCCACCCGCATGGTCACCGAGTTCGGGCTGTCCCCGACTCTCGGCCCGGTCGGCTACGAGTCCGGCGAGCCGAGATACCTGCCCGGCGCCGGCGGGGCGGTCGAACCGCTTCGACGCCGCTACTCCGAGCAGACCCAGCGGCTGGTCGACGAGGAGGTCGCGCGCCTGCTGCGCGATGCCGAGGACCGCGCCGTGGACATGCTCACCCGCCACCGGAGGGCTCTGGAACGGCTCGCCGACGAACTGGTCGAACGCGAGACCGTCGACGGGGCCGCGGTGCTCGAGGTGCTGCGCACGGAAGAACAACCGCGCGCCGATGGACGAAAGGCCACCGTCGCGGCGACGGACGCGCGACCAGGGTCAGGACCCTCATCACTGGGCTGACCGCCGGATGCGGAAGGCCTCGTGTGCAAGGACTTCCGGCCCTGTGTGCGGGCCGCGGGCGGGGGCAGGCTGAGCGCATGTCCGGCTCCGGCCAGTCCAGCGCGCCCGGCCCCTCCACCGGGTCGTCCGCGCGGGCGGCAGTGCACGAAACCGAGCACAGCGTGGTGTTCCTGGTCGGCGACCGCGCGTACAAGCTGCACAAGCCCGCCGGTGACAGCGCCACGCGCGCGGGCCGCGAGCAGTCCTGCCGCCAGGAGGTCGAGCTCAGCCGGCGCCTGGCGCCCAGGACCTACCTCGGTGTGGCGACGGTGACCGATCCCGCCGGGCAGCCGTGCGAGCACCTCGTCGTCATGCAGCGGATGCCCGAGGAGCAGCGGCTCACGACGCTGGTCCGGCGGGGCGAGCCGCTCGCCACCGGCATCCGCCTGCTGGCGCGCGAGCTCGCGGAGTTCCATGCGGTCGCGGCACGCGGTGAAGCCGTTACGTCACAAGGGTCCCGGGACGTGATGCGCGCACAGTGGCGGGCAACGCTCGACCGGGCACGCACCAGCATCGGCGCCGAGACGCTCGTGACGATCGAGAAGCTCATCGATGAGTTCCTCACCAGCCGGGCGGCCCTGTTCGACCGCAGAATCGCCGAGGGGCGCATCGTCGACGGTCATGGCGATCTGTTGGCGGACAACATCTTCCGGACCGGCGAGACCTTCCAGGTGCTCGGCGGCCCCGACCTCGGTGTGCGGGCCCGCTCGCTGGACGGGCTCAACGATGTGGCGCTACTGGCAGCCGATCTCGAACAGCTCGGCGCCGCCGACCTGGCCACCCTGCTCGTCGGGGCCTACACCGAGTACGCGGGCGATCCCGCACCACCGGCGCTCTGGCACCACTTCCTCGCCTACCGCGCGCTGTCACTCGCCGCGGACCCGCGCCGGCCTGCCCGCCAGCTGGCCCGGATGGCGCTGGACCACCTGCGGGCAGGTGCGGTCCGGCTGATCCTCGTGTGTGGCGGACCGGCATCCGGCAAGTCGACGCTCAGCACCGCACTCGGTTTACGGCTCGGCGCCACCGTGCTCAGCACCGACCGGGTACGGGCGCAGCTCGCCGGTTCGGCGGCGGTCCCGGCGGTGGCCGTGTACCCCGAGCTGTTGCGCCAGGCCGGCGAGCGACTCGGGCTCGGCGAGACCGTGATCCTGGACGCCTCCTGGAGCCACCCGGAGCACCGTCTTGCCGCGCGGGTGGTCGCGGCCCGCACGCACAGCCGTCTCGTTGCCCTGCAGTGCTGGGCGCCGGCAGCGACGACCGTGCACCGGCTCGCGCACCGCACCGGTAAGGCATCGGGCCGGCCACTCGGCGGAACCGCGGAGATGAACCCGTGGCCGGATACCTATCGCGTACTGACCGCCGGCACACCCGACGACGCACTCGTGCAGGCACTGGCCGTCATCTGGGAGGAATCGCAATGACGAGCCGAGGTCACCATGTTCCGTAGCGCGATCCCACTGGGACGCATCGCCGGCATCGCCGTGGCCGTGCACTGGTCGGTGCTGATCGCCGTCTTCCTCTTCACGCAGATCCTCGCGGTGCAGGTGCTGCCGGCGACCGTGCCGCGGCTGGCACCGGGCTGGTACTGGGTCGCCGCGACCGTGACGTCGTTGTGCCTGCTGGCCTCGCTGCTCGCGCACGAGCTGGCGCACGCGCTGCTGGCCCGTCATTACGGGGTACGCGTGGGGCGGGTCACCCTGTGGCTGCTCGGTGGCGTGGCGGAGCTCGAGAGCGAACCGCCCACCGCGCGTGCCGATCTGGTGATCGCCGCCGGCGGACCCGCCGCCAGCCTCGGCATCGGCGGCGTGTGCTGGGGCATTGTCGCGCTGACCCAGCACTGGCTGCCCGAGCTGCTGCTCGCCGGGCTGCTCTGGCTGGCGCTGACCAACATCGTGCTCGGTGTGTTCAACCTGCTGCCCGGCGCGCCGCTCGACGGCGGGCGGGTAGTGCGCGCGCTGGTGTGGAAACGCGGAGGCGACCGGGTACGCGCCAACGCGGTCGCCGCCCGCTGCGGGCAGGTCCTCGGCGTCGCCCTCGCCGTGCTGGGGCTCGCCGAGGCGCTGCTGGCCGGCAGGCTGAGCGGCCTGTGGCTGAGCCTCATCGGCTGGTTCCTGATCGTCGCCGCGCAGGCCGAACTCAGCGGCGGGCGCCTGCACCAGCTCCTCGACGGCGTCCCGGTGCGCGCGGTCATGACCACCGAGCCGGTCACCGCGCCCGGCTGGTGGACCGTGGACGCCTTCCTCGACCACGTTGCCGCCTCCGCGCGGCACCGGGCGTTTCCCGTGCTGTCGTTCGAGGGGAGGCCGCTGGGCGTCGTGAGCCTTGCCGACGTGGCGAAGCTGCCCGCGGACAGGCGCCTGGCGACCCGGGTCTGCGACATTTCCCGGACCCCACCCGCCGTGACGATGGCCGCACCCGACGACCCACTCACCGACGTGGTGAGCAAGATCGTGCTCCGGCCCGGTCGCGACCTGCTGCTGGTGTGCGAGCAGGGCACGCTCGTCGGCATCGTCTCCGCCGGTGACCTCAGCAGGGCGCTGGAGCTCGCGGCGCTGGCGCCGTCCCGCCCGAGCGCCCCTACACGGCCTACTCGCTCAGGTGCGCGGGACGCCGGGTGATCGCCTCGATATCCTCGGCGGTCGCCTCGATCAGCTGATGAGACAGATCCGCCAGCGCACGTGCGACCGCCAGCTCGTCCCCGATCTCGGGCACGTCCCGGTCACGCGGATTCCTCCTGGCGTTGCCGACACCGGTGCGCATGCTGCCCGCGCTGGTCCGCAGCCTGGCTTCGGCCCTGGTGCTGCGCTCCTGTTCGCCGATGATGATCTCGACGTTCCAGGTCGTGACGTGTTCCATCATGACTCCTCACGTCATCGCCGCTTGCCCGCCGGTCAGCATCGGCGCACGAGCCCGCCACTGCGCAGAGTCGGAGGTCCTGACTCGCCTGAGGCCAACGCCACTACTGTCCTTCATGGACTCCAACCCCGAACGGCGACAGGCCGCCTCCGTGCCCACTGGCACGTCGGCGGCCTGCCACCCCCCCTTAGAGGTCACGCAGATAGGGAACGTTCGGGCGGGCAGCGCCCAGGCGGCGAGCTACTGCGTTGTCGGACAAGGCAAGTACAACTGACCCGCCTGCGACCCGTCCTCCGCCTTGTATCTCATCCACCTGGACGCCGCCCGCTGATCCGAGACCCCTATCCGCGCGACCTCTTATTCGAACCTGGCTTCAGGCCGGCACCCGCTCCACGGCAGGTGCCCGCGTTCGGACCCGGCCGGGGAGTAGCCGGATGCGCCGTTTCGCGGCGATGTCCTCGGCCCAGCCGAAGGCGACCACGGCGAGGCCCACGAGCACCGCCACGACCGTCAGGTGCGCCCCGGTCGAGTACGGCACACCGAGCCAGCCCATTACCGGAATCGCGACATCGATCGCGATGTTGTGCCAGAGGTAGATCGTGATCGCCCTGGCATTGAACAGCGTGACCAGCCAGCCGAGCGCGGCCCTGCGGTCGAGCCAGTCCAGCGACGGTGACACCCGCAGGAGCAGCAGCACCGCGCCGGTACTGATCAGCCCTTGTGCGAGCGACACGTCGTTGATGTCGAGCGAAACCCGCCCCACCGGATCTTGTAGCAGCCAGGCCACGCCGACGCCGATGGCCGTTCCCGCGGCTGCGAACAACACGGCCGGATGCAGCTGCCGCAGCCGGCCGTCCCGGTGTGCGAACCCGAGTACCCAGCACGCCCCGTAGGTGAGGAAGTCCTGCACGCCATGCGAGAACGGACCGCCACTCCCCAGCCTCGCTCCGAGCAGCGCGTCGACGGCGAGCAACGCCAACGGCGCGAGCACGGTCAGCACCGGCCGCCGGTTGTACGCCCGCAGCAGCAACGGTGTGAGCAGGACGAACCAGATGTAGGCGCGCAGATACCACAGCACGACGGCCGCGTTCTGGCCGATCCCCCAGTCGTTGGCGGGCGGATCGAGAATCGGGAAGATCCAGAACATCAGGTCCGGCACGTTGAGGACGTACCGGTCGTGTTCGTCGGTCGCGATCGTGTTCCAGCCGTGCAGCAGCATCAACGGCACCATGATCACCGCGAGCAACCACAGTGGTGGCAGCAGGCGGCGAATACGCCGGCCCATGACGTCCACCGCTGGGCTGGTGCCCATCGAGCGTGCCGTGAGCGAGCCACCGAGGGCGAACATCACGCCCATCGCAGGGAAAGCCAGGCTCAGCCAGCCCCAGCCCGTGGTGTGGTAGATGACGACACGCACCAGGGCGGCCATCCGCAGCACGTCGAGCCAGCGCTCGCGCACCGGCGCGGCGACTGCTGCCACCGTCCTGCGCGCGGCGTGCCTGGGCCCGCGCCGCGCCGACGGATCCGCGGCGTCGACAGGTGACTGCTCCGGCTCCGCGTACGCGGCCTGCGCCACCGGCGCCAGCTCCTCCGGTTCCGCGTGGGTCGCCGTCCCGGTACGCTCGGTCCGCTCGTCCCGTGCTTCGGTGCGGCTGGCCGGAAGGCGCCGGTTGCGGAGCACGCCGACCCGGCGCATCCGCTGCCAGCGGATGCGCATCCCCGACAGCGCGACCGTCACCGACTGCAGCAGCACCACGTACATGAGCTGGCGGTACACCAGCTGCTGCGCCGGCAACAGCCACAGTGCACCCTTGCGTTCCCCGTCCAGATGGAACGCGCACGCACCGCCGACCAGCTGGATCACGAGCATCACCAACCACAACAGGATCGTGGTCGCGGGATCCAGGAAGACCAGCCCGTAGATGAGGAACACGTCGATCACCGGTGCGCTGAGCGGCAGCACGATCTGGAAGGAGATGACGTGCAGTAGGCCGAACCTGCCGATACGACCGCTCGCACCGCGCTGGAAGATCGCCCGCCGGTGCTTCCAGATCGCCTGCATCGTGCCGAATGTCCATCGGTACCGCTGCTGCCACAGCTGGCGCGCGGTCGCGGGTGCCTCGGTCCAGGTCACGGCCGTGTCCTGGTACACGATGCGCCACCCCGCCCGCCCGATGGCCAGTGTGAGGTCGGTGTCCTCGGCGAGAGTCTCGGAGCTGAGCCCGCCCACCTCGATGAGCACCCGGCGACGGAAAGCGCCACCCGCGCCGGGAATCGTCGCCATGGACTGCGTGCGGTCGTGCACACGCCGGTCGACGTTGAAGCCGATGACGTACTCGATGTGCTGCAGCCGCGTGAGGAACGTGTCCCGGTTGGCGATCTTGACGTTCCCGGCCACGGCGCCGACCTGTGGGTCGGCGAACGGCTGCACCAGCTCGCGCACGGTGTCCGGCTCGAGCATGGTGTCACCGTCCACCATGACGATCAGCTCGTTGTTGGCGTGGGCGATGCCGGTGTTGAGCGCCGCCGCCTTGCCGGCGTTGGGCTGACGGATCACCCGCACCTGCGGCAGGCCGAGCCGTTCCACGATCTCCGCTGTGTCGTCTGTGGACCCATCGTCGACGACGATGACCTCGACACGCTGGGTACTGGCGACCGCGGAGCGCACGGTGGTCTCGATGTTGGCCGCCTCGTTGTAGGCGGGCACGATCACCGTGACCGGCTCGGTCACCGGCGGGCCCCAGCTCCAGTCCTTGCTGCGCCGTTGCCGCGCATGGCCCCGCGCGGCGATCACCATGATCAGCAACCGCAGCGCTGTGAGCACCCCGACGACCACCAGCAGCATTTTCAGTCCTGTGACTATGGTCATCGAGACACCGACCACCGCCACCAGCAACGTGCCGGGCAGCCGGTCGGTCGCGGGCGCAGGCGGGTTCGACGGCGGCAGTTCGAGAGCACCACTGACCGTCGTGAACCGGTAGCCCTGCGCTTGCAGCCGCGGGATCAACACCTCCAGCGCCGCCACCGTCTGCGACCGGTCACCACCGGAGTCGTGCATGAGGACGGTCCCACCGGCCCCGTTCGCCGGAACGGAGTTGCGGACGATCGCGTCCACACCCGGCTTGTGCCAGTCATCGCTGTCGGCGTCGGTGAAGACGCTCACGTAACCGCGATCCCCCACCGCCTCGACGACGCCGTATCCGGGGTTGTCCAGTGCCGCCGCGCTCGAGGAGAACGGCGGGCGGAACAACCGGCTGGTGATTCCCGCGGCACCGATCAGCGCCAGCTGGGACTGATCGAGCTCGCGCTCCAACCGCCACTGCGGAACGTGCGCGAGGTCAGGATGGGTGTAGGTGTGCACGCCGAGTTCGGAGCCTGCGTCGCGGATCTGGCGAATCAGGTCCGGGTGGCGTGCGGCCATGGCGCCGAGCACGAAGAACGTGCCGGGCACGTCGTGCTTTCGCAGCACCTCGAGTATGCGCGGTGTCCATTCCGGATCGGGTCCGTCATCGAACGTCAGAACGATGGTGCGGTCGGGTATCTCCCGCGACACGACCTCATCGGCCGTGGTGTCGACGATGGAACCGCCCCCGTGAACCGAGCCCGGTACCTGGTCCGCTGCCACCAGATCCCGCGCCGAGGCTTCGTTGGCGACTTCGGCGCTCGACCAGCCCGCGACGATGAGCATGCCGACGAGCACGAGGCCCATGATTGTGGCGACCAGCCATGATCCCTTGATTCGCATTCCACCACCGCTACTTGCCGAGCACGGAAAGGTTGTTGACGACTGCGTCGACCACCGACTGGCTCACCGGCACGAACCTGCTGGCCGCCGGCGGCTGCGGCTGGGTCGGCGGATCGCCAGGCGGCGGGTTCGCCGGAAGCGACGGATCTGTCGTCGGCGGGTTGGTGAGCGATGGGTTGGTCGGCGGATCGGTCGGCAGCAGGTTGCTGGGCGGTTGGTTCGTCGGCGGGTTCGTTGGTTGGTTGCTCGGTGGGTTCGTCGGCGGGTTGGTCGGTGGCACGTTGCTCGGCGGCGGATTCGTCGGCGGCGGATCCGTTGGCAATGGGTTGCTGGGCGGTGGGTTCGTCGGTTGGTTGCTCGGCGGCGAATCCGTCGGCGGCGAATCCGTCGGTGGGCTCGTTGGTTGGTTCGTCGGTGGGCTTGTCGGCGGGTCGGTGGGCGGGGTCGTCGGTTCGTTGCTCGGCGGGTCGGTCGGCGGGGTCGTCGGTTCGTTGCTCGGCGGGTCGGTCGGCGGGGTCGTCGGTTCGTTGCTCGGCGGGTCGGTCGGCGGGCTTGTCGGTTCATTGCTCGGAGGGCTCGTGGGTGGTTGCTCCACAGGCGGTCGCGGCTGCGGTTCAACGGGCACGACAGGTCGCGGCTGCCGCGTCCGCGGCGCTTCGCCTTGTTCGTCACCGAGCAGCCCACGGTTCGTTGTGGACTGATTCGCGGGCGGCACCGGTCGTTTCGGTACGGCCGCGGGGCCGTTCGCGTAGATCTCCGCGGCGCGATTGACGTCCGAGCCGAATCGCGGCCCGTCCGATGTGCCGCCTTGCGGCGACGAGTCGGCCTGCGGCACTTCCGCATCGCCGGGTGCCGGACGGGCCGCCTGTCTTTCCGGGCCTGTCTGGGGCGAGAACACCGTGGCGGGCTGCTCGGCGAGCAACATGCCGCAAAGGACCATCGCCGCGACACCACCGCTGCCGGTCACGCCGGCGGTCAACCGGACCCAGATCCGACGGCGGCCACGCGGGTCGAAGAATACGGGCCGTGTCGAGTCCGGCTCTCCCAGACGCGTCAACTGCCTGTCCTGGTCCACAATGATCTCCTGTCCGTACACATTTCGATGGCGGCAGTGGTTGTCACACCAGTGCCGCCGTGAAGGCGTAACGCTGCTGCGCCACACCGCTGCAGTGGTTCTGGGCCGTCGCCGCGCCGGCACAGCGGCCGGTGTCGCGGCCGAGCGACCAGAAACCGAGAAACCCGATGGCGTTGCGGCCGGCGTACTCCCGCAGGGCGCGCGCGTCATGCAGAGTCGTGACCGGACCGGTGTCGTTACGCCCGGCCATGAAGGTCAGCCCGAGCCGGCGGTACGCCGTGTCGCGGCCGTCCCCCGGCCAGATCTGCGCGATCTGACCCGTCACCGACTCCGCTGCCTGCAGCAGTGATGCCTGCCAGTCCTGGCCTTCCGGGAAGTTCATGATCATCGCGTTGACGATGACGTCGACACCGCGCGCGGCGAGGGCGCGCACCATGGTGGTGGCCTCACGCGTCAACCCGCGCTGCGCATCGAGGACCTCCACCGTCGTGGTGATCCCTATGCCGTCCGCGTGAACCGCGGCCAGCGCGTCCGCGACCATGTCGACCGGGATCTCCGCTTCGATGTCGAGATCGAGCCGGTCCGCACCCGTAGCACTCAGCGCGGTCCGATACGCCGCAGCGAGCTCCGCCGCGCTCCCACAGGTGTTCTCCAGATAGGTGCCGCTCGCCCCGCCGGTGGCCACAGTCACCGCGCTGCCGGCAGCCCGCACCCGGTCGATCTCGGCCAGCAGTGCCGGATCATCGACAGCACGCTGCGAGTTCCACGTCGGTGTGCACGGCGTCTCGCCTGCCAGCAGGAACGCCAGCACGAAGCGGTTCACGGGGGCGGCCGTCAGTGCCGCTGTCATACCCGTGTCCGCCGATCCCACGTAGACGTAGGGCCCGGCCGTCATCGGCTGCGGCTGCCGCTGCTCCACCGCAGCCGAACAGGCTGCGAGCAGCACTGAGCACAACACGATCACCAAGCCATTTCCGCGTCTAGGTAGGCCGTTGTCCGCCCGTCTCACTGACTAGAACCTCCACCCGGCCGCCCAGCACAATGCCGAAAAGGCACGGCTGGGCTGGAGAAACCGGGAAAATAAATCTCGTACCGTCACAATGATCAGGTGCCGCCCCCGCCGCGGCACCTGATGTCTGTGATGTGGGCATTACGGTCGAGTCGTACCCTCCCCGGCGATGGCGGACCCGCCATTTCCGGGCGGCGCATGGGGACCCGCACCGAGTGGTGCGGAGGGTATTGCCGACCGAAGATTCGCTTCCCAGATACCGCCCTGTGCGACCGCGCCGGAGCACCGGTCTCAGGCGGTGCTGCCGGGGTCTCGAGCGGCATCCCGAACATACGACGCTGTCCCGGAACGGTCAACGCGGGCCCCCAAAAATCGCGAAATCCCTGTGGTTGCGAATAATTGGTTAGGAAGTGGGTACTTTCACGTGCCTTCTGTCGGAGATCGTGCACTCACCGTTGTGCCAGGCCGGTGAACCTGCACTCATGCACGTAACGGGTGTTCGGTGAGACCCGACCTCACGGCAGGGGAATCGGACGTGGGGAGGAAATGATGCGCACAGGCCAGCTTTCGGCCGCCAGCATCGCGAGTGCGATGATCGCGCTCGTCGATACGGCGGTTTCGGACGTCGATGTGGCCCGGTACGCCGAGAAGCTCACTGCGCGGTGCCTTGACCTGCTGGGGGTTCAGGCCGCCGCGCTCCTGCTCGCCTACCCGGAGCCGCCGTTGCGCCCGGTGGCCGCATCGAGCGACGAGGCCCGCGCCGTACTCGACCTGCACGCCGAGGACACGGACGGCCCCGCGATGGACTGCTTCACCAAAGGCGTCGCGGTGACCGTGCCCGACCTGGCCGCGGAAACGCACCGCACACCGGCGTTGGCGGCAGCCACCCAGGCGGGATACGCGGCATGGCACACACTTCCCGTCCGCCTGCGCGAGGAGATGATCGGAACGCTGAGCCTGTTCAGCACCGATCGTGGACCGCTGCCGACCGCGGTACAGGGCGTCGGCCAGGCGTTAGTGGACGCTGCTGCCGTTGGCCTTGCGCACCGCCGTGAGCTGACCCGAAGTAGCGCGCTCGCGCAGCAGTTACAGACAGCGCTCGACACCAGGATCGTGATCGAGCAGGCCAAGGGGATACTGGCGGCGCAACAGGACTGCACTGTCGACGAGGCGTTTCAACGGCTACGCCGGCACGCCCGCAACACCAACCAGCGCATCCACGACCTCGCACACGACATCGTCGCCGGCAAGCCCGGCCAGACCGTGCCGCACGGGCCGCGCCACCATCGCGCCTGAGCAGGCCACAACCACGTCCACCCTGGTCAAGGTTGCCGATCGGCACTATGCCGACTAGTTTCGTTAGCGCCCCAGTCCCTGGCAAGTGAGGGCTCGAGCCGGAGCCACATTCCCTGGACTGATAAGGCAGGCGTTGGCGTGGTGGAAACTGACTCGACACCGTCTCAGCAGGCCCCGGGGTACCAACCGGTGAGCCGCGAGTTGACCGGACTGAAACTGGATGAACTGCTCGCCGGAGTCCAGCAGAGACTCGCGGAGATCGCGCATACGCGGGACCGGCTGCAGGAACTTCTCGACGCCGTCCTCGCCGTGGGAACCGGACTGGAACTGCATTCGACCTTGCAACGTATCGTGCATGCGGCAGTACAACTCGTCGACGCCCGCTATGGCGCACTCGGTGTCCTCGATGCCACTGGGGAAGGCCTGGCGGAGTTCGTCTACGACGGGATCGACCCGGAAACCCGCGCACGGATGGGCCATCTGCCCGAAGGCCACGGCGTTCTCGGCTTGCTCATCAAGGAACCGCGTCCCATCCGGCTGCCCGACATCACGCAGCACCCCACCTCGGTCGGCTTTCCGCCGAACCATCCGCCCATGCGGAACTTCCTCGGGGTTCCCGTGCGGGTGCGCGACCACGTTTTCGGCAATCTCTATCTGACCGAGAAAAAAGGTGGCGGGGAGTTCAGCGTCGACGACGAGATCGTCCTGCGTTCCCTGGCCGCCGCCGCTGGCGCTGCCGTGGAGAACGCGCGCCTGTTCGAGCATTCCAGAATGCGGGAACGCTGGCTCGGCGCGATCTCCAGCATCAACACCACACTGCTCGCCGGCGCCTCGACCGGGGATGCGCTGCAGGCGATCGCGGCATCGGCGAAGGACCTCGCCGACGCCGGTGCGGCACTCGTCCTGCTCACGAGTCCGGATCAGGCGACGCTGTCGGTCGGCGCCGTCACGGGTGGCGGGCTGGAACGGTTGCTCGGGGTCACTGTTGCGTCGACCGACCGTGTGGTGGGCGATGTGGCACGCACCGGGGAGCCGAAGATCATCCCCGACCTCGCCCAGCTGTCCCGGGCGAACGCGCCGCTCATCGGCGACGAGTTCGGCCCCGCTGTGGTCGCGCCGCTGCGCACAGCCACACGCACGAGTGGTGTCCTGCTCGCCATCAGGGAGAAAGGCAGCGAGCAGTTCACCGAGCAGCAGGTGTCGATGCTGTCCTCACTGGCCGCGCAGGCCATGGTCGCCCTCGAGTTCGCCGACAAACAGGACAACGAGCGGCAGCTCGCGTTGCTCGCCGATCGCGACCGCATCGCGCAGAGCCTGCACGACCACGTCATCCAGCGGCTGTTCGCGACAGGCATGAGCCTGGAAGGCACACTGCGGCGCATCTCCGATCCCAAGTCACGCGAGCGCATCCGGGACGCGGTCGAGAAGCTCGACGAGGTGGCCAGGGAGATCCGCACCTCGGTGTTCGATCTGCACGCCGCCAACGAACGCCGGCCGCACAGCCTGCGTCGCAGGCTGCTGGACATCATCGCCGAACTGTCCGCGAGCAGCACGGTCGCGCCGACGATCCGCATCGACGGCGCGGTGGACAGCGTGGTGCCTGCCACCATGGGCGAACACGTCGAGGCCGTGGTCAGGGAAAGTCTGAGCAACGCCATCCGGCACGCCAACGCCACCGACATCCGGGTCGATGTGGAAGCCGCCGACCAGCTGGTCATCACCGTCAGCGACAACGGTGTCGGCGTTCCCGAGACGGCACGTCGCAGCGGGCTGTCCAACCTGGAGCAACGAGCAAGGACCTGCGGCGGTGAAGGCGTCATCACGAGCAGTCCCGGCAAGGGCACGCAGGTGCGGTGGACCGCGCCGCTGCCGGCACGGGAGCCGGACTGATCGCGTGAAAGTGTGGGCGTCACGCCCGCGCGGGCACTTCGGCCCTATTTGCACGGGGCGTTGGCTCCTGGTTACCCAGGGCATTCGCCGGGTCGACTGAGTGCATGTCCGATATCGACCTCGTGACGGGCTACGGCCACATGCCGACCTACGTCGCGACACCGTCCGGTGCGGGACCGTGGCCGGGCGTCGTGGTGGTCCACGACTTCACCGGCATGACCCGTGACCTGCGCGCCCACGCAGACTGGCTGGCGGGCAACGGTTTCCTTGCCGCCGCACCGGACCTCTACTACTGGGGCGGCCGCCTGCGGTGCCTGCGTGCGATCATGCGCGAGCTCGGCGCGCGCCAGGGCCGGACGTTCGACGACATCGAGACCGTCCGCGCATGGCTGCGCACGCATTCGGCGTGCACCGGCAGGATCGGTGTGCTCGGCTTCTGTGTCGGCGGCGGCTACGCCGTGCTGTTGTCCGGCCACGACCTGTCGACGCCGGGTGTCTTCCGTGGCGGGCTTCCCGCGCATGCGCATCCCGCACTGGCGGGGGCGTGCCCGACCGGTTGCGGTTTCGGTGGCCGCGATCGCATCGCCGGTGCGCGGCCCGTCGATCAGCTGCAGCGCATACTCACCGAGCTGAGCGCGGAGCGCGACCTCACGATCTATCCCGGCGCCGGGACCGGGAATGCGCCACTGCTGAGTGTGCTCGCCCAACTCCGCTACCCGCTGCGGCAGCGTGCCGCGCCGCGGTGAGGGCCGAGGTGCCCCTGCGCACGGGACCTTCGACACTCACGACGCGCGAGGACCGCGAGCACACTGCCGCGCATGGCATTCACGGCGATCAGGGTCGACAAGCCCAACGGGCTCAACGTCATCATCGGCCAGACCCACTTCGTCAAGACGGTGGAGGATCTGCACGAGGCACTCGCCGGCACCAGCCCGCACCTACGCTTCGGACTGGCCTTCTGTGAGGCGTCAGGACCACGCCTGGTCCGGCATTCGGGCAACGATTCCGACCTGACCGCGCTGGCGGTCAAGAACGCACAGGCGATCGGTGCGGGACATTCGTTCCTGGTGTTCCTGCGCGAGGGTTATCCACTCAACGTGCTCACCGCACTCAAGGCGGTACCCGAGGTGTGCACGATCTTCTGCGCGACAGCCAACCAGGTCGATGTGCTGGTCGCCGGGACGGGGCTCGGGCGCGGCATTGTCGGCGTGGTGGACGGCGCGACGCCGCTGGGCGTCGAGACGGAGGCCGATCAGGCCGAACGAAGGGCGTTCCTGCGCACGATGGGCTACAAGCTGTGAGACGGGCCGCGATCTGGTCCACTTCGGACACCCGTCGGCCGCTCGGACAGAGCGAGCAGCGCGGCGGAGTGCCGGACGGGCACGGTGTCCGGCGCCCGCAGCCGGCACACCGCACGGGGAAGCCAGGCCAGGTCGTGGTCGAACCTGTCCCGCGCCTCGCTGACCTTCTCCCTGGTCTCCGCGGGATGCGCACGCCTGCCACCGTGCATCACCCTCGCCAGTAACGGTTCCGCGCGCGGTGGCGGCGCCTCCTGCCGTAACGCCAGCATATCCGGCTCGCCGGGCGCGCGCCGGTAGACCTGCTTCGCACCCGGTACGCTGACTTTGCCGGGCGAGAGCTTGCGGACCGGCCGTCCGGCGTACTCGACGAGTTTGTACGCGCTGTCCAACGATGGCGCGTCGGCCGACACCCCGAACCTGGTTCCCACTCCGTAGGAGTCGATGGGCGCGCCGGAAGCGACCAGCGCGGCGAGCTCGTGCTCGTCCAGCCCGCCGCTGGCCACGATCCGCGCCCGGCGCAGGCCCGCCGCATCCAGCAGCCGCCGCGCCGCGTGGGCGAGTTCGGACAGGTCACCGGAGTCGAGGCGGATGCCGACCCTGTCATCGGGCAGTGCGAGCTTCCCGGCCACCTCGATGGCCGCCCGTACCCCGCCCACCGTGTCGTAGGTGTCGACGAGGAACACCGCGTTGTCCGGAAAGTCCTCGGCGAAGGCGGTGAACGAGGCGGCCTCACTGGGAAAGGCCTGCACATAGGAATGCGCCATCGTGCCGAGCGGCGTCAGGCCGAACTCGCGCGCGGCCGCGACGTTACTCGTACCTGCGAAGCCCACCACGGCCGCCGCACGCGCCACCGCGAGCGCCGCGCCGAGACCGTGGGCGCGGCGTGCCGCGAAGTCGATCAGCTCGGCATCCGGCGCGGCGATCCGGCACCGCGCGGCCTTCGTCGCCACCAGCGACTGGAACGTGACGAAGTTCAGCAGCGCCGTTTCCACGAGTTGTGCCTGCGGCAGCGGGGCGGTGACCTCCAGTAGCGGCTCGCCCGCGAACACCACACGTCCCTCGGGGACCGCCCAGACGTCACCGTCGAACCGCAGCCGGGCGAGCGCGTCGAGATCGGCCCGGGCCATACCGAGATGGTCGCGGAGGTAGGCCAGTTCGTCGTCGGCGAAGCCGAACCGCTCGAGGAAAGTGAGACAGTCCGCGAGCCCGGCGGCCACCAGAAAACCGCGATCGTGGGGCAGGGTGCGGGCGAACAGGCTGAACGTGGCGGGCTCGGTCATGCCACGGCGCAGGTAGCTCACCGCCATCCGGATCTCGTACAGATCGGTGTGCAACGCCGTCATGGGCCAACAAACTACGAACCGCCGCCCTGCCGTGACAGGGCTGGGTGACCGGCACAGCGGGGACTTTCGCCCCTTCCCACCAGGTTTCCGGCCGAGGACGCTGGGGACAGCGGAGCCTGCCGGCGACCACCGTCCACAGTGACTCGCCACAGTAGACGCTGTTCGCGCATGGGCAGAGGGGGTCGGCGATGACGGTTACCTCGCTGAGTCACGAGGACTGCGTCAGGCTGGTCGCCGCGCCGGACCGCGGCCGGGTGGGACTACTGTCGGTCGACGGGAACCGTCCGGTCCCGCTGGTCTGCTTCGTGCAGACGGATGGCGACGTCCTCATCCCGACCGGCGAGGACCGCACGCTGTTACGTGCCGCCGCCGGAAGGCCGGTCACCGTCGAGTTCACCCACCCGGACCCGGACGGCGACAGCAGCTGGACGATCGTCGCGATCGGGCTGGCGAAACCGCTCAACCGAAGGGACGAGCCTGCCGGGTTTCCCTACACCAGCGGAGCGCTCGCAATGCTGGAGGCGTTCCGCAACGGGTTACGGGTGCGGGTCGCACGGCTGGAAGGTCACCCCGCAGGGGCCGGGCGGTGAACGCCGCCGTCAGACCTCCGCCTTCACGCTGGAGACCTCGGCACTGCTGACACCCGGCACGGTCCTGGCCAATGCCTCGATCGTCTGCCGCTCCGCCGCATCGGTGAACTCACCGCGAATGGCGGCGACGCCGCCCACGACGTTCACCGACCACCGTCGCCGTGGCCCGGCGTACTCGGCCAGCACGGCACGCAGTGCGGCGGCGATCGTGTCGTCCTGCCGTACCAGCGAGCGCAGCAGGTCCCTGCGGCTGATCACACCGATCAGCACACCGTCATAGACCACCGGCACGCAGCGACGCCGGTCTCTGAGCATGTGCTCGGCAATGCGGGCCACATCCGTGTCGGCGTCGACGACCTCGACCGGTGTGGTCATCATCGAGCCCACGGCCGCCTCGGCCGACAGGCCTGCGGCACTGCGCAGGGCATCGGCCTCGCTGAAGATGCCGAGCACCCGATCTTCGGAGTCGACCACCGGCAGCGCCGCGAAACCGTGCTCCACGAGCGCCGCGATCGCGTCCCGGATCAGGGTGTCGGGGTGCACCGTCATCACCGGCCGGGTCATGATGTCCCTGGCATCCATCGCGTTTCTCCACTACTCGTCTCGCCCGACGACCATGGCCACGACGCTAGGAGCCGGACCCGGGCCGAAGCTGCCTGCGTTGGTCCTGCACCGGCGGGACCTTCGACACTGGCTCGCACCGGGTGGCGCCGCGGGACGCTGACGTCGTGCCCTTCGTGGATCGCGCCGATGCCGGGCGGCGGCTCGCCGGACGGCTGGCGGAGCTGCGCGGTCAGGACGTGGTGGTGCTGGGCCTGCCCCGTGGCGGGGTGGCGGTCGCAGGCGAGATCGCACGGGCACTGCAGGCGCCGCTGGACGTCATCGTGGTGCGGAAACTGGGCGTTCCCTACCAGCCGGAGCTCGCGATGGGCGCGATCGGTGAGGACGGTGTTCGCGTCATCGATCCGGAGGTCATGCGGGCCTGTCAGGTGACCCCGGCCGAACTCGCCGGCATCGAGGCCACCGAACGCACCGAGCTCGAACGGCGCGCCCGCCACTTCCGGGGCGGCCGGGCCCGCATCCCGTTGCGGGGCCGCATCGCGCTCATCGTCGACGACGGCGTCGCCACCGGCTCCACGGCGCGCGCGGCCTGCCGGGTGGCCAGGGCGGAGGGCGCAAAGCGGGTCGTTCTCGCGCTGCCCGTCGGGGCGCCGCGGGCTGTCGCTGCGCTGCGGCGGGAAGCCGACAGCGTGGTGTGCCTGGAAACCCCGTCCTGGTTCCACGCGGTCGGCCAGTGGTACGAGGACTTCCAGCAGGTCACCGACGACGAGGTGCTCGAACTCCTGCACAACGCAGGGGAACCCGGTTCCGTGCGACCCGCGCGGTCCGATCCGTCCGCCCGTGACGAGGAGGTCGAGGTCCTCGCGGGCCGGATACCGCTCGCCGGACACCTCACCATCCCGGAACACTCGCCAGGGATCGTGGTGTTCGCGCACGGAAGTGGCAGCAGCCGGCACAGCCCCCGCAACCGGCACGTCGCCGGAATACTCCATGACGCCGGTCTCGGCACGCTGCTGTTCGATCTGCTCACCCGCCACGAGGAGGTCGACCGCAGGCTCGTCTTCGACATCCAGTTGCTCGCCGGGAGGCTGCGCGACGCGACCGTCTGGTTGAGCTCCCAGCCCGGCTGCCGGGAGGCCGGGCTCGGGTACTTCGGCGCCAGTACCGGTGCCGCGGCGGCGTTGTGGGCGGCTGCCGACTCCGCCGCCGGTATCGCCGCGATCGTCTCCCGTGGCGGCAGGCCGGACCTCGCCACCGAGGTGCTGCACCGGGTACGCGCGGCGACCCTGCTCATCGTCGGCGGCAACGACTCGTTCGTGCTGGAGCTCAACCGCGCTGCCGCACAACGGCTGCGCTGCGAGAAGCAGCTCGCCGTGGTTCCGGGTGCCAGCCACCTTTTCGAGGAACCAGGAACCCTCGACCACGCCGCGCGGCTGGCCCGGGACTGGTTCCTCGCCCATTTCGGCTCCACCGGGAGGACCACATGACACATCACGACGACCCGTTCGCCCGTACCTACAACACCGCGTGCGAGTGGCTGGCGACCGTGGCACAGGCGCTGGGCACCCGGGACCGCCGGTTCACCTACCGGGTACTGCGCGCCTGGCTGCATGTCCTGCGTGACCGGCTCACCGTCGAGGCGGCCGCGCATTTCGCCGCCCAGCTACCGGAACTGTTGCGCGGCACCTTCTACGACGGCTGGGTCCCGAGCAAGCAGCCACAGCGTTTCAGCGTCGAGGAGTGCATCACGCGAGTCTCGACCGAGGCCACTGTGCGCCGCGCCGATGTGCGGCAGGTGATCGGAGGCGTGACCACGGGAATGCGGGAGCTGCTTTCGACCGGGGCCCTCGACCATGCGCTGGACCAGTTGCCGAAGGACCTGCGCGAGCTGTTCACCGGCGCGCAGCTGCCGGCCACCCCGCTGCCGGCCGAGCCGGGGCTGGCCGACCAGCTGCGGGGTGTCCGCGACGACGTGGAGCTGCTCGCCGACGCCGTCGCCACCCTCGCCAGGGGACTGGCGGAGAACTCGGCGAGCCCGCCCCTCGGCGAGCGCGGCGCGGAAGCCGCCAGGACCGTCAAGCGGATCATGCTCGCCCGCCAATCCTGATGCGGGGCTACTACAGCCGTCATTCCGCCCTTGCCCAGGCGGCGGCAAGGCGGACCTTGCCGCGGGTCTGCATCAGCGAGCCGGAGTAGATCCGGCTTGCCAGCAGCACGATCAGTACCACCGTCGCGGCCAGCAGGGCGAGCGCCACCGGAGCCTCCCACACCTGCGCCTGGCCCGCGAACATCCGGACCGGCATGGCGATCGCGGAGGAGAAGGGCACATAGGACAGTACATTGAGGACAGTGCTGTTGTCGGAGAAGAACATCACCGCGAAGTACGGGCCCATCACCAGGAGCATGACCACGCTCATGCTGGAGCCGAGGTCCTCCTGGCGGCTGACGAGCGACCCCGCGACCGCCCACATCGCGGCGAGCAGGACGAACCCGACGCACAGGAACGGCACGAACCAGCCGAGTGCGGGCGCGACGATCGACAGCAGCTCACTGAGCCCGCCGACCTGCAGTGCGATCATCCCCGCCAACGCCACCACGACCGCCTGACCGAGCGTCAGCAGCGTGTGCCCCAGGATCTTGCCGGCGAGCAGCGCCCGCACCGGAACCGTCGCGACGAGGATCTCCACCACCCGCGTCTGCTTCTCCGTGACGGTGCTCTGGGCGATGGCGGCACCCCCCATGCCGAACATCATGAACAGCAAGGCGAACACCATGATGACGAGCTGGCGCTCACCCGCGCTGACGTCGGCGCGCTCCAGCAGATCGACCGGCGGCACGGTGCCCAGCGCGGCGACCACTTCGTCGGGGACGTCGGACAACCCGACGATCCGCAGGCCGGTCGCGGACTCCCCGGTCGTGTCCGGTACCACCGCGGCGTCGACCTCGTCGGCGCGCACGAGCTCCTCGGCCGCAGCGGTATCGGCGACCTCCCGCACCTCCCAGCCCGTCCCGGCGAGCGCCGACGCCGCCTGCGAACCGGCAGCGGCAACGCTGGGCTGCCCGCCGCCGAACACCGACGGCAGGATGGTCAACGCGAACAGGCCGACGACCAGGACCCCGAGGCCGATCCAGAATCCCTTCATCCGCAGGAAGCTCATGATCTCCCGCTCGGCGACAAGCCGGGTCGCCGAGACGAACGAGACGCCGGGCTCGGGCTGCTCGTGCTGTGGACCCGCGTGCCGGATACCGCGCTCTGCGGTCGTCATCTCAGATCGCCTCCTTGAAAATCTGGTCCAGCGAGGGAAGAACGGGGGTGAAGCTGTGGACCTCGCCCCGGCCGAGCGCGGCACGCAGCACATGCTGTGCGGTGCGCTCAGGCCCCATGGCGTCGTCGGCGACGTCGAACACCGCGCGGGGACCGTCCAGCTCGACGACCCGCACGCCAGGAAGATCGCGCAGCCACCCCGCGTCAGCGTCCACGACGAGCTCGAACCGGGGTGTGCCGTAGCGCCTGCGGAGCTCCTCCCGCTCACCGCTGGCGGCGATCGCACCCCGGGAGATGATCACCACGTCGTCGCAGAGCTTCTCCACGACCGCGAGCTGGTGGCTGGAGAACAGCACCGGAACACCGCCCACGGCCCGCTCGCGTAGGACCCCGAGCACGGTCTCGACGGCGATCGGGTCGAGGCCGGAGAACGGCTCGTCGAGGATCAGTGCGGCAGGCTCATGGACCAGCGCGGCGGCGATCTGCACCCGCTGCTGGTTACCCAGCGACAGCGCCTCCAGCTTGTCGTTCGCGCGCTCGGTCAGTTCCAGCTTCTCCAGCAGGTCATCGGTGTTCCGGCGGGCCGCCGCCCTGCTCAGTCCGTGCAGCTGCGCGAACCAGGCGATCTGCTCGGCGATCCGCATCTTCGGGTACAGGCCGCGTTCCTCCGGCATGTAGCCGAACCGCTGCCGCACCGCCTGAGTCACCGGCTTTCCCTGCCAGGTAACGGTTCCGCCGTGCGCGGCCAGCACCCCCAGTATGATCCGCATCGTTGTGGTCTTGCCGGAACCGTTGGCCCCCAGAAACCCCGTCATCCGGCCCGGCTGAACCTCGAACGACACCCCGTCGAGGACGCGGTGCTCGCCGAAGCTCCTGCTGATCGTGCTCACCTGCAACATAGTCCGGAAGACTAGGACAGAGCCTGCTCCCCCGTCGTCCGGCAGGAGACCGATCCGGCGGGTCCTCCTCGCGAAGGACCCGGCTACGCGCCGCGGGGCGCGACGATGCCGTTCTCGTAGGAGTAGACCACCGCGTGTGTCCGGTCGCGCAGGCCGAGTTTGCTCAGAATGCGGGACACGTGCGTCTTCACCGTCGTCTCGCCGACGAACAGCTCGGCCGCGATCTCGGCGTTGCTGGCGCCCCGAGCCAGCAACACGAGCACGTCGAACTCCCGGTCGGTCAGCTCGGGTGGCCGGTGGGCAGGCAGCGCGGGCCCTGGTGTGCTGAACCGCGCGATCACGCGGCGCGTGACCTCCGGTGACAACAGCGCGTCGCCGCGGGCGACGATCCGGACCGCGTCGATCAGGTCCTCCGGTGCGGCGTTCTTGAGCAGGAAACCGCTCGCACCGGCGCGCAACGCCGCAAAGAGGTAGTCCTCGCGGTCGAACGTGGTGAGGATGACGACCTTCGCACCGGCTCCCGGCGCGGACTGGTCGAGGATGCGCTCGGTGGCCGCGAGCCCGTCGAGGCGGGGCATCTGGACATCCATCAGCACCACGTCGGGCTGCTCCCGCGCCACGACGTCCACGGCCTCCGCGCCGTCGCGGGCCTCGCCGACGACCTCGATGCCGTCCTCCGCACCGAGAATGACCCGGAAACCGGCCCGCACCAGGTCCTGGTCATCGGCGAGTACCACTCGCAGGGCCCCCGTCATACGTCCCCTCACTCCTTACCGTTCACACTGTCCGCAATGGACGAATCGGGCATCGCGGACGGGAACCGTGCCCTGACACGGAAGCCGGTGCCCTGCCGCGGCCCCGCTTCCAGCTCACCGCCGTGCACCGCGACCCGCTCCTGCATGCCCAGCAGGCCGAACCCGGAGCCGCGCTGCCTGGCGGCAGCCGCGCCGAGCCCGTCGTCGGTCACCTCGACCTCCAGCGAGGTGTCGAGGAAACGCACCCGCACATCGGCCGTCCTGGCGCGGGAATGCTTGACGACGTTGGTGAGTGCCTCCTGCACCACCCGGTACGCCGAGAGCGCCACACCGTCCGGCACCGCCCGCGGTTCGCCGAAGGTGCCGTGGCGCACGTCGAGCCCGGCCGCACCGGCCGCGGTCACCAGCTCCGGTAGCTGCTCGAGGCCGGGTGAGGCGGAGTGTTCCGCGTCGGCCGCGGGCGCGTCGGCGGGCTCCGCGCGCAGCACGCCGAGCAGCGAGCGCAGCTCGCCGATCGCTGTGCGCGCGGTCTCCTCCACGGTGTGCAGTGCCGAGCGGGCGAGGTCGTGGTCGGTGTCGAACACCCGGCGCGCGGCGCCCGCCTGCACGCCCATCACCGACACATGGTGTGCCACGACGTCGTGCAGGTCGCGGGCAATGCGCACCCGTTCGGCGACGACGGCGCCACGCAGGTTCTGTTCCTGGGAGTCGCGCAGCTCGCGCGCACGCTGTGCGAGCTCAGCCTCCCTGCGCGCCGAGACCCATGCGATGTTGCCGAAGACGTAGGCGGCGCCAAAGAACACGAGGTTGAACCCGATGCTGTAGAGCACGGACGCCAGCACCGGATCGAGCGGGCCGGCCACCATGCCGAAGTCGGGGCGGGGATCGAGCAGGAACCGGGCGAGCCCGTACCCGAGCCAGGTGAACATCGCCACGACCACACCGATCCGCGCCCACCGGGCGGCCATGCGGTTGCGTTCCCAGGCGCCTGCGGTGTAGATCGCGAGAAACAGTGCGACCGCCGGAGTGAAGGTGTCGCCGTTCTGCCGGAACTGCCCGGCAATGAACATCGCGCCCACCACGATCAGCACCGGGACCGGGAACCTCCGGCGCACGACCAGCGGCACGGCGAGCGCGGCACCCCACAGCAGCTGTTCGGACAGCGACGGAGCCACTCCCAACGGGAAAGGACCCATGCTGTTGATGAGCATCGTCCCCACCATCGCGCCGGCGAACACGGCGAGCGCCACCCAGACGTCCCACCGCTGCTCGGCCGCGGTCGGCCGCGGCCGGCGCCAGCTGGCCCAGTCCGGCTCCGGCTCAGCCCGTGACATCAACACGCGCCATAGCTTGCCACCCTCGCTCTAACGGCACCACGTGCCACTAAGGTGGGAGGATCATTCAGCTTCCGCCCGTCTCAGTGCCGCGTTGATCTCGTTGACCACGTCGGGCAGGGCTGCGGAGCTGCGCAGCACGGCCACCACCGTCTCGCCGGCGTCCTGCCGGGCCGTGCCACCGGCGGGCGGGAACGCCTCGACGACGAGCCGGAATGCCTGCTCGGCATCGGCGTGTGCGTCGCCGGCGCCGCCGCTGCGCAGCCATCGCCGGAGGACGTGGTTGTGCGCGGCGGCGACCGCGGCGGCGATCACCGAGCCACGGAGGTCGGCGAGCGGGTCGCCGACGCGCTCGAACCGGCCGCGCAGGTAGCCGGCGAGCACGCGCTGGTACTGGTCGACGCTCGCCACTTCCTTGTCCCGCAGGGAACGCACGGTGCGGGTGAGCGCGTAGCGCTTGACCGACACGTCGGGGTCGGCGAGGTAGAAGTCGAGTACGAGGCTCACGCCCGCGCAGGCGACCTCCACTGGGTTCCGTGTCTCGTCGGCGCCGGCGAAGAGCCGCTCGATGTCCTGCAGCACTTCCTCGTGGTTGGGGAAGATGGCGTCCTCCTTCGACCGGAAGTACCGGAAGAAGGTGCGCCGGCCGACCCCGGCCGCTGAGGCGATCTCGTCGACGGTGGTCGCGTCGTAGCCCTGCTTCAGGAACAGGTCGATCGCGGCCACGGTGAGCGCATGGCGCAGCCTGCGCCGGCCTGCCATGGTCCGGCCGGCGCGTGGCCGGGGCGCCGGCTGCGACTCCTCGAGCATGGACAGAACCTAACAGGCCATCTTGCTAACGGCACGCAGTGCCACTAGAGTTATCGAGCACGGGACAGTGCAGTGCCACCGGCGGAAGGTGAGACTCATGAGCATCGATCAGCGGGTGGTACCGGACGTCGTTCCGCAGTTGGATTACCGTGGGCTGTTCGGCTGGCCGGTGCGCTGGCACAACGGTGAGTTGATGCTCGTGACTGGTTCCGGGATCGGCGCCGTGACCGTACCGAAGGCACTGGCCGACCGCGTACTGGACAGCCTCGCCCGCCAGGGCTGCTCCGGCCCGGCCGTCAACGTACCCACGAAACGCGGCACCGTCGTGATGCTGCTGGTGGAGACCGACGCTCTGACCTTCGACGACACTCCCCTGCCCGAGGGCGTTCAGGTGCTGCCGACGGGCAGCGGAGTTCCGTTGCCCGGCAATGGACCCGGCAACCTAGCACGCTGGCTGGTCGCACCGGATGAGCACCAACGGTGGCTCCCGAGCCTGGCCGCCGTGCTGGCGAGCATCCGTTCGGTGGCTCGCGGCGGCCCTGCCCGCGAGCCACGCTGGGACCACAAGGGCTTGACCACCGTGCGCCCCAGGACAAGACGGACAGCGATTGAGTAGCGTCACTTGGGTTTGTCGTCTGTCGCATTCGGACTGTTCCTAGCCGAAGGTGGGTCGTGGAGTGGTTCGGGGTTGCTGGTGTAGGTGTAGCCGCTGGGTGTGGTGACGGTGACGACTCCCGTGTCCGGGTGTAGTCGGTAGGTCCACCCGGGACGGTCCTTGAGGCGGTGGTGTCGCCGACACAGGTTGATCAGATTCGCCTGACCTGTGGGTCCCCGCCTGCTCCACGGGATGTGGTGGTCGTTGTCGCCGCAATGCGCCGGCCGGTGGCACGATGGGAAGCGGCATTCGCGATCCCGCACCCGCACGAACTCGTCGGTGACCGCCGGTGGCCGATACCGTTGTCGCCCGACGTCCACCGGCGCCCCAGTGAGTGGATCGGTGACAATCCGCCTCCAGGTCGAGGACGGCTGGTGCGCGATCTGCCGCGCCACGCCAGCCGGAATGGGCCCATATCCGGCCAACTGAGCGGGATCGTCGTTCAACCCGGCGAGGGTCGCAAGGTCGACGTAGACGTGCACATCGGCTTTCGCCCCCGAACCACTGGCATTTGAGCCGAGCAGGAGTTCAGCGAACACGTCGGCCCGAAGTTGGTCGAGGGTGCGCGATTCGTTGGTACCACGCAAGGTACGGGCCATCCGATCAATCCGCGCATACACGGATGAAGCAACCTCAGCGGGCAGGTCAGCGAGCAGGGTGGACATCCCATCCTCGCCTGGCAGCAACTGCACCGACCGTTCCGCCCGACAGTGGTCCGCCCGCAGGGCAGCACCCTCAGGATCGGCCTTCAAAGCCCAATAGGACGCAACCCGCCGAACCTGATGCGGATTCTTACCCCCAAGCTTGGGGGCGACAGTCGAGTCAACCTCCCGAGCCTGCTCATCATTGAGCCAAGCGGTAGCGCTAGCAACTTTCGATGCGCGGTAGGAATCGACAACACCGGACTCCATAGCAGCCAAAGTCTCCGGCAGCCGATGGACCAGGACAGTCGACAGATCCAAGACCCGCCGAGCGTGCTGCTCACCAACCGACAACAACAACGCCAACTCAGCAGCCACATCAGGAGCACGCCCCCGATCCTCATCCAGCGCATCGAAGGCCCGATGCAACGAGGCATCAACCCACATCTTGAGCCGATTCAACGCCAAGATCCGATCCGGAATCTGCTGGTGTCGCGAGAAATCCCCCACGAACCGATCATACCGCAATGCGTAGACCACTACAAGGAAACTTGACAACGATACCCGGACCGTGGGGAACTGTCGCTAGTAGACAGTGGCAAACTCAACCACAGGAGCGACAGTTTCACACGGAGCGCCGAAGGCGTGCCTGAAACCCAACCACCCCAACAACTTCCGGCAACCGAACCCGAACCACCCTACCCAGACACATGAGTAGCTCCCTGACGGCGGCGACAGTAGCCACCCACTCGACGTTCACCACCGACACGATCCGCGAGGCCTGAGAAGCCGGCCGGACAATGCGCTGCCAGGCGTCCTCCCCGGCTCCAAGCAACCTGACAGCGACACCCGGACCGTGGAGAAACTGTCGCCAGTAGACAGTGACAAAACCCAAACACAGGAGCGACAGTTTCACACGGCGCGCCGAAGGCGTGCCCGAAACCCAACCACCCCACCGAATAACGGCAACCACCTACCCGGAAAAATGAGCAACGACCCGCGACCGCAAGGACCGCCGTTCAAGCGCAGCGAACATCTCGTCGATCAGCTGACTCATCGAATAGGGCAACTCGGCCTCCAGCTCCCTGGCCGCGGCGACCGTAGCCACCCACTCGGCGTTCACCACCGACACGATGCGCGAGGCTTGGGGAGCCAGCCGGACGATGCGCTGCCGGGCATCCTCCCCCAGCGACACCGTGACCAGTTCGTCCCTGGCCAGCTGTGTCACGGTCTGGCTCGCCGCGGAATGGGTCACGCCGATCGCGTCGGCCAGCTCTCGGATCGAGGCCGGACCCGACGTCGCGAGCACCCGCAGGATGGGGGCGTAGCGCAGCCGGAAACCGGGCAGCCCCAGCTCGGCGTAGACGGCCGCGACCTCGCTGTCCAACAGCTCCAGCAGGCGGCGCAGCCGGGTTCCCAGCAGCTCGGTGGGGTCTGGCCCATGCGTAGAAGTCACAGCGCTAATATAACAGCACTGTTGCATCCGACTGGAAGGAATCCCGTGACCGACGTGCTGTATCCGCCCACCGACCCGACCACGCACGGCATGCTCGACGTCGGCGACGGGAACCACGTGTACTGGGAGAGCTACGGCAAGCCCGACGCCAAGCCCGCCCTCTACGTCCACGGCGGCCCAGGGTGGGGCGCCACGCCGATCACGCCCCGGTACTTCGATCCGGATCGCTATCGTCTCGTCGTGTTCGACCAGCGTGGCTGCGGTCGCAGCACCCCGCACGCGAGCGATCCGGCCACCGACATGCGCCACAACACCACCGAGCATCTGCTCGCCGACATGGAACGACTTCGCGAGCACCTCGGCGTCGAACGCTGGCTGCTCTTCGGCGGCTCCTGGGGATCCACCCTGATGCTCGCCTACGCCCAACGACATCCGCACCGGGTGACCGCGCTGGTCATCGTAGGCGTCACCACGGGCCGCCACGACGAGATCGACTGGCTCTACCGCGGAGCCGGGCGCTTTCTGCCCGAGGAGTGGGAGCGGTTTCGTGACGTCGTGCCGGCGGACGAGCGCGACGGCGACCTGACCGCCGCCTACGCCCGCCTGCTGGAGGATCCGGACCCCGCCGTGCGAGTCCGCGCAACCGACGCCTGGTGCGCCTGGGAGGACGCGATACTCGCCACCGAACCCCACGGCGTACCGGACGCGTTCAGCAGTCGCTCGCTCCGCGACCGGCTGGCGCTGGTCCGCATCTGCGCACACTACTTCTCGCACGACGCGTGGCTGGCCGATGGCGTCCTGCTCGCCGAAGCCGGACGCCTCGCCGGCATACCCGGCGTGCTGATCCACGGTCGCCACGACCTGAGCAGTCCGCTCCACACCGCGTGGGAGCTTGCCCGCCGCTGGCCCGGCGCCGAGCTCGCCGTCATCGACGACTCAGGGCACGTCGGCAGCGACACGACGCGGGCACGGATCCGCACGGCGCTGGACACCTTCGCCCAGGGGTGACCGCCCAGGTTCGGCGAAGCCGCACTGTCCATATGCTGGATGGCACGGCGAAAACGGCGCCGAGCGCCGACGTGGAAGGGACCTGGCGTGGGCTCGCGGTGGACGGTGGAGCAGGTGCTCGCGCTCGCCCCCGACGGCGGCTCCGTGAAAGCCGCCCGCACGCTGGCGCGGCCCCGCACCTGGTCGGCGCTGGGCAGCACCGACTCACTGGTGTGGGGCAAGTGTCAGGGCAGCGCCCGCGAGCCCTACCAGGTCACCGTGGACGTGACCGAGCCTGCGTTCCGCTGCAGCTGCCCCAGCCGCAAGTTCCCCTGCAAGCACGGGCTGGCGCTGCTGCTGATGTGGGCCGCACACGACGGCGCCGTCGCCGACCTCGACACCGCCTCCGACTTCGCCGCACAGTGGGCAGCCGGCAGGCAGGAACGGTCCGCGCGGCGCGCCACCGGTTCGCCGCCCGATCCGGAGGCGGCGGCCACACGGCAGGCCGAGCGCGAACGTCTCATGACCGCCGGTCTCGACGACTTCGAGCGCTGGCTGTTCGACGTGGTGCGCCAGGGCCTCGCCACGGTGCGTACGCAGCCGCCACAGTTCTGGGACGACACCGCCGCGCGGCTGGTCGACGCGCAGGTGCCGGGACTGGCCGAGCGGGTTCGCACCATGGGCGCTGTCGTGCACGCCCGGGCCGACTGGGCCGAGTACCTGCTCGACCAGCTCGGCCGCTGGTATCTCGCGGTCCGCGCGTGGCGCCGCCGCGCCACACTGCCCGCGGACGCGCTGGGCGACCTGCGCGCGCTGCTCGGCTGGGCGCGGCGCTCCGAGGAAGTCCTTGCCGGCGAACGCGTGCACGACCGGTGGTGGGTCCTCGGACTGCGGCAGGAGGAGGACGAGCGGCTACTGTCCCAGCGAACCTGGCTCTACGGGCAGAACAGCAGCGAAATGGTGGTGTTACTCGACTTCGCCGCGGCCGGCGGGACACTGCGGGTTCCGCAGGTGCTCGGTTCGGTACTCGACGGCGAGCTGGCCCTCTACCCCGGCTCGGCACCGCGGCGGGCACTGCTCGCCGGTGAGCACACGGTGACCACGGGCGACGGCCTGCCCGTGACCGACACCGTTCTCGGTGCGCTCGACAAGGCGGCGACGTGGCTCGCAGGCAACCCGTGGCTCGACCGGATTCCCATGGCACTCGGTGAGATCACCCTCATGCCCGGCGAACAGGACGCCGTCCTCGTCGACCGCGCGGGCAGCGCGCTGCCGGTCGCAGCGGGCACGGACGTCTGGCCGCTGCTCGCGCTCTCCGGCGGCCACCCCGTCGAGGTGTTCGGCGAGTGGATCGACAACCGGTTCCACCCGTGCAGCGTCGCCGCGGCCGGGAAGCTGGTGTCGGTATGAGTGAATGGGACACGCTGATCGGCACCGCGCTCGTCGGGACCGGGCGCCGGCCGCCGCCTGCCGACCTGCTCGCCGGTGTGGTCGCACCAGGCACGCTCCCGGTCGACGGGACCGAAGCCACCGTGCTGGCCTCCGCCGCTGTGCTCGGAACCCGCCGCCGCGCGGGCTGGCTTCCCCCGGCCTGGCAGGGCACACCGCGAGACGCCGCGGCCGCCGACGACCGGCCGGAGTGCTCGGCGGCCGCGGCACAACTTCTGGAACTCCTGCTCGATCGCAGCATCCGCGTCGACGGCGGCAACGAGCCGTTGATCGCTTATTGGCTCCACGCATGCGAGGCGGCCGGGCACCGCCCACCGGCGCAGCTAGTGGTGCCCCTCCTCCAGGCAGGCACCACGGTCCCGGAGCTACGCGAAGCTGTACGTTCCGCTGCGGGGGCGCGCGGCGGATGGCTCGGCACTCACAACCGGCGCTGGGCGTGGGCGGTACCGGCCGACGTCGCAGGCGCCGCCGGACAGTTCGGCACCGCCACCCGCGCCGAACGGCTGGCCCTGCTCGCCACGCTGCGCGAGGTGGACCCGCAACTCGCGCGCGGGCTCGTCGAGCAGACCTGGACAGCTGAGCAGGCGGCCAGCCGTGCCGCACTCGTCGACACACTCGCCATCGGACTGTCCGATGCGGACGAACCGTTCCTCGAGTCCGTTCTGGACGATCGGGCACCCACCGTGCGAGCGGCCGCCGCGGCGCTGCTCGACCGGCTGCCCCACTCCCGCCGCGCCGCCAGGATGGCCCAGCGGGTCCGCGCACTCACCCGGCAAGACAGCACCATCGAACTGCCCGGCGAACCCGACGCCGCCGCCCGCCGGGACGGCATCACCGACCGCCGCGAACCCGGCCATGGACTACACGCGTCGTGGCTCATCCAGATCGTCGGAGCCGCCCCGCTGCAGTCACCGCCCGGCACCACGGCTCTCCGGCAGGCCGATCCCGCGGTGATCGCGGGCTGGACGAAAGCGGCGCTGCGGCAACAGGACATCCGGTGGCTTACCGCCCTCGCGCAGTCCGACCCCACGGCCGAGCTCCTCCGCGCACTGCCGCCGGAGGTGGGCACTCGCATCGTCAGTGAACTATCCACAGTGGACGCTCGGTTCGCGGCACTGCTCGCCGCGTGTCCCGGCCCGTGGCCCGCGACGTTCTCCAGCGCCGTCATCGAGCGGTTGCGGACCGTCCGAACCGACCGGGTGCTCGCCACCGCGTTCCCCGGGCTGGCACAACACCTCGACACCACCGCACTGACCGGGGTCGAGAGCTGGCTCGCCGAAACGTCCCACGACAGCAAGGCGCGCCGCCGCACACTGCGCAGCCTCGCCCACGCCCTCACCATCCGAAGCGCCATCGATCAGGAGTTCTCATGACCGACGTGCCCGCAGTACTCCGGGCGCATGCCGAGCAGGAACACGCCGACGAGCTGGCCGCACTCGCCGCGGCCGACGATCGTCCCCGGCCACCCAACTGGCGGCTGTCGCCGTGGGCCGTTGCCACCTACGTGCTCGGTGGCCAGACCCAGGACGGCACGGAGATCAGCCCGAAGTACCTCGGGTCCCGCAGGCTGGTCGAGGTCGCCGTCGCCACCCTCGCGACCGATCGGGCCCTGCTGCTGCTCGGTGTGCCCGGCACCGCCAAGACGTGGCTCGCCGAGCACCTGGCGGCGGCCATCTCGGGTGATTCGACCCAGCTGGTCCAGGGCACCAGTGGCACCGCCGAGGAGGCCATCCGGTACGGCTGGAACTACGCGCGGCTGCTGGCGGAGGGGCCGTCGCGGGGCGCCTTGGTCGCCAGCCCGGTTCTGCGTGCCATGGAACGCGGCGGCATCGCCCGCATCGAGGAGCTGACCCGCATTCCCTCCGACGTGCAGGACGCACTGATCACGGTACTCAGCGAGAAGTCGTTGCCGATTCCCGAACTCGACGACGAGGTGCAGGCACGCGCCGGGTTCAACGTGATCGCCACCGCCAACGACCGCGACCGCGGCGTCAACGAGCTGTCCGCGGCGCTCAAGCGGCGGTTCAACGTGGTGGTGCTGCCGCTGCCGGAGGACATCGAATCGGAGGTCGAGATCGTCCGGTTGCGGGTCGGCCAGCTCGGCGCCGCCCTCCAGCTGCCGGCCGAGTTGAAGGCGGTGGAGGAGATCCGCAGGGTGGTCACCGTTTTCCGGGAGCTCCGCGACGGGGTCACCGCCGACGGCCGCACGAAGCTCAAGTCGCCATCGGGCACGCTGAGCACCGCGGAGGCGATCTCCGTGCTCACCAGCGGCATCGCACTGGCGGCGCACTTCGGCGACGGCGTGGTCCGCGCTGCCGACGTCGCGGCCGGTCTGCACGGCGCGGTGGTCAAGGATCCGGTCGCCGACCGGCTGGTCTGGCGCGAGTACCTCGAGGCCGTGGTGCGCGAACGGTCACCGTGGCAGGACCTCTACCGGGCATGCCGCGAGCTGGTGTGAGCGGCGAGGCCGGCCCGATGCACGTCCTCGGCATACGGCACCACGGTCCCGGCTCGGCGCGCGCGGTCCGCGCCGCGCTCGATGCCCTCTCCCCCGCGCTGGTCCTGATCGAGGGGCCGCCCGAGCTGGACCAGGTCGCCGGTCTGGCAGCCTCGGCAGGTATGCGGCCACCGGTGGCGGGGCTGGTGTACGCCGCGGACAACCCCGCGACCGCGGCGTTCTACCCCATGGCGGCGTTCTCCCCGGAGTGGGTTGCCCTGCGCTGGGCCGCCGAGCACGGCAGGCAGGCGCGCTTTCTCGACCTGCCGGCCGCCAACGCCCTCGCGCTGGACGACGAGGAGCCCCGTTCCCCTGCCGACCCGATCGCCACGCTCGCCGCGGCCGCCGGATACGACGACCCGGAACGCTGGTGGGAGGACGCCATCGAGCTGCGCTACCACGGCATGGACGTCTTCGCCGCGGTCGGCGAAGCCATGCACACGTTGCGCGACGGGTACGAACTCGACCCGCACACCCGCCGCAGGGAAGCCGCCATGCGCCGGATACTGCGGGCGGCCCGGCGCGCCGAGCGGGGGACGATCGTGGTCGTGTGCGGCGCGTGGCACGTGCCCGCGCTCAGCCCGGACCACTTCCCCACGGCGACCTCCGATGCCGCCCTGCTCAAGGGGCTGCCGAGCACCAAGGTGCGCGCCACCTGGGTGCCATGGACCTCCGGTCGGCTGGCCAGAGCCAGCGGCTACGGCGCGGGAATCGAGTCCCCCGGCTGGTACCACCACCTGTACACCACACCCGACGAGGTGGTGGGCCGGTGGCTCGTGCGCGTTGCCCGGTTGCTGCGCGCCGAGCAGTACGACGTGTCGTCCGCGGCGGTGATCGAGGCGGTCCGGCTGGCGCACGCGCTGGCCGGCCTGCGTGGCCGTCCGCAGCCGGGGCTTGCCGAGGTGCTCGAGTCCGCCCAGTCCGTGCTGTGCGGAGGTTCGCCGGTCCCCATGCGGCTGGTGGCCCGCGAGCTTCTGGTCGGCGACGTCCTCGGCAGGGTCCCGCCCGATACCCCGATGGTGCCGCTCGCCCGCGACCTGGAGACCAGCCGGAAACGGCTGCGGCTCAAGCAGAGCGCAGCGGTCCGGACACTTGATCTCGACCTGCGCACGGCGACGCACCGCGAGCGCAGCACCCTGCTGCACCGGCTGCTGCTGCTCGGCGTGCCGTGGGGCGTCCCCGCCGAGGTGGGCAGGACGAGGGGCACGTTCCGTGAGTCGTGGACGCTGGAATGGCGGCCCGAGCTCGACGTGGCGCTGATCGAGGCGAGCGGCTACGGCTCGACGATCGGCACCGCCGCAACGGCGATCGTCACGCAGCGGGCCGCCGAGGCCGATCTGGCCGCGCTCGCCGAGTTGGTGGAGACAGCGCTGGTGGCCGATCTGCCGGACGCGCTCAGCACCGTCCTCACGGAACTGGATGCGCGGGCGGCGCGGGCACACGACACGTCGCGGCTGATGGCGGCGGTGGAGCCCATGGCCAGGGTGCGCCGCTACGGCACGGTGCGGCGCGCCGACACCGGCCTGGTGCAACGGGTGCTGACCGGCGTCGTGACCCGGGTGGCCGTCGGCCTGCCCGCGGCCTGTGCCGCCCTCGACGACGACGCCGCGGCGGCGCTGCGTGAGCTGGTCGACGGAGTACAGCGCGGCATCGCACTGCTCGACCAGGACCCGCTGCGGCGGGAATGGCAGCGTGCGCTCGACGCGGTGGCCGAACAGCCAGGCGTCCACGGCCTCGTCGCGGGCCGCGCGACACGGCTGCTGCTGGACGCCGGGCGGATCGACGTGGGCGAGGCGAGCCGGCGGTTGTCCCTTCGCCTCTCCCCCGCGGCGAACGCGGTGCAGGCCGCGGGCTGGCTGGACGGCTTCCTGTCCGGCGAGGCTGCGCTCCTGGTCCACGAGCCGGAGCTGCTCGCGGTCGTGGACCGCTGGGTGACCGAAGTGGACAGTGCACTGTTCGACCACCTCCTCCCGTTGCTGCGGCGGACGTTCGCCACGTTCCCGCCCGCCGAACGCCGCGACATCGGTGCGCAGGTGGCCCGGCTGGACCGCGGCATCACGAACCTGCCGGCCATGTCCGGCCAGGACCTCGACCCGGACCGGGCGGCCAGGGTCCTGCCCCGCGTCCTCGACCTTCTCGGGAGCGACCGATGAACGACCGGCTCCGCCGTTGGCGGCTCGTCCTCGGCGGCTCGGACGCCGACGGCACCGGCAGCACACTGTCCGGCGGGGACCTCAAGCGGGACAGCACGCTGGATGCCTTGTACGGCAACGACAAGCGGCGCGGCGGACTGGGCGGCTCCTCGCCGAGGGTCGCCCGCTGGCTCGGCGATATCCGCGGGTACTTCCCGGCGTCGGTGGTGCAGGTCATGCAGCGCGACGCCATGGACCGGCTCGGCCTGCGGCGGTTGTTGCTGGAACCGGAGCTGCTCGAATCGGTGCAGCCCGACGTGCACCTGGTGGGTACGCTGCTGAGCCTCAACGAGGCCATTCCCGAGCGCTCCCGGCAGACCGCGCGGGAAGTGGTCCGCCAGGTGGTCGAGGAGCTGGAACGGCGGCTGGCGCAACCCACCCGGCAGGCCGTCACCGGAGCGCTCCACCGCGCCGGGCGCACCAGCAGGCCCCGCGCCGGTGACATCGACTGGAATCGCACGATCCTGGCCAACCTGAAGCACTACCAGCCCGCCCACCGCACCGTGGTTCCGGAGCGACTGATCGGTTACGGGCGCCGGCTGCCACAGCTGAGCCGGGAGGTCGTGCTGTGCCTCGACCAGAGCGGGTCGATGGCGTCGTCGGTGGTCTACGCCGGTGTGTTCGGTGCGGTGCTGGCGTCGGTGCGGTCACTGCGCACCCGGATCGTCGCGTTCGACACGGAGATCGCCGACCTCACCGACGCGGTCGCCGATCCGGTCGAGTTGCTGTTCGGTGTGCAACTCGGCGGCGGTACCGACATCGCCTCCGCTCTCGCCTACTGCCAGACGCAGATCGCCAACCCGCGCGACACGGTGTTCGTGCTGATCAGTGACCTGTTCGAGGGCGGCGACAACGACGAGATGCTGCGCCGCGCGCAGGCGCTGGTCGCCGGTGAGACACAGGTGGTGTGCCTGCTGGCGCTCAACGACGAGGGAGCACCGGCCTACGACCACGACAACGCCGCGGCACTGGCCGCGCTGGGCATCCCGACCTTCGCCTGCACGCCGGACCGGTTCCCCGATCTCCTCGCGGCCGCGATCGAACGTGAGGACCTCACGGCGTGGGCAGGCGCGCACGACATCACGCTGGCCGCGCCGCCCGCTGACGGCTAGGCGCGGTCGGGTAGCGTGCGTGCCATGTCGAGTCCTGAGTCAGACAGGGTGGGGGCTTTCGGTCACGCCGTCAGCCCCCTGAACCACTGAGCGCCTAGTTCTGCCGTTCTCTACGGCCAGGCGAGTACGCCCTGTGGGTGCTGACCGCGGTGACGAGATGACCTTTCTCGTTCTTCTCCTCACCCCGGAGCCACTCGATGCCTTTCCCGCTGTACCTGCTTGCCTTGGCGGTCTTCGCCATGGGCACCTCGGAGTTCATGCTCGCCGGTCTCCTGCCGGACATCGCCTCAGACCTCGACGTCACCGTCGGGACCGCGGGCATGCTCACCTCTGCCTTCGCGATCGGAATGATCGTCGGCGCCCCACTCACGGCAGCACTCGCCCGCACCTGGCCCGCGCGGTCCAGCCTGCTCGGGTTCGTCCTCGTGTTCCTGGCAGCCCACGCCGTGGGCGCCACGTCGAGCTTCCCGGTCCTGTTGGCGACCCGGGTGGTCGCGGCGCTCGCTAACGCGGGATTCCTCGCCGTGGCACTGACAATGGCTGCCACGCTGGTCCCGCCCGGTAAGAAGGGACGCGCGCTCGCCGTGCTGCTGTCGGGCACCACGATGGCCACGATCGCCGGCGTCCCCGGAGGATCAGTCCTCGGCACACTGCTCGGCTGGCGGGCCACATTCTGGGCCGTCGCCGTTCTCTGCGTGCCCGCAGCCATCGGCATCCTCGCGGCGTTGCCAGCGAGCCGCGCGCACGCGGCCGCGGCTGAAGGGCCGGCCTTGCGCTCGGAGCTCGCGCAACTCGCCAGGCCGCGGTTGCTCCTGGCCCTGCTACTCGGCGCGCTGGTGAACTCGGCGACCTTCGCCAGCTTCACCTTCCTCGCCCCTATCGTGACCGACATCGCCGGGCTGGGCGAGCTGTGGATCTCCATCGCCCTGGTGCTCTTCGGTGTCGGTTCCTTCGCCGGCGTCACCGTCGCCGGACGGTTGTCCGACCAGCGCCCCGGGCTGGTCATCGCAGTCGGCGGTCCCCTGTTGCTCATCGGCTGGCCGGCCCTGGCCATGCTGGCCGACAACCCGGGTGCTCTGTTCACCCTCGTGTTCGTGCAGGGCGCGCTGTCGTTCGCGGTGGGCAGCACGCTGATCACGCGGGTTCTCTACGAAGCGTCCGCAGCCCCCACAATGGCCGGCTCCTACGCGACCGCCGCACTCAACGTCGGAGCCGCCGCCGGACCACTCATCGCCGCGACCACCCTCAGCACCACGGTCGGCAACCTCGGGCCGCTGTGGGCAAGCGGACTCCTCGTCGCTGTCGCCCTGGTCATCGCGTTCCCCACGCGTAGGGCGCTCGCAGCTGCCCCAGGGCCGGCCCGGCAGCGTTGACGGGCCGACGCCTCACCCTAACCAGTGACGCCTGTCACGTCAGCATCCCGCGGCGTTCCCGATGTCGTTTCCTGCCCACCGGGTGTCGTTGGTCACCGGCAATAGGGACCTTCGCCAGTCGTAACGGGCACGGAAAACTGCGCACTCTCGACGGCAACGATCGCCGCTCGAGGCTTGGACACAGCATGAACAACCGACCCGAAATGCACGCCCTGACCGAACAGGAGTGCCTCGACCTGTTGCCGACGGTGCGCCTGGGACGCGTGGTGTTCAACCAGGACGCGCTCCCGGCGATCCGCACGGTGAACTTCGTGGTCGACGGGCGCAGCATCATCGTCCGCACGACGCACAACGGCTGCCTCGCGCGCCTGCACCAGTCTGTCGTGGCCTTCGAAGCCGACGAGGTCGACGCCGACCTGCGTTGCGGTTGGAGCGTCGTCGTGCTCGGCAGAGCCCAGCGCATCACGGACATCGACACGATCGTCGCGCTGTGTGATCCCAGCAGCCGCTCCTGGGCACCTGGCGCCAGGGACCTGTTCCTGCGCATCCCCGTGGAGATGGTGTCGGGCAGGCGGCTGACGTCGAGCGACATCCCCGCCTAATCGACGCGAACCAGGGCCGGGTGTGCCTGCACACCGGACAGCGTCAGCGGGGCGGCCAGTACCGCCCCGTCGAGCGTGCCGGGCCGGGCGAGACCGATCGTCGCCGAGGTGACGACGAGCCGGTCACCGGTGAGGCACACACTCGTCGGCTGCGTCGCGGGCACGGGCACGACCCGGTCGAGCGAGCCGTCCGGCGCGTACCGGTGCACCTGCCCCGCGCCCCAGATCGCCGACCAGAGGTACCCCTGCGCGTCGACGGTCATGCCGTCCGGGCTCGCGCCCTGCACCGGCGCGACCTCGCTGCGTTCCCCGAGCTCACCGCTGACCGGGTCGACTGCAAAACGGTAGATGACGCCGCGTGCGCTGTCGGCCAGGTACATCGTCTCGCCCGCCGCGTCGAACGCGGGCCCGTTGGGCACGGTGAGCCCGTCGAGCACCCTGCTGACCGAGCCGTCGAGATCGACGCGGTACAGCGACCCCGCGCCGGGTGTGTTGTCGTAGGCCATGGACCCGGCCCAGAACCGGCCTGCCGGATCGGCCACACCGTCGTTCATCCGCATCCGCGGGCCGCTGCGATCCTCCGGCCGCGCGAGCCAGCGCACGGCGCCACCGGTGCCGAGCAACGCGATCCCGGTACCTGCGGCGGCGATCCAGCCCCCGTCCGCCAGCGGCGCGACAGCGCCGAGCGGCTCGTCGAGCGAGGTCACCACGTGAGCAGGCCCGCCCTGATCTTGTGGCAGCTCGAGCAACCGTCCACTGAGGATGTCAACCATGAGGAGCCGGCCGGCCCAGTACCGCAGGCCCTCACCGAGCTCGAACCGCTCGCCCCAGGGCATCCAGTGCAGTGCGGTCGTCATCGCAACGCCGCCCCCTCTCCCGCTGCCAGCAGCTCCAGCTCGGCCCGGGTCGGCAGCCCCTCCCAGTCGCCGGAGGTGGCCACCGCGAAGGCGCCGCAGGCGTTGCCCCGCGCCAGCCGCCCCGGCAGGGGCAGCCCGTCGAGCAGAGCTGACAGGTAGCCACTGGTGAAGGAGTCGCCTGCGCCAATGGAGTCCACCACAGGCACGCGATGCCCTGGCGCGCTCCACTCACCGTCCACAGTGCACACCGAGGCACCTTCGGCGCCCAGCTTGGTCACCACCTCGCCGACCCCCGCGGCGAGCAGTTCCTGGGAACCGCCGACGAGTCGCAGCTCGTTCGCCGAGCCGATCACCACGTTCGCCTGGCGCGCCAGCGGAGTGAGCACACGCGCCGCATCGTCGGCCTGCCACAGCTTCGACCGGAAGTTGACGTCGAACGACACGGTGGCGCCCAGCTCGCGGGCTCGCGCCAGCGCGGCCGCCACCGCAGCGCGGGGCCGCTCGCCCAGGGCGGGGGTGATGCCGGTCAGGTGGACCACACGGACGCCACTGTCGAGCGTGGCGGCGACGTCCTCGATGCCGAGGCAGGAGCCGGCGGAGCCTGCCCGGTAGTACTGCACCCTGGTCACCTCGGGCAGGCGTTGCTCGAAGAGGATCAGTCCGGTCGGCGCCGAATCATATTCCACAGTGGACACGTCGACGTCTTCAGCGCGCAGCGTGCGTAACACCAGTTCGCCCGGCTCGTCACGACCGACCCGGCCCGCCCAGCGGGTGCTGTGCCCGAGCCTGCTCAGTCCGATCGCGACAGTCGACTCGGCACCGGCGATCGAGGCACGCAGTGTGGTGCCGAGTCGCAGCAGGCCGTCCGCCCGCATCGCCACCATCGTCTCGCCGAGCGTGACGACCTCGGTCATCCCGCTGACCCCTGCTGCGCGGCCTCGACGAACTTCCCCGCGCGTTCCCGCAGTGCACCGAGATCGCCGCCATGCGGCGCGTCACCGGCCAGCGGGCTGCCGATGCCGACGGCGAGCGCGCCCGCGGCGAGGTAGCGGGGCACGTCGGCGAGCCCGACCCCGCCGACAGGTACCAGCGCCACTTTCGGGAACGGATCTCGCAATGCCTTCACATAGCCGGGGCCCAGTGTCCCTGCCGGGAAGAGCTTCACCGCCGCCGCACCGGCACGGTGCGCGGCGACCACCTCGGTCGGCGTCATCGCGCCCGCTAGTACCGGCATGCCCAGCCCGATCGCCGCCGTCACACCCTCGCCCAGCGCCGGGGTGACCGCGAACGTCGCGCCTGCCGCCTTGCTGTTCTCCGCATCCTCAGCACTCAGCACGGTGCCGGCACCGATCTCGGCGCCACCGGCCAGTGTGGAGGTGATGCGTGCCAGCACATCGAGCGCGTCGGTGGTGGTCAGTGACACCTCCAGCAACCGTATCCCGGCCTCGACGAGTACCTCCGCGGTCCGGACGCATGCCGCGGGATCACTGCCGCGGATGATCGCCATCACGCGGTGCCGGGCCAGCAGATCGGTCAGCTCCATCACGTTTCCTCTCGTCACCACTCGGCGAATGATCCGTCGTCGTGCCGCCACACCGGCGGCCGCCAGCGGTGCCCTTCCCGATCGGCCTTGCGGACCGCGTCCTCGTCGATACGCACACCGAGGCCGGGATCGTCCCAGCGCCGGATCACGCCGTCCACGATGGCGAACGGCGCGCGGTCGAGAACGTAGTCGAGCAGCTCCGCCCCCACGTTGTAGTGGATGCCGATGCTCTGCTCCTGGATCAGGAAGTTCGGTGTGGCGAACGCCGTCTGCAGGCTCGCCGCCAGCGCGATCGGCCCGAGTGGACAGTGCGGTGCGAGCAACGCGTCGAAAGTCTCGGCGAGCGAGGCGATCCTGCGCACCTCCGAAATCCCCCCGGCATGGGACAGGTCCGGTTGGACGATGGCGACCCCGGCCTGCAGCGCGGGCAGGAAGTCGGTCCGCGAGAACAGGCGCTCACCGCAGGCCACCGGCACCGTGCTGGCGGACACCACGTCAGCGAGCCGGTGGGTGTACTCCGGCAGCACCGGTTCCTCGACGAACAACGGGTGCAGCGGTGCCAGCTCGGGAATCACCCGTCGTGCAGCGGCAACACCGAACCGGCCGTGGAAGTCGACCGCGACGTCGCGGGAGTCGCCGAGCACCTCGCGCACGGCCGCCAGCCTGGACACCACGCCGTCGACCTCCACCCGGTTGGGCATGCGCCCCATCCGGCCGGAGGCGTTCATCTTCACGGCCGTCAGGCCCGCTTCGACCTGCTGCGCGGCGGCCTCGGCGACCGCCGCGGGCTCGTCACCACCGATCCAGCCGTAGACGCGGACCTCGTCGCGGACCGCGCCACCGAGCAGCTGGTGTACCGGGACACCGAGTGACTTGCCGAGGATGTCCCACAGCGCCTGGTCCACACCGGCGACGGCGCTGGACAGCACCGGGCCACCCCGGTAGAACGCTGCCTTCGTGAGCAGCTGCCACAGATCTTCGATGCGCCGCGGGTCACGTCCGACGAGCAGGTCGGCGAGCTCGTCCACCGCCGCGCGAACGGTCTCCGCTCTGCCCTCCACCACGGGCTCGCCCCAGCCGACGAGCCCCTCGTCGGTGGCAACCCGGCAGAACAGCCAGCGCGGCTGAACCAGGAACGTCTCTACGGAGGTGATCTTCACTCGGAATGCATCTCTTTCCCGTCGGTGCCGATGACACCGGCGACATCGTGGGCTGCCTTGTCCAGCAACGCGGTCACCGCCGCGGCAGCGGCGTCCGGGTCGCCGTTGCGCACGGCGTCCAGTACAACGGCGTGGCTGGGCACCGGGTCGTCGGCGCTCGCCTCGTGGACGAGGGCGTCCCGCAGGCGCAGCGCCGGCTCGATGAACACGTCCATCCTGGCGAGCATCTCGTTGTGCGTGGCCCGCAACAAAGCACGGTGCCAGCGCAGGTCTGCCGCGACCTCCGCGTGCGCGCCGGTGCCGACGGCACCGGCCATCGCCGCCAGCGCGGCCTCCAGCTCGGCGAGGTCCCGCTGGTCGCGGCGCAGCGCGGCCATCGCGGCCGCGGCCGGTTCGACCACAGCGCGGACCTCGGCGAGATCCCGGAGTACGTCGGCGGTGTCACCGGCCTCACTGCGCCACCGGATGACGTCGCCGTCGAGCAGGTTCCAGTGCTCGCGCGCCCGCACATAGGTGCCGCGCTTCTGCCGCGCCTCGACCAATCCCTTGGCCGCCAGCACTTTCATGGCCTCGCGCAGCACCGTCATGCTCACGTCCAGGTCGCGGCAGAGTGCACCGAGGTCGATGATGTCCCCCTGCCCGATCTCCCCGGAGACGATGCGCGCGCCGAGTGTCGCCACGGTCTGTCCGTGCACACCGCGCCCGCTGTAGGCACTCATGAACCGCTCCTCCCCTTGTCGTCCCCCGGCGAGCCGCCGGTCACGACGACATCTTGTAGACGCTCCAGCCGCCGTCCACCGTCAGCGCCGCCCCGGTGATGAACGACGCCTCCTCGCTCGCCAGGAACGCGATGGCAGCCGCCACCTCCTCCGGCCGTCCCAACCTTTTCATGGCGGTCTCCTCGGCACTGCGCTGGCGGTCGGCCTCCCCGATCTCGTCCCACGCCGCCGTCAGCACGGGGCCCGGCAGCACGGAGTTGACGCGCAGCGCGGTGCCGTACTCGACGGCGAGCTGGCGGGCCAGCCCGGTCAGCGCCGCCTTGGTCGCCGCGTAGGCCGGTCTGCCGGGCAGGCCGATCAGCGCGTGCACCGAGGAGGTCAGCACCACCGAGCCGGCGCGATTCCGGGTCAGGTCCGGCAGGCAGGCGCGGAAACCGAGGAACGTCCCGGTGAGGTTCACCGACAGCTGCCGTTCCCACGAGGCGAGGCTGGTCTCGTGTGCGGGTCGCACATCGACCGTGTAGGCGTTGCTCACCAGAACGTCCACGGGTCCGAGCTCGGTACGGCAACGCCGGATCGCCTCGGCCCAGTCGGCCTCCGAGCTCACATCGCACCGCATCGCGACGGCTCGCCCGCCTGCGGCGTTGATCCGCGCGGCGACATCGTCGCGGGCAGCGGCGATGTCGAGCACGGCGACCGAGGCGCCGTCGGCGGCGAGCCGCTGGGCGGTCGCAGCGCCGATGCCCTGTGCCGCACCGGTGACCACGGCAACCTTGCCGGTCAGCCTGTTCATGTTCGCACCTCCACTGGGATGCGGTCACCCGAGTCGTCGATCAGTTCCACCACCGGCGCTCCCGCATCGGCGGGCAGGTCGACGATCGTGGCCTGTCCGGCACGCGCTCCGACCGCAGCGTCCCCCGCGGTGAGAATGCCGTCCTGGTAGGCGACGAACTCACCGACCACCCGGCCGGCACGCAGCTCGGCGGGCCTGGTCCAGTGCCCGGCCGGGGTCACGGCGTGCACGGGTGCCGTGCCCGGGGTGACCGCGCAGTCCAGCACCAGGGATGTCTGGTCGCCCGGTGCCAGCGTGGTGAGCGGTCCGAGCACCTCGCATTCGACGATCCTGGCTGGCGGGTCCAGGTTCCCCAGCTCGGCCAACGGTCTGGGCAGCGGATACTCCAGCCACACCTCCACGCGTGAGCCCGCGTCCGGGTACCCGGCCGAGGCGTCGACGGTGAACGACTGAGTGAGCGTCGCACCGCCGCCGACGTGGGCGAGCCAGCCGGTGGCGGCCGGGAAGCCGAGCTTGCCGACCACATCCTGGTGTGGAATGTGGACGCGGTCGCCGGGCAGTGCCGTCCACTCGGGAAACCCGGTTCCTGCCAGCACATCGGTCACCTGCGGTGGGCTCGCGACGTAGGTGCCGCCGTCGGTTCCGGCCGCGAGCTGCGTGACGTTCCACAGCGACCAGCGCACCGACCGTTCGCTGGTGTTGACCGCCGTGAGCCGCAACCGGTACGAGCAGCGGCCCCGGCGCAGCTCGAACCTGCGGGTGAGCCGCAGGCCGGTACGGGGATCGTCGCCGCTCGTGAGCGTGACGGCGGCGAGGTCCCCGCTCTGCTCCACCTCCACGCGGTACGGCCCCGAGTCCAGCACCGGGTCCGGTGGCCCGGCCCACTGTGCCTGGTGGTCCCAGCCCTGCGGAGCGGGCCAGGTCTTGTCGCCGCCGTAGTTGACCCAGTCACCGAGGCTGCCCGCATGCGGTGCAGGGCGGTGGCCGGGCTGGGGCGTGAGCTCGTCGGTGAGCAGCTCACCGTTGCGCCACAGCAGTTCCCCACTGTCCGGATCGGACAGCAGGCGAAGCGAGAGCAGCCGGCCGCCGAGGGCGGGCACCAGCCCGAGGCGCAGCAGGCCGTTGTCCAGCCACAGCACCTCCGGCCCGGTATGCCGCTCCACGCGCGGCGCGCTGGTCACGATGCCCGCTCCGCGGGCAGCAGCACCACCTTGCCCCGGCTCGCTCCGGCGGCCAGCTCATAGGCCTTGTCGGCCTCCGCGAGCGGGAACCGGTCGCTCACCACGGACTCGGGTCGAAGCCGCCAGCGGGCCAGGTTCCCGGCCAGCTCGGTCATCGCGGTCACCGAGGTCACCCAGGAGGCGTAGAGCGTGAGCTGCTTGTGCAGCAAGGCATCGGAGACTTCCGTCTCGAGCGTGCCGCCCTCGCCCACCAGCGAGACCCTGCCCCATTCGGCCGCGCCCGCGATCGCCGTCGCACGCCCCGCCCTGGAGCCGGAACAGTCGATGGTGGTGACCGCGCCCCTGGCGTGCAGCACATCCGTGACGCGCGCCGCTGTCGCCTCGGCATCCGCTTCGGGAGCGATGGTCGCGTCGAACACGCCGAGGCCCGCGGCCCACTCGCGGCGCTGGGGTGAGAGCTCGACGCCCACCACGCGGCGCGCGCCCATGCCCTTGCCGATCATCCCGGCCGCGAGGCCGACCGGGCCGAGCCCCACCACGAGCAGATCGCCCTCACCGCTCACCCCGATGCGGCGCAGGCCCTCGTAGGCGGTGCCGAACCCGCACGCGATGAGCGCGCCATCCACAAAGGACAGTTCCTCGGGCAGGGGGACGCAGGTGGACTCCTCGGCAAGGAGGTAGTGCGCGTGGCCGCCGTCGCGCTGCCAGCCGTAGGCCTGCCTCTGGGGCGCGGTGCAGCTGATGAGGTAACCGCGCCGGCAGTTGTCACACAGCCCGCAGCCCGCGATGTGGTAGACGATCACCCGGTCACCAGCGCCGAAACGACGGCACCCCGGTCCGGTGGCCACAATCCGCCCGGACGGCTCGTGGCCTGCCACCACACCACGATAGGCGGGGCCGTCGACGCCCCGGTGTCCCTTGTGCCCGCGGTAGATGTAGCTGATGTCGGAACCGCAGATGCCGGAGGCGCCCACCTCGATCAGGACCTGGCCGTACCCCGGCTCCGGCACGGTGAGCTCCCGCAGGACCGCGGTCGAGTCACCTGGCAGGTACACGCCCTGCATGGTCTTGCCGGACATCGGTGTCTCCTCATTCATCAGGTCTCCCTCGTGGCACGGGCCCGCTTGGTGATCACGACGTTCACGAGCACCGCCACCACGATGATCACACCGCGTACGACGTTCTGCAGGAACGAGTCCACACCGAGCAGCACGAGCCCGTTACCGATCACGGTGATGAACACGACGCCGAGCAGGGTGCCCAGCATCGACCCGCGCCCACCCGCGAGCGCGGTACCACCGATGACGACCGCGGCGATCACGTCGAACTCGAGACCGGACGCGGCACCACCGTTGCCCGAGCCGAGCCGCGCCGCGAGCAGGACACCCGTGATAGCCGACAGCAGGCCGGTCGTCGCGAAGAGCAGCACCCGGACCCTGGCGAGGTTGATCCCCGCCATGCGGGCGGCAGGGGCGTTGCCGCCGATGGCATACACGGAACGTCCGTAGCCGGTGTAGCGCGCCAGGTAGGCGAAGGCGAAGAACAGCACCACCATCACGACCGCCGGGGTGGGGATGCCGAGCACGGTGCCGCCGAGCACGTCGAACAGCCCACTTTCCGGCAGCACCACCGGAAGCGCGTCGGTGAGGTACAGGCCGAGACCGCCCAGCGCGCTCCACACGCCGAGTGTGGCAATGAAGGACGGTACGTCGAAGCGGGCCCGCAGCCAGCCGGCGAGCGCACCCCAGGCCGCTCCCGCGACGAGGGTCAGCAGCACAGCGGGTCCGATGCCGATCCCCCACTCCGCCGCGGCCTTGGCGACGAGTACCGAGGAGAACGCCACTGCCGGGCCGATGCTGATGTCGATCTCGCCCGCGATGATCACCAGGGTGACGCCCCAGGCGGCGATGCCCACCATCGCGGCGTCACGGAGCATGCCGAGCTGGTTGTCCAGGCTGAGGAATCCCGCCGCCGTGCTACCGAGTGCGATGTAGAGCACCACGATCGCCGCGATCAGCCCGATCTCGTTGAGCGAGCGGCCCGCGAACGGCCTGCCCACGCTGCCGCGACGTTGCTCCGGCGTGGTCTGGGTAACGGTCATTGTCGTCCTCTTGTCGTTTTCTCAGGCCGCCATCGCAGCGGACAGCACGGAATCAGTCGTCAGTTCGCGCCCGGTCAGCTCCCCGGCCACTTTGCCCTCGCGCAGCGCCAGCACCCGGTCGCAGACGAGCGGCAGCTCCTCCAGCTCGCCGGAGACGAAGACGATCGCGGCGCCGCCATCGGCCAGTTCCCGCACCAGGCGGTAGATCTCGGCCTTGGCCTGCACGTCGACACCTCGGGTCGGCTCGTCGAGCAACAGGATGCGGCTGCCGGCGTGCAGCCACCGGCCGATGACGGCCTTCTGCTGGTTGCCACCGCTGAGGTTCACGATGGGTGTGCGAGCGGACGCGGTCGCGATGGACAGCCGCTTGATGAGCTGCTGGGCGGCGCGGCGGACCTTGCCGGGCAGCACTGTCGGGCCCGAGCTCACGGTGTCGAATTTGGACAGTACGAGGTTCTCGTCGACACCGAGCAACGGCACGACGCCCTCGTCCTTGCGGTCCTCCGGCGTCATCCCCACGCCGAGCCGCTTCATGGCCGGCGCGCTGGGGCGCTGGATCGTGTGTCCCTCGACGGCGATCGTTCCGGCGGCGTGCGTGAACCCGGCGATCGCGCGCAGCACCTCGGTGCGGCCCGAGCCCATCAGCCCACCGAGCCCGAGGATCTCCCCGGCGTGGAGGTCGAACGACACGTCGAGCACCTTCGGCGGGACGGCGAGCCCGCGGACCGAGAGCAGGGGGACGCCGGTGCGGTCGACGTGCCGCTCGGGTGGCCGCGCGGCCGCCGTGGCGGCTTCACCGAGCATCAGCGACACGATCCGCCCCGTGTCGGCTTCGCCGACGTCGACGGTGTCGACGATGCGACCGTCACGCATCACCGTTGCACTGTGGGCGATCCGGCGGATCTCTTCGAGCCGGTGACTGACGTAGAGCACGGCCACACCTTGCGAGGCGATGCGGGTAACGGTGTCCAGCACGATGTCGACCTCGGCAGCGGCGAGCGCGCTCGTCGGTTCGTCGAGGATGAGCAGCTGGGGCTGCTCACGCACGGCACGGCAGATCTCGACCAGCTGGCGGTTGGCCAGCGACAGCGAACCGACGGTCGCGGACGGGTCGATGTCGAGCCCCAACCGCTGGAACACACTTGCCGCACCGGCGCGCATCGCGGCGTAGTCGATCGCCGTCCCGCGCCGGGGCCACTGGCCGAGGTACAGGTTCTCGGCGACGGTCAGCTCGGCGACCAGGCTCAGCTCCTGGTGCACCGTGCGGATGCCGAGCTCGGCCGCCCGCCGCACGCCGCCGTCGGCGAGCTCCGCGCCGCCGACCGTCACGCTGCCCGAATCGGCTCTCTCCACTCCGGACAGAACGCGGATCAGCGTCGATTTGCCCGCCCCGTTGCGGCCGAGGAGCGCGCGGACCTCACCCTGGCGGATGGTCAGGTGCGCATCGGTCAGCGCTGGTACGCCGGGATAGTGTTTGGTGACACCGTCGACCACGATCACGGTCGTGCCGCTGGCGACATCGGCAGCCACAGCTTCTCCTTCGCTGGTTGGCATTCCATCGAGACGATCCGGAAGGCGCCGCGTCACGGCACACCGTCGGGGTGCGCGCGCAGCCAGTCCTTACCCTGCTGCGGTGTCCCATACAGGTCGATCGGGGCCGGGACCACGGTGTAGGTGGTCAGCTCTCCGTTACGCACCTGTTCGGCAGCCTGCGCGGCGAGCTTGCCGACCGCGATGCCGGAGATGTCGACGACACCCTTGAGTACGTCGCCCGCGGCGAGTGCCTGTGCCGCCTCGGTGGACATGTCACTGCCGAAGACGACGGTCGAACCCACCTTGTTCCTGGCCTGCACGGCGCGTACCGCGCCCATCGTCGCGCCGCCTGCCTCCCCGTAGAACGCATCGACGTCCGGGTGGGCGGTGAGAATGCGCTCGGCGACGTCCACCGCCTGGTCGATGGTCGCGCCCTCCTGGTTGGCGACGATCGTGGCGGCCGGCAGCTTCGCGTGCAGTGCCTCCTCGAACCCGACCCTGCGCTGGATACAGACCTCGACGAACTCGCAGTTGACAACCGCGATCTTCGGATCCGCCCTGCCGATGGAGCGGAAGTAGTCTGCGGCCTGGTCACCGAGCAGGGCCCCGAAGCGCACCGGGTCACCGAGCACGTAGGCCGAGACGAACTCGCGAGCGCTCTCCTCGGCGATGCAGGTGTTGTAGCAGATCACGGGGATCCCGCTGTCGTGCGCCAGCTCGATCGCCGGGACCGATGCGGTCGCCGATGCCGGGGAGAGGATGAGAGCGTCCACTTTGGCCGCACTGACCTGGTCGATGAACGTGCTCTCCTTGGACGCGTCGCCCTGAGCATTGAGCTGGAGCAGTTGTGGCGCCTGGCCAACTGCCGCCGTTTCCTGCTCCATCCCGACGCGGACACCGGCGTAGAACCCCTGCGCGTCCATGTAGACCACGCCGAAACGGCCGTTCTCGCCGACCCTGCCACCGCATGCCGCGACGAGCCCCAGCAGTACGACCGCAGCCAGCGCCAAGCCCACGCGGCGGCGACGCCCCGTTGCGCCCATCAGTTTCTCCTCAGTGATCCACCCTGACCGGCCTCCGGTATGAGCCGGGGCCGCTGTGCTGCCCAGTCTGGATCACCACCAGGCACCTCGTCAATATTATTTATTAATTAATGTTTGCCGTGGGCCTGCACTCGTCCCGGCCGCGCCGGCGCTGCCACACTACGGATATGCAGAAGTTCTCGCTCGATGCTCTCGCTCGCGAGCTGCTGAAACGGGCCGCCTGCTCGCCGCAGGGCCGCAGCTCGGAGACCGTGCACGGCGGTCACGAGCATGCGCTCCGGCAGACCGTCGTCGCGCTGACGGCAGGCCACACGCTCGCCGAACACGACAGTCCCGGCGACGCGACGCTGTTCGTGCTCCGCGGCCGCGTGCGACTGCACGCCGGGGACGTCTCCTGGGACGGCATCCACGGCGACCTGCTCGTCATTCCACCGGCACGACACAGCCTCGACGCGTTGGAGGACGCCGCCGTGCTGCTGACGGTGGCCAAGCCGCGCTGACCGCGGCGTCGCACACATTCGCCGCAATCATTACCTTTCCGTGTGAAATGGACACCAATTCGTCGGCGTGACAGGCGAGGCGTTTTCTTGCGCTGCGCGGAATCGCCAGTCACTGTGAGCAAGTGCACAGGCTGCTTCCAGCCCGCACCGAGATTACGGACTGCGCACGAAGGGCCGCCCTGTTACCGGACGGTGCGGCCGTTCGTGCGACAGCGCCGGACCAGCTGGTGAACCAGCTGCGACCACCCGAGTTCCGGTGTGGCAGTTTCACCCGGCACGGCACGGTTGGCAGTTGTCACGATTAGGCTTCGGCGTACCGGCCACTGGTAACAGGACGCTTGCAGTCTGCGACTGGCACGAACGAGGCTCCCCATTACGGCCCTCACCACTCCGCGAGGCCGATCATGGAATTGACCCGAATCGCCAGTCACCACAGGTGACCGAAACCGCCGGAGATCGTTCACAAATGCAGACCGACTGGCAGCCGCCGCTGCAGCCACGAAGATCGCCATGTCGAAGAACTCCTGGAGAATCGAGTTCTATGTACATTCGCAAGGGCACAGTACTCGCGAGAAAACGGTACTCGACAATTTATTCGGCCACACCTTTGGGCAGCCTCGAAACCGTGGTCGTGAAACAATTACGAGATACCCTCGACAGGCCGCTCAGCCTTCCCGGCAGGCGAAAGCTACAGCAGGCGCTCGAGCGACAGGCACGGCTCATCAGCCCGCACGTCCTGCCGCTCTACGAGATCGACCTCACCGCTGATCCGCCCTACTACGTCATGCCCCGCGCCGATTACTCGCTGAGCGAGTACGCCGAGTTCCCTGTGTGCCGGACACCCGAGAAGAGCATCGACCTCTTCGCCGAGCTCGTCCACAGTGTCGCCGCACTGCACGCCCAGGGCGTCTGCCACGGAAACCTCAAGCCCACCAACGTGCTGCGACACCGCAACAGGTGGACGCTGTCCGATCTGGGAGTGTGGCGGCACCGCGCGCCCGAGGTCGCCGCACTCGTTGCGGACGACGACATCGCCACGATCGCGTACCGGGCACCCGAGCAGCTCGCCGACCCGGACGCCGCCGACGAGAGCTCCGACATCTACAGCCTCGGCAGAATTCTCTGCTACCTGCTGACCAAGAACGACCCCTGGCCCGGGGTCGACGTCGATCACCTGCCGGCCGAGGTGCGCGACATCGTGGTCAAGTGCACGCAGGAGAAACCGAGCGCGCGCTATCACTCGGCAGTCGAGCTACTCGCCGACGTGCTCTCGATCGGCTACTACGTGCACATTCCGGAACAGTCGTCGGCACCGGACGAGATCGTGCGCGGGTCGGAGGCCCGCTTCCTCGGCGGCGACAGCCGGTCCCTCGGCACGCTCGCGGAAACCCTGCGCAGCAATGTGGACGATGCTCAGCTCTACCACCACGTGGTTCCCAGGCTGAGCGAGCGGGTCATCCGGGCACTCGCCGAAAGGTACCCGGCGGTGTTGACCACGATCGCCTGCACCTACTTCCAGCACATCGACCGAGGCACCATGCAACCCGAGTACGCCGACATCGTCGGCGCATTCGCCAGGAAGGTCTTTCTGTACACTTCGGACATCGACACCAAGGAACTGTGTATCAAGAAGGTGCTCGATGTCGCCTACGAGCACAACCGGTTCAGTGTCGCCGACATCTTCATCGAACTCGCACAGCGCTGCATGAGCGACGGTATCCCGATCCTCGTCGCCGCAACGCCGGACGAGGTGGAAATGGTGTCCAACAGGATTCTCGGCGGCAACTTCCCGCCCTCCATCAAAAGGCTCGTCACCTGACGAGCATCCCGGCCGGTGGTCACGCTCCGGATCGAGCGGCGTGACGACCACCCGCCGAAGATCTCATCGCGCACTTCAGCGCATTTCCCCTGAATCGCGGGCAACCGTCCTGCGCGGCCGTTCCGTCTCACCCGATGTCAGCAGACGCGGCGAGAGGGCAGGCGATGGGCGGCGGGGCGAGGTCCACGCCGTGCAGCAGGTCGAGACCGCGGGTTCCACGTCGAGCTGCGCGCTGCCGGCGGACCGCGGACCGTTCCTGGTCTTCGCGGCCGAGGGCCCGGCACCCCAGCCGCGGCTGACGGCCAACCTGTGCGGCGGAACCCGCACCGGCGCCGCGGCCGAGCTCGCCCAGCCAGCCTTCGGCCCCGGGTGGCCACCGCTGCCCGGCCAGGCCACAGCCGCGGGTTCGCCGTCCGATCTGCCGTGGATCGCCCCACTCGCGGCACTCGTCGCCCTGATGGTGGCCTGCCTCGCCCGGCTCATCATGCGCAGGGCGCCCAGGGGTAGGAGCCGCAGTCGATGATCGCCCACACCGTCTTGCCGGAGCCGGTCGCGGCGCTGCTTCCCCACGCGTTGGCGAGCCGGTCGACGAGCAGCAGGCCCCGCCCGCCGGGGGTACCCGGCTCGGGGATCCGGATGGCCGGCGCATACGGGGTGCGGTCGTCGACCTCGACGTGCACGCAGCAGGGTGACAGCTCCCGTCGCAGCCGCAGCTGGACTGGCCCTGGTGTGTGCGCATAGGCGTTGGTGACCAGTTCGGTCGCCACGAGCAGCACGGCCGAGCGATGGTCCTCCCCCAGGTCCGCCAGCAGGTCCGCGATCCAGCGCCGCACGGCAGCCAGCGGTGGCGGTCCGTTGCCGGCCGGACCGTCCAGGGTCAACGCAGGGGTGCGGACACTGCCACTCCCGGCCGTGTCGTTCATCGCCTGGCCTCCTGCTTCACCTTGCTGGCTCAAGGTGTTCGTCCGACTACCCACACGGTCGCGGATCAAACACCGACCCGCCAACAGTGAGCAGGTGGCACGCCGAACGCCGGGGACGACGGCAAGCGGGGTCCAGGCTTGCCGCCGCGTCCACGATGCTAATGAGTCAAACGGCAAGCGAAAACGGCTATCAAGTTGATTGTGTGGCAGTCGAGCGCCCCGTTGACCCGTCACTATGCGCTTTGTGTAAAGGAAATTGCAGTTCGCAAACCACAAGCAGACCATCGAGTCCATTGTGGACACCGCATCACGGCCGGTCATTCGTGATCGGCTCACTCGGCCGCGAGTGCGGAACGCAGCTTCTCCATCGCCGTCCGGATACGAGTCCTCGCCGTGCCCGCGTGCCGACAGGCCCGCTGGAAGGTCAGCTGAGCGACGTCCTCGGCCAGGCGGCTGTCGCACGGATGGGTATCCCTCGATTCTGCACGTCCCCACATCCTCGGAGGTAGCCATGACCACAACCGTTATGACCCGGATCGCCAGGGGCGTCCTGCCTGCCGGCCTCGTGCTGGTGGCGGGTCTGGCCGCCGCGTGCGGCGGCGGTGCCTACCAGCCTGGCCCGCCGAGCCAGATTCCGTCTCCCCCGGCCATGACCAGCCACGCCCCGTCACCCCCTGCGGCGACACCGGTGACGGCGACCCTGACCGACCTGCACATCGCCCTGTCCACGCCGACCTTCACCCCGGGCGTCCACACCTTCCACGCCGTCAACAACGACGACGAAGTCCACTCGCTCGAGATCAACGGCCCCGGCGTGTCCAGCCAGGCCCTGCCCAGCGCGCTGAACCCGGGCCAGTCCGGCGACCTGACCGTCACCCTGCAGCCGGGCACCTACGAGATCTACTGCCCGGTGGACGGGCACAAGGCCGCCGGGATGGACCTCACCATCACCGTGGCCGGTGCCCCGTCGATGCCCGCGCCGACCCGCTAGGCCCTCGCGAGGATCGCCTGGGCCCGCAACAGCACCGGCCGGTCGATCATCTGCCCGTCGTGTACCGCCACCGAGCCGTCCGGCGCCGCCTCGAGGACCGCTCGCGCCCACTCGATCTCGTCCTCAGTCGGCGCGAAGCCTTCCCCGGCCGTAGCGATCTGGGCGGGGTGGATGCACAGCTTGCCGGTGAAGCCGAGGCGGACGGCGTGCTCGATGTCCGCGCGCAGGGCCGACTCGTCGTCGAGCGCGATGGTCACGCCATCGATGGGCGCCCCGCATCCCGCGGCAGCGGCGGCCACGACGAGCGCGGACCGCGCGTGCCGCAACGCCTCCTGGCAACGGTGGTCGACGCCGAGCTGCGCGGCGAGGTCGACGCTGCCGAAAGCGGGACGCACCACTGAACCGGCGGAACAGACGTCCACCGCTCGCACGATCCCCAGCGCCGTTTCGACCAACGGGATCACCCCGGTAGCGGCAGGCAACCGCCGGGCCAGCGCGTCGAGCACCGCCCTGTCCTCTGCCTTGGGCACCATCACGGCATGCGCGCGGCCCGCGACCGCCGCGATGTCCTCGTCGTACCACGGCGTACCGGGCGCGTTGATCCGGACCACCGCCCGGTGCCCCTGGTCCAGCCAGGAACGGACGTGCTCCCTGGCTTCGGTCTTGTGGCCGGCGCCTACGGCGTCCTCCAGATCGAGTACGACGACATCGGCTCCGCTGGCCGCGGCCTTGGCGAACCGCTCCGGGCGGTGGCCGGGCACGAACAGCAACGTCCGTGCCGCCGCGACATCCCTGCTCATGCCGTGACCCCCTGTACCGTGCCCGACGCCGTCCGGCGCCCGAACCGATCGCGCACGGACGTCGCCGTCCCACCGTCCCCCGCGACGGCGCTGACCACCATGCCCTGGTGGTCGAACAGCGGCGAGCGCAGCCGGTAGTCGAAGAGCTGGTCACCCCGGCACCCTCGGGCCCTTGCCGCCTCGGCCATGGCGATCGCCTGCAGCGGGCCGTGCGTGAGCAGCCCGGGATAACCCTCCACATCGCGCGCGTAGTCCCGGTCGTAGTGGACGCGGTGCGCGTTGTAGGTCAACGCGGAGAACCGGAACAGCAGCGTCGGTGACACCTCGATCTCCCACTCGTCGTCTTCGGCGGCGACAGCGGGTCCGCCCTCCTCGGCCGGCACCGCGGAACCGCTCCCCGCCGCGTCGCGATACACGATGTCCTGCTCCTCTTCCACCACGACCTGGTCGCGTTGCCGGATCTGGTGCCCCACCACCACGAACGTCAACGGCCCGGTCCGGCCCTCCTTGCGGGTGACCGACAGGACCTCGGTGCGCCTGCTCGCGGGTTCGCCACAGCGGAGCGGCCCGCGCGTCCGGACCCGGCCACCCGCCCACATCCTCCGCTTACCGGCTTCCGGCGGCGCAGGCACGGTCCCCCGCACCGGATGCCCGTCCACACCCAGATCGGCCTGCGCGGGCCGCTCCAGGAGGTACACCCAATGCCACAGCAGCGGCAGCCCCTCCCCGGCATCGACGTCCGGGACCGGAACACCCAGCAACGCCCCCAGCGCGCGGGCCGGCTCCGGCGTGATCAGCTCGGTTCGTTCGACGACGTCCGTCATGCCCGCACCCCGAACTCCGCACGCACCGACTCGGTGTGCTCGCCCAGCACCGGCACCCTGCCCAGCACCGGTTCCCTGCCCTCGACCTCCACCGGCGGCAGCAGCGCCCGGATGGCGCCACCGGGCACGTCCACGGGGCGCCACCGATCGCGCGCGGCCAGCTGCGGGTGATCCGCGAACTGCTCCGGCGTGCGCAACGTCGCGTTCGCGATGCCCGCTCCGTCGAGCAGCTCGATGGCCTGCTCCGCGGTGTAGGCGGCGAAGACCTCCTCCACGATCGCGGCGAGCGCGGCGTTGTGCTCCACCCGGTCGGTGTTGGTCCGGAAGCGCAGGTCCCCGGTGAGCTCGGGACGCTGGAGGACCCTGTCGCACAGCACGGCCCACTCCCGCTCGTTCTGGATGCCGAAGAACACGGTGCCCTCACCGGTCCGGAATGGACCGTACGGCGCGATCGACGGGTGCCGCGCCCCGGTGCGGCGCACCGGTTCGGCGCCGTACCGGGAGAAGTACGCCGGCTGGCTCATCCACTCGCCCAGCGCGTCGATCATCGCCACCCGCAGAGTGGCTCCTTCTCCCGCGCGCTCCCGGTCGTAGAGCGCGGTCAGGATGCCGGTGTAGGCGTACATCCCGGCGGCGATATCGGCGATCGACACACCGGCCTTCGCGGGCGCCTCGGGTGTTCCGGTGGACATCACCAGCCCGGTCTCGCACTGCACCAGCAGGTCGTAGGCCTTCTTCGAACGGTAGGGTCCCACCGGGCCGTAACCCGAGATCGAGCAGTGGATCAGCTCGGGCCTGCCTGCCCGCACCGTGGCCGCGTCCAGGCCAAGGCGGTCGGCAGCTCCGGGCACGAGGTTCTGCACGAGGACGTCCGCTCGCCCGATGATCGCGTCGAGCAGCTCACGGTCGGCGGCGTCCTTGAGGTCGAGCTCGACACTCTCCTTACCGCGGTTGAGCCACACGAAGTAGCTCGACTGACCGTGCACCGTCTGGTCGTAGTCACGCGCGAAGTCGCCGACGCCCGGCCGTTCGACCTTGATCACCCGCGCGCCGAGATCGGCGAGCTGGCGTGTCGCGAACGGCGCGGCGACGGCCTGTTCCAGCGCGACGACGGTGATGCCTTCCAGCGGCTGGCGCATGCGAGCCCTTTCGTGTGCCTTGGTGGTCAGGACCCGATGCGGTATCGCTTGATCAGCTGCCGGGCGATGACGTTGCGCTGAATCTCGTTGGTGCCCTCGCCCACGATCATCAGTGGTGCGTCGCGGAAGTACCGTTCGACGTCGAACTCGGTGGAGTAGCCGTAGCCGCCGTGGATCCGCACGGCGTTCAGGGCGATCTCCATCCCGGTCTCCGACGCGAACAGCTTGGCCATCCCGGCCTCCAGGTCCGCGCGCTCGCCGGAGGAGTACCGGCGCGCGGCGTAGAGGACGAGCTGCCGTGCGGCCTCCAGCTTGGTGGCCATGTCCGCGAGGTAGTTGCCCACCGACTGGTGCTCCCAGATCGGTTTGCCGAAGCTCTCCCGCTCCTGGGCGTACCGCAGTGAGTCCTCCAGCGCGGCGCGGCCGACGCCCAATGCACGCGCGGCGACCTGGATGCGGCCGATCTCCAGCCCGCGCATCATCTGCGCGAAGCCGTGTCCCTCTTCCCCACCGAGCACCGCCGACGCGGGCACCCGGCAGTCGTCGAAGGCGAGCTCACAGGACTCGACCCCCTTGTACCCGAGTTTCGGCAGGTCACGGGACACGGTGAAGCCCGGACCGCGCTCAACGAGCAGGATGCTGATCCCGCGGTGCGCGGGCACGGCGGCCGGGTCGGTCTTGCACAGCAGTGCGACGACCTGCGAGCGACGTGCGTTGCTGATCCACGTCTTCGTGCCGTTGACCGCATAGGAGTCGCCGTCGCGGCGGGCCGTCGTCCGGATCGCCTGCAGGTCGGACCCGCCACCCGGCTCGGTGAGCGCCATCGTCGCCCGGATCTCGCCGGTGGCCATCTTCGGCAGGTACCGGTCCTTCTGTTCCTGTGTTCCGAAAGCGAGCAGGAGCTTGGCCACCACCGTGTGCCCACCCATCGCGCCGGCGAGGCTCATCCAGCCGCGCGCCAGTTGCTCGGTGACCAGCGCGTAACACGGCGCGGACACCTGTGCCTCGCCCCACGGTCGCGGGATCGCCAGCCCGAAGATGCCCATCTCCTTCAGCTGTTCGATGAGCTTCCCGGGGTAGGTGTTGGTGTGCTCGAGCTCCCGCACGACGGGTTTGACCTCACGGTCGACGAACTCCCCCACCAGGGAGACGATCGCGGATTCCTCGTCGCTGAGCCCGTCCATGACCACATCATGACTGCTGATGGACGTCGAAGAGAAATAGAAATGCGTGATGCGAGCATGCGATCCAGGCATACCCCGAGCGCTCAAGCGCCTGCCTCCACCAACGGCCAGCGTCCATTGTGCACCGCAGCCTGAACCTGCCGGGCGAGTTCACGGGCCACGACGTCAGCAGCGGCCGGCACCCGGCCGGTACGACGCCTGCCCAGGACGATCAGGCGCTCGACCTCGGGTTCGCACAGGGGTGCGGCGCTCGGGTGCCGCGGGAAATGTCGTCGGCGATCCCGACACCCGGCAGGATCGTCCATCCGTGACCGGACTGCACCAGCTGCTTCTGCAGGTGCATCGAGTTGGTCTGCACACTGACTTCGAGCTCGACCTCCGCCTGTGCGCAGGCCCGGTCGATGAGTACCCGTAGCCCATGCCCGACGGCGGGCATCACCACACGCCTGGCCGCCAGCTCCGCGAGCGGGACAGGCCGCCCGGCGGCCAGCCCGTCGCCGGGCGGCGCCACCACCCACAGCCGCTCCCTGGCCAGTGGTTCGACGTTGAGCGACGGCGTGCTGGTGAGGTTGTACAGCAGGCTCACGTCGAGGTCGCCCTCGTCCAGCCAGTTCTGCAGATGCCCGGAATAGGCCGTGACCAGTCGCAGCTCGATGCCGGGGTGGTCACGCAGCACGGCCGCCACGAAGGGTTCCGCGATCAGGAAGGCCGCGCTCTCCAGCACACCGACCGTGACGGTTCCGGTGATCACGCCCGGGTCCGGGCGAATCTCGGCCCGCGCCCGGTCGAGCTCGTGCAGCGCCCGCCGCGCACGCTCGGCCATGCTCGCACCGGCCTCGGTCAGGCGCATGCCCTGGCGCGTGCGTTCGAACAGGGGAACGCCGAGCTCCTGCTCCAGTGTGCGAATCTGCCGCGTCACAGCGGGCTGGACGAGATGCAGCAGCTCTGCCGCCCGCGTGACGCTACCGACCTCCGCCACCGTGACGAGGGCCTTCAGCTGTTTGATATCCATCGCAAGTCCACGGCCAATCAAGTATGCGCATATCGCTCATCGATCCATGCACATTCATGATAGTCCTGCGGACCGACAGGGAAGTCAGAGAGCCAGCCGCACAACCGCATAGCCCTACTTCGACCTCCAGTGCCAATCTCCCGGAAATGTTTCTTTCAGAACGAATAGTAATGCAAATCGGCAATCATCGTCCAACATCCGGACGCCACTGCCGGAAAGGCAAGGAAACATTTAACGTGAGCGCGTGCCGCCGTTTCACGTAGCTATTGTCGGTGCCGGCCCACGAGGAATCGGTGCGCTGGAGCGCCTTTCGGCAAACGGACCAGAACTGGTGAAAGATCTGAGGATGGTGGTCCATCTCATCGATCCGTATCCGCCGGGACCGGGCCGCATCTGGCGTTACGAGCAGTCTCCGCTGCTGCGGATGAACTCGATGCCCGCCGACGTCACGATGTTCACCGACGACACCGTTCGCATCGACGGGCCGGTACGGCCAGGACCGTCACTGTCGGAATGGGCGGAGCTGGTCAGAACCGGCGCCATGTCAGCGCAGGTGCCCGCTGACGTCGAAGCCGAGCTCACCGCACTGACCGGCTCGTCCTTCCCGACGCGACGGCTGCAGAGCGCCTACCTGACGTGGGTGTACGAGCATGTGCTCGCCGATCTTCCCGCGACGATCGAGGTGCGGGAGCACCGGGCGCGCGCCGTCGCGATCACGGGTGAGACGACTCAGCGGGTCTGGCTCGAGGGGCATGAACAGCCGGTACCGGCCGACGCGGTGCTGCTGTCCGTCGGACATCTGGACACCGGCCCGGACGAGAAGGCCGCCGAGATCATCGCGTTCGCCACCCGGCACAGCCTGTCCTACTTCCCTCCCGGCTACACGGCGGATGTGGACTACAGCGCCGTGCCCGCGGGCGAACCGGTGCTGGTAAGCGGGTTCGGCCTGGCGTTCGTGGACCTGATGCTGGTGCTGACCGAGGGCCGCGGTGGCCGGTTCGAAGACAGCCAGGACGGTGGTGTGCGCTATGTACCCAGCGGGTCGGAGCCGGTGCTGTATGTCGGGTCGCGGCGTGGTGTGCCCTACCACGCGAAGCCGGGCTACCAGCTGCCCGGGCCTCCGCCACCACTGCCGAGGTTCTTCGACGACGGCATCGTCGACCGGCTCCTCGCACTTCCCGGGCAGCTCGACTTTCACGCCGACATCTGGCCTCATGCCGCCAAGGAAATCGCCTGGGGCTACTACAGTGAGCTCTTCACTTCTCATCCCACACGCGTCCGCATGGACCTTCCCGATTTCGCGGCCGGCTTCGCGAAAGCCCGCTGGGGCAGCGCCGACCTGCACGAGCTGGTGCGCACGGCCGTCCCGGCACCGCAGGATCGGCTCGACCTCGACCGCCTCGACCGCCCGCTGGCGGGTCTGCGATTCGACACCGCCGACACCTTCGCCAAGCACCTACGTGGCTACGTCGAAGCGGATCTCAGTCGGCGCGCCGACCCGGAGTTCAGTGCCGATCTCGGCGCGTTCACCGCGCTGCTGTCCGTTTACGGTCAGCTCGCGCGCCTTGCCGGCAGCGGCAGGATCGCCGGCCGCTCTCAGGTGTCCGATGTGGATGGCTGGTGGCACGGGTTCTTCAGCTATTTCGCGAGCGGGCCGCCGCCGGGGCGGCTGCGCGAACTGCTCGCCCTGCACGACGCCGGACTCGTCGGATTCCTCGGCGCGGACATCCACGTCGAACTGGACGACGAGCGAGGCACATTCTCCGCCAGCGGCTCCAGCTTCCCCGGCAGCGTGGAAGCCCGAACCCTGATCGAGGCCCGGCTACCCGTACCCGACCTGCGCACGGCGCATGATCCCCTCGTCCGTTCCCTTCTCGACTCCGGCGCGATCGTCGAGGAGATCCTGCCGGACACGACATCGGGCCACGGACTGCCGTCCGGCCGCATCCATACGCGGGCCGCCGACGGCAGGTTGCTCGATGCGAGCAACCGCCCACACCCGCGGCGCTTCGCGCTCGGGCACCACACCAGCACCCGCTCCGCGGGCGCTTTCACTCGCCCGCGAACCAATGCGCTGTCGCTACGGCAGAACGATGCCGTAGCCCGGCACATCCTGACATTGGCAGAACAGGAGAAAACACGGTGAACGCACGTATCGACCTGGCCGGCTACCGCGTGGGAACCTGGGATGTCGACCCGGTCCATTCCGATGTCTCGTTCATGACCCGGCACGTGGGTCTCACCCGGTTCCGGCGTAGCTTCGAGAAGTTCAGCGGGGAGATCGTCACCACCGACGATCCGCTCGGCTCCTCGGTCACCGCCACGGTGGAGATCACGTCGTTCGACACCGGCTTGGAGAAGTTCAACCAGCACCTGCTCGCCGAAGGATTCTTCGACGCCGAGAACCATCCCACCGCTGTGTTCCGCTCGACCGCACTACGCCCTGCCGGCGACCGTTTCGCACTCGATGGCGAACTCACGCTGCGTGGCATCACCCGGCCCGTCACCTTCGAGCTGGAGCTCCACGGATTCGGCGAAGGCCTCGGCGGCCAGATCAAGTCGGCGTTCTCGGCCAGCACGACCATCCGTCGGCGCGACTTCGGCATCACCTTCGACGCCAGGCTGCCAGGCGGCACACCGATCGTCGGCGAAGAGATCCAGATCCTGCTCGAGATCGAGGCAGTGCTCCGATGATCCAGTCGATTTTGGCGTGGCTGGACACCGCGTTAGGCAGGCACTGCACGCAACCTTATCCGGTAAGCCGGCTCGAGCTGGACGCCTGGTGGGCCAGCCGCATGCTGAGCTAGGACTCCGCTCACCGGCGGAGCCCCAAATGGTCGCGCAGGGTGGAGCCGGTGTAGTCGGTCCGGAACACGCCGCGTTCCTGCAACAGCGGAACCACAGTGTCGGCGAACTCGTCCAGTCCTCCCGGTGTCACGTGCGGGACGAGAATGAAGCCGTCGCAGGCATCCTCCTGGACCAGCAGGTTGATGCGTTCGGCCACGGTCGCCGGTGCGCCGACGAAGGTCTGCCGCCCGGTCACCTCGATGATGACCTCCCGTAGCGACAGGTTCTTCGCCTCCGCCAGCTGCCGCCATTCCCGCGCTGTCGCCACCGGGTCCCGGTACATGCGCACACTCGCACGCCCGCGGGAGATCGTGTTCTCGCCCGGCAGCGGATCGATCTCGGGCAGGGGCCCGTCGGGATCGTAGGTGGACAGGTCGCGGTTCCACAGTTGCTCGGCGAAGGCGATCGCCGTCGGCCCGCTCACCTGCTGGCGGCGGACGAGGTGGGCCCGCTCCTCGGCCTCGGCGTCGGTGTCGGCGAGCACGAATGTCGCCGCCGGCAGCACGACCAGCTGGTCCCAAGTCCGGTCGTACCGCGCGAGCCGGCCCTTGACGTCGGCGTAGAACTCCTGGCCTGCCTCGAGTGTCCCGTACCGCGTGAAGATCGCATCGGCCGTCGCCGCCGCGAACTCCCGCCCCTCGTGCGAATCACCGGCCTGCAGGATCACCGCACGCCCCTGCGGACTCCGCGGAACGTTGAATCGTCCAGCGATGTCGAAATGGCCATCCTGGTGCGCGAACGCACCGGCGTGAGGATCGCGGAGGAACACCCCCGCGTCCCTGTCCGCGACGATCTCACCATCCCGCCACGAGTCGAACAGCTCCCTCGCCGTGCGCAGGAACGCCTCGGCGCGCGCGTAGCGCTGATCCTCCGGTAGGAACCCGCCGCGCCGGAAGTTCTCGCCGGTGAACGCGTCCCATGAGGTGACGACGTTCCAGCCGGCCCGCCCGCCGGACAGGTGATCCAGGCTGGCGAACTGCCTGGCCACCTCATAGGGCTCGTTGAACGTCGAGTTGATCGTGCCGGTAAGGCCGAGGTGCTTGGTGACCGCGGCCAGTGCGGCGAGCACCGTGAACGTGTCGGGCCTGCCGACGACGTCGAGATCGTAAATCTGACCACCCTGCTCGCGCAGCCGGAGCCCCTCGGCGAGGAAGAAGAAGTCGAACTTCGCCCGCTCCGCCGTCCGTGCCATGTGGACGAACGAGCTGAAGTCGATGTGGCTTCCCGCTGCAGGATCACTCCAGACGGTGGTGTTGTTGACGCCAGGGAAATGCGCGGCGAGGTGGATTTGCTTGCGAGGCTTGCTCATGGTCACACCGTCGCCTTCGCGTAGCGGTTGCCCGGGCGGGGCAGGCCAAGCCGCCCCCGCAACGTGCCGTCCTGGTAGCCACGACGGAATACGCCGCGCGTCTGCAACTCGGGGACCAGCCCGCGGGTGATCGCTTCGAGATCGACCGGGAGGACCGCGGGGCGCAGGCGGAAACCTGCCAGGCCCGCCTCCGCCCAGGAGACGAGGAGATCGGCGAGTTGTGCCGGTGTGCCGGCGAAGATCTGCGCATCCGACATGTACGCCTGCCCGTCGAGCGCGTCGAGCCGGGCCTTGCGTGCGGCTGCGGCCTCGGATGTCGGGCCGAGGAACACGACCAGCTCACCGAAGAGACGCAGCGGCTCGTGGTGGCGGTCCGCCGCGTGCTCCGCGGCCCTGATGCGTCTTTCGATGAGCCGCACCTGTTCGGCGTCCTGCGGTGTCACGAACACCAGATCGGCGGAGCGGGCCGCGAGCTGGTAGGCCGGTTCGGCGTGCGCGAGCACGGCGACCGGCGGCTGCCCCTGCGGTGGCCGGGGTGTGATGGATGGCCCGCGCACAGTGAACCAGCGGCCCGCGAAGTCGATGTAGTGCAGCTTGTCCCGGTCGACGAATCTGCCGGTGGCCGCGTCGCGGATCTCGGCGTCGTCCTCCCAGCTGTCCCACAACCGGCGCACGACGTCGATGTAGTCGCCTGCCTCGTCCAGCAGGTCGTCGACAGTGAACTCTCCCGTGTCGCGGCGTCCGAAGTGACCGGCTTCGGCCGCGCTGGCCGAAGCCCGGGCTCGCCACCCTGCGCGTCCGGAGCTGACGTAGTCGAGCGTCGCGATCGCCTTGGACAGGTGAAACGGCTCGGTATGCGTGACGACCGCGGTGGGCAGGAGTCCAATGTGCTCGGTCGCCGGTGCGACCCGAGACGCGACCAGCACGGCGTCGAGCCGTCCCCGCACCTGATCGGTCCGGTCGTCGGGTCCGTCCGACCGCGACGACTGGACGTCGAGCGAGTCCTCGATCGTCACGAAGTCCAGCAGGCCGCGTTCAGCCTCCACGACGAGGTCGGTCCAGTAGCCTGCGGTGAACAGTTCACCGGGGCGTGCTGTCGGCTCCCGCCACGCGGCCGGATGCCAGCCGGCCCCCTCCAGCGCCACCGCAAGATGGATTCCCGGTCCGGTCATGCGCGCCATCCCTTCGCCTGAGACGTCAACGACCTCAACCGGAACGCCGGAGAGCCGTGTTCCCGGGTCCACAGAATGGGATAACGCGTTTTCTTTTGTGCGGAGAGAAAATCAGCCGGCGCGGGCAGCCATGAGCGTCTCGAAATCCGGGAAGTCCTCGGCAAGCCGGTTGCCGGTGAAGTCGCCGACCCACCCGTCCTCGTCGTGGAAGAACCGGATGGCCACGTAGTCGGGCCGGGTGCCCATGTCGAACCAGTGAGTGGTGTTCGCCGGCACGCTCAGCAGGTCACCCGCTTCGCACAGCACCGCGTAAACCCGGCCGTTCACATGGAGATAGAACGCGCCCGCGCCGCGTGCGAAGAAGCGGTCCTCATCGTCGTCGTGGGTGTGTTCGGCCAGGAACTTCTGCCGCGCGGCGGCGGCCTGCCCGGCCCACTCCTGGGTGTCGGCCGGGGTCATGCTCAACGCGTCGACCAGCACATAGCCCTCGTCGTCAACGACCCGTTTGACGTGCTCGGCATAGGCCGCGAGCACCTCGTCGGACGTCGGCTCGGCGGGCAGGTCGCCGACCACCGGCCACCGTTCGAAGCGCACGCCGATCCGCGCGAGCTCGGCGGTGATCTCCGCACCGTCGGCGGTACGCAGCAGCGTCGAGGTCGGATCATCATCGGCCCAGACGGTCAGTAGCGTCATTTCACACTCCCATCCGAGCTTGCCGGCGGTTTTGCGCGCGATCGCGATCGCGTCTACAGGGCGCCATGGAACCAGCGCACATTTCTGCTGTTGGGCACCCTGCAGCCGCGATCGCGAGGCCTCCGGCCGGGGCGCGCTCAGTGGTCGCCTTGAATGCCGCCATGTCGTTTCACACTCCCATCGACACTGTCGATACTGGACTCCACGGCGAACCTGAGCAACCACTCCAGGCATTCGAGCCGGTGGCGCGCCTGGCGCAGATCGGCGCCCCAGACGTAAATGCCGTGCCGCGCCACGATCAACGCCGGGGTGTCGGCCCGGTACCCGCGCTCGAAAGCAGCACCCAGCACGCGCATGTCCTGCCCGTTGGCGATCACCGGGATCGTCACCAGGTCGTCGTGCGCGGCCCGGCCGAAACCCTTGAGCATCTCGAGATCGCGCAATGGCACGCCGGCGGGCCAGCGCTCGGCGGCGAGCACCGGGGCGAGCGCGTGGACGTGCACGACGGCGCCCGCCCCGGCAACCGCCGCGATCCGGGCATGCAGCCCCGCTTCCGCGGACGGCACGCCCGCGGAAACCGGGGCACCGTCGCCATCGACCACCACCACGTCGTCAGCGGTCAGCTCGCCCTTGTCCAGTCCGCTCGCCGTGACAGCCAACCGCAGCGGATCCTGGGACAGCACCACCGAAAGGTTCCCCGAGGTGCCGCGCATCCAGCCCATCGCCGCATAGCGCGCGGACTCCGCGGCGAGCTGCTGGCCCGCCTCGAGCACCGCGGTCATGTGGGCACCACCGTCAGCTCCGCGAACGAGCCGATGGTCCGATGTGGACCGAAATCCGCGTCGCCGAAGGGCTCCCCCTGGCGCGCCACACCGACCGTCTGCCAGCCGGCCGCCGCCGCGGCGTGCAGTTCGGCGGGCACATCCGAGAAGAACACGATCCGCGCCGGTTCGGCCAGCAGCTCCGCCGCAATCGTCCGGTAGGAGGGCTCCTCCCGCTTCGGGCCGGCGTTCGTCGTGTCGAAATGCCGGCTGAACAGGCCTGTCACATCGCCGTCGGTGGTGCGGGAGAACGAGGCGATCTGACCGGCGACCGAGCCGGAGGAGAACACCGCGAGCCGCAGGCCCGACTGGCGCCAGCCGCGCAACGCGGTGAGGACGTCCGGGAAGAACTCGGTCGTCAGGTCACCGACCGCGAAGCCACGCTGCCAGATCAGGCCCTGCAACGTCTTCAGCGGGGCGATCTTCTGATCGGCATCCATCCAGCCGTGCAGCACACCGACGACCTCGGCGGTGCCCGCCTCCGGCGGCAGCTCCCCCAGTTCGCGAATCTGCGCCACGGCCTCCGCGACAACCGGGTCGTCGCCGTGCTCGTCGATCCACGGTCCGAGCCTGGGCCGGGCGTACTCGTACAGCACCACGTGCACCTGGCTGGTGGCGGTGAGCGTGCCTTCGATGTCCAGAACCACCCACTCGGTGGCGATCGTCACGGCTCCTCCTGGTAGTAGTCGGCCAGTTTGCTGGGGTTGAACGCGCCGCGGTCGGTGACGACCTTGGTCACGAACCGCGGTGGGGTGACGTCGAAAGCCGGGTAGTGACCACGAACCCCGGGATAACCGACGCCGGCCGCCGCGAGCACCTCGGCGCCCGCGCGGTACTCGATCGGCACGTCCGCGGCGCTCGGCGCGAACCGGTCCGGTGCCTGCACCATGGCGAAGAACGGCACCTCATAGGCCTGCGCGGCGATCGCGAGCCCGAGGGTCCCGATCTTGTTGATCACGTGACCGTCCATGGTGACCCGGTCGGCGGCCGTCACGAGCGCATCGATCCGCTTCTCGGCAAGCACGGCAGCACCCATCCCATCGGTGATCAAGGTGGTGTTCACACCCATCTCCGCCAGGGTCGCGGCGGTCAGCCGGGCCCCCTGCAGGTAGGGCCGGGTCTCGGTGCAGTGGAAGCTGAACGTCTTGCCCGCCCGATCCGCGCCACGTACGAGTTCGACTAGGTAGAGATCGGCCCAGCAGTGGGTGAGCACCGCGGCGCCGTCCGGCAGCAGTTCCGCGGTGAACGCGCCGAGCGCGCGACTGTTCGACCGGTACTGGCCATCGCCGAGCCGCGCTCCCGCGGTGACGGACCCGACTATGTCGCTCTCATCCAGTGTGGACAGTGCGATCCGCACGGCCTTGCCGAGATGGTTGTTCGTCGGCCGGGTAGCGATCAACCGTTCGCCGGCACACTCGAGGTGCGCACGAGGATCGGGCGAGTGCACCGATTCGCGGGCGGCGAGCACCATTGCCCACAGTGCGGCGAAGTATGGGCCCGACGACTGGGTGACCATGTCCTCGATCGCGCGAGCCACCTCCTCCACGCTTGTGCACCGCACCCATTCCCGCCGCTCGGGGAACACCCGGCGGTCCAGGATGTACACGCCGTCATCGGCCAGCCGGACACTGTCGGCCAGGATCGGTAGCTCCATCAGCTGTACCCCGTGTGCGCCGGGTGCTCACCGGTGAGGAAGTGCGCGCCGACCTCGCGCGCCTTGTACACCACCGGATCGTGCAAGGTCAGGGTGCGCGCGTTGCGCCAGAACCGGTCGAAGCCGTACTTGTTCGCGGTACCGCGGGCGCCGACGAACTCGAACAGCTTGGTAGCGGTCTCGTTGGCGATCCGGGTGGCCACGACCTTCGCCGCCGACAGGGTGATCGCCGCCTCCGCACGCTCCGCCTCGGTCAGCGCGGCGCCGCGGTCGAACGCCTGGCCGAGCGCGACAGCCGCGGTATCGGTGAGTGCGGCCGCCGCCCGGACCTGTGCCACCAGTTCACCGTATCCAGCCACGATGTACGGGTCACGAACCGAGTCGTCCACATCGGACAATGCCCAGGCCCGGGTGCGAGTCCTGGTGTACTCGGCGGCCTCGGCCAGTGCCCCCTCGGCGATGCCGACGTAGACCTGGCTCAGCATCAGCTGGAAACCGAGCGCGGCGAGCGAGCGGCGGGCCGCGCCCGGCGCCGTGTCCTGCTGTGAGCCGAGCACATCGTCGCCGGGCACGTGGACGTCGTCGAACTCGACGCCGCCGCTCGCGGTCAGCCGCTGACCCAGGTTGTCCCAGTCGCCCGGATACGACAGGCCCTCGGCACGGGCGCCCACGGTGAAGGTGAGCTTGTCCCCTGTGTCCGTCCGCGTCGCGCTCACCACGAGCCGGTCGGCCACGCTGGCGCCGGTGGCGAACGTCTTGCGCCCCTTCACCAGATAGCCACCCTCGACCGGGGTGAGCTCGAGTGCGGCGTCGAGCGGGTTACTGACGCCTGCCCAGAACCAGCCGCGGGCGACGGTTTCCCGTTGCAGACGCTCGACAGCATCGGGCCGGTCGAACAACTCCGTGCGCCACAGCTGCAGGTAGTGGTAGCCCAGCAGGTGCCCGACCGAGGCATCCGCGGCGGCGACGATCCGGGTGGCCGCGTTGGCCGCGAGCCAGCCGGCGCCCTGCCCACCCCGTTCCCGTGGCACCAGCAGGGTCAGTAGCCCGGAATCCCGGAGGAGTTCCACTTCCGCGCGTGGTTCGGCCGCTGCCCGCTCGCGCTCGACCGCATCCGCGCGCAGGGTCGCCGCCAGCCGCTGCGCGGCTTGTCGCCAGGTCATCCCAGCTCCACCAGTGCGTCCAGGGCCACCTGGCTACCAGCCGCCACTCCGTCGGCGACCACCTGCCGATGCGGGTCGTACGCGGCCGGGTCGGCATTGTCGCTGGTGGCGTTGCCATCGATGACGAGGACTCCCCCGGCCCGCAAGCCGCGCAACGCCGCGAACACCAGCAGCGTCGCCAGTTCCATCTCGATCGCGATCACCCTGGCGGCGAGGTAGTCCCGCATCGGCAGCTCCCGCACCATCGGGCTGAACGCGGCCCTGGTCCACACCACACCGCGATGTGCCCGGACCGCCTGGGCGGCCGCGGCTCGGTCGAGCGTCAGCACGACCTCTGGTGTGGCGAAGGCTGGGTACTCCGGGTGGATCAGCTGCCCGGTGACACCATCGTCGCGCACGGCGGCCTCGGCGATCACCAGGTCACCGTCGGCCACCCCGTCGCGCAGCGCGCCCGCGGTGCCGAACCGGACGAACGTGTGCACGCCCGCTTCGGCGAGTTCCCCGAACTGGCACAACGCGCCCGGGCCGCCGACTCCGTGCGAGGACACCACCACCGGCATCCCCCGCCAGTGCCCCGTGTAGCTGCGGTATTCCCTGTTCTGCCCAATCGGCACGGCATCGGCCAGCAACCCGGCGATCGCGGTGGCCCGGTCCGGGTCGCCCACGACCAGCGCGTGTCCCGGCAGCCCCGCACGCGGGATCTTCGTAATGGGCAGAATATCGCTCACTCGGTCCCCCTTGTCACGACACGGCGCGCGCGCACTCGCGCACTGAACACGAACAGCGCCACGAGCGTCACCACGTACGGTGCCGCATCAGTGAGCTGCTGTGGCAAACCCAAGCCCTGCAGGCGGAATCCGAACGCCTCCGCCAGTCCGAACAGGACAGCGGCGGCGAGTACCCCGTACGGCAGGGCCCGGCCGAGCAGCACGGCCACCACGGCGATCCAGCCGCGGCCCGCGGTCATGTTCTCCGAGAACAGCGTCACGTTCCCCAGTGCCAGCTGCGCACCGGCCAGCCCGCACAGCGCGCCGCCGACGAGGATCACGCCGTAGCGGTACCTGTCGACGGGCACACCGAGGCTCGCCGCCGCCTCGGGACGCTCGCCGACACCACGCAGCCGCAGCCCCCACGGATGCCGGTAGAGCACCACCGCGAAGGCCACCACCGCCAGCCACGACAGGTACACCAGCACGGAGTGCCCGGAGAGGATCTCACCGATGACCGGAATCCGGTCCAGCACGGGGATCTCGACGGGATCGAGCCCGGCGAGCCCAGGATCGCTGAACGTACCGCGGGAGCCGAAGACGGTCTGGATCAGATAGCTGGTGAGGCCGACCGCCAGCAGGTTGGCGGCCACGCCGAGCACGATCGCATCCGCGCCGAACGTGACCACACCCGTCGCCACTATCAGCGAGTACACGGTCCCGGCCAGCATCGCGGTCAGCACGCCGAGCCACACACTGCCGGTGTACCAACTGCCGGCCACCCCGGCGAAACAGCCCACCAGCATCGTACCCTCGAGCGCGATGTTGAACACGCCCGCTCGCTGGCACAGCGCTCCGGCCAGTGCGGCGAACAGGATCGGCGCGAGCGCACCGAGCGCGGAGGAGAACAGCGCCGCGTCGATCACACGGTCCTCCTTCGTTTGCGTAGCACACCAGTGGTGGCGGCCAGGAAGAGAATCAACACCGCCTGCAGCACCGCGGTCAGCTCCCGCGGCACCTGGGTCGCCCGCTCCATCGCGAACCCACCACTGGTCAGCGCCGCGAAGAACAGTGCGGCGATGACCGTCCCCAGTGGACTGGCGAACGCCAGCAATGCGGCCAGCAGGCCGATCCAGGTGTACTGCGGGGTGATCAGCGCGCCGTCGATGAACCGGTACGGGAAACCGAGTACGACGACCGCGCCGACCAGCCCGGCAAGGCCACCCGAGCAGAACAGCAGCCGCAGAGTCAGCCGGGGTCGCTCGATCCCGGCGTACTCGGCGAAGCGTGGTCCCCAACCGGTGACGCGCGCCTCGAATCCGGCGGGCGTGCGGGCGTCGACGACAGCGAACGCCACCGCGGCCGCCGCGATGAGGAACAGACCGACGGTCACGCCACTGCCGGCGAGCACGGGCAGCCGCACGTCCGGCGGGAGCTGCCCGCTCTGCGGGAGGCTCGATCCCGGATCGCGCATCGGGAAGCGCACCAGGTACGCGGCCAGCGACATCGCCGGATAGCTCAGCAGCAGCGTGGTGACCAGCAGCGGCACGCCGAGCCGGGTCTCGCACAGGGCCGCCGCCGCCGCGTAGGCGCCACCGGCCAGCACCCCCGCCGCCAGCGCGGCAACGATCCCGAGTGGACCCGGTACCTGTAGGCCGACGGCGATCGCGCTGATCGCGCCGAGCACGAGCTGTCCCTCGCCGCCGAGGTTGACCAGCCCTGCACGCAACGGGATCGCGAGCGCGGTCGCCATGCCCACGACCGGCACGGCGTAGGCCAGCGTGTCCGGGATACCGTCCGGACCGAAGGCACCTTCCACAATGGACCAGTACGCGGTCAGCGGATCCGCCCCGGTCGCACCGAGCAGCAGTCCGCCGAGCAGGAGCGCGGCGAGCACCGTGAAGCTGACAGCCCGCAGATTGTTCACAGGGCCGCTCCGGCCATCGCCATGCCGATTACATTCACGTCCGCCTCGTCCTTGCCGAACCGCGCCACGATCCGGCCCTCGTACATGACCAGAATGCGGTCGGCGAGCCCGAGAATCTCGCTGAGCTCCGCTGACACCAGCAGCACCGCGTGGCCGGCATCCCGGTAGGCGATCAGCTCCGTGTGGATGTCGACCACGGCGGCGATGTCCACACCCCGGGTCGGCTGCTCGACCAGCAGTACGGGCGCCTCGTGCGCCAGCTCCCGGCCCAGGATCGCTTTCTGCTGGTTACCACCGGACAGCGTCCGCATCGGCGCGGCGGGGCCCGGCGCCCGGACGTCGAACCGCTCGATGATCCGCTCCGCGTGCCGGCGGAACTCACCGGGCCGCAGCAATCCTCGGCGCAGCAGCGGGGGCCTGCGGTGGAAACCGACGGCCAGGTTGTCGGCCAGGCGCGCCCCTGGCGCGGCACCGACGTCGCCACGGTCCTCCGGGATGTAGGCGATCCCGGCGGCACGCCTGTCCCGCACACCGAGGTCACTGATATCGCGGTCCCCCACCAGGACCGCACCCGCATCAGATTCGAGGAGCCCTGCGATCGCGGCGACCAGTTCGTTCTGCCCGTTACCGGCGACACCCGCGATGCCGACGATCTCCCCGGCGCGCACCGACAACGACATGTCGTCGAGCAGCGTGCGACCCCGGTCGCGCACGGTCAACCCGCGGACCGACAGCGCCTCTTCGCCGGGCCGCCCGGGTGGGTACACCCGATCCAGGTCGACGTCACGACCGGTCATCGCGGTCGCCAGCTTGGCGCGATCGGTGGCCGAGGTCGGCGCGGACAGGGTCACGCGACCGTCCCGCAACACGGTGACGTTGTCGCTGACCGCCGTCACCTCGTGCAACTTGTGCGTGACGAGCAGGACCGTGTGTCCCTGACCGGCGAGGTCACGCAACACCGCGAACAGCCGGTCGGTTTCGGCCGGGGTGAGCACCGCGGTGGGCTCGTCCAGGACCAGCACTCGCGCTCGCCGGTACAGCAGCTTGAGGATCTCGACCTGCTGGCGCACGCCGACGGGCAGGTCCCCGACACGATCGTCCGGACGCAACCGCAGTTCGTGCCGCTCGATCAGCTCGGTGACGCCCGCGCGGGCCGCACGCCGGTCCAGCAGCCCGCGCCGGGTGGGCTCGGCGCCGAAGATCACATTGTCGCTCACCGACAGCGAGTCGAACAGCGCGAAACCCTGCTGCACCATGCCGATGCCGGCGGCGATGGCCTCGGCCGGTGACGCGAAGGACATTGGTTGACCCGCGAGGGAGATCGTGCCCTCGTCGGGTTGCACCATCCCGTAGAGCACCGACATCAATGTGGACTTGCCGGCGCCGTTCTCCCCCATCAGGGCATGGATCTCACCGGGGGCCGCCGACAGGTCCACGTGGTCGTTGGCGAGCAGGGTGGCGAACCGTTTGACGATGCCGCGCAGCTCGACGGCCGGGGCTTCGGCGCTATCAGCGCTCTCAGCTCTGTGCAGGGTCATCGATCGTGATCGTGCCCGCGACGATGTCGTCGCGCAGTTGCCGCACCTGGTCCAGCACGTCGGGGTGGTCGGCGATGACGCACTGGGACGACGCGACGTCCGGCTCCAGACCGGTCAGCGAGATGCCCTCCTCCTGCACGCCGTACGAACGAGTCTCGCCGCGCTGGCCGTCGAGCACCGCGCTGATGCCGTCGGTGATGACCACGTCGGTGCGCTTGATGACGTTGTCGACGACCTGGCCAGGGCTCGCCGGGCACTGGTTGGCGTCCACACCGAAGGCGAAGATGCCATGCTCCTTCGCCGCTTCGAACACGCCCAGGTTGCCCGACGCGGAGGCCGCGCCCATCACATAGTCGACACCCTGACCCGCGAGCGTGGCGGTGAGCTGCTTGGCACGGCCGGGGTCGTTGAACGGGTTCGAACCACCGATGTACAGCGGGCTGAGCGTGGCAGCCTGGTCGACCTTGCGCGCGCCCTCGCCGAACGGGACGGAGTAGCGGCGGAACTGCGGGGTGTCGAGGGCGACGATGGCGCCGACCTTCTTCGACTCCGACAGCAGCCCGGCTTCGGCGCCGGCGAGGTAGACACCCTCGTACTCGCGGAACACCGCGCACGTAACGTTCGGCAGCGACTGCTCGATGCACGAGTCGACGAACAAGAACTGCTGGTCCGGGTTCTGCTCGGCTTGCTGGGCGATCACGTCGGCGAAGTTGAACCCGACGGCCACGATCACATCCGGCTCGTCGCGCACCGCGGCGGCGATGTTCTGCTGGATGGATGCCGGGTCCGTGCTCTGGTAGACCTTCTGGCTCCCACCGTGCTGCTGCGCCGCGTCCTCCGCGCCCTTGACCGCGAGCCGCAGGAAGTCGTTGACGCCGACCGGGCTCGGCGTGACGAGCACGAACGAAGGGCCGTCGGTGTTGTCACCGTCACCACCTGGCGAGTTGGCCGCCGCGTTGCAGCCTGCTAGCAGCATGCCGACCACGGCCAGACCGGCCAGCCAGGATCTCGAAGCCATCTGCAGTTCCTCCACACCAACCTGAGGTCGCCCGAATGGAACAACCTCGCGCGAATAGTAGAAAACGGTCCGGACTGTGGCCAATCAGTCTCACCTATTGAGACCACGCGCGCCAGGCGGTCCGGCGCGCGTGGTCAGCGTGGTCAGCGTGGTCAGAACGAGACGCGGTCGGTGCTGTCCGCACGGAGCACCGACTGCTGGTCGAACAGTCGCTTGTAGTCCGCGCGGATCTCCTCGATCTCCCGGTTGGCTTGGCGGTCCTTGCGCGGGTACAGCAGGATCAGCAGGTAGGACTCCTCCTTCCCGCCCATCCACTGCCCGTGCGCCTCCAGCCAGGTCAGTCCATCTGGGAACGCGGGCGTGACTTCCTTGTCGAGGAACAGCTCGAACTCCGTCGGAGTGATGGCGGTGCCGTCCGGCCGCTCAGCTCCGAAGTAGAGCTCGGTCCGGTTCCACAGCTCACCCGGTGTGGCGGCGGCGGTGCCGGTCACGGTGCCCGAGGCGGCGGTCCCGGCTGAGCTCAGGCTCAGCACCAGCGCGCCGAGGATGCCGGCGATGGCCGTACGTCGTGTCGTCATGGCCGTATTCAACGACAGTGCCAGCGTCCGCTGTAGACCGATCCGAGGAGTGAGACACCCACCCGTGAGTGAACAGCGGCGATGTCGGTGCCCGCCGGAGCGCAAGATCTGTTGCACCAGTCTTCTTTTCCTTCCCGAAACTACGCTGGCCGCGAAATCAATAGCCAACGCCGATCGGTGCGGTTCTCAGAACACTGTTGGACTGCCTGCCGGTGCCGGCCGCAGGCTGGAGCGGCGCCGGACACCGCGCCGCCGTGCTGTTGCTCCCCGTCGGGAAAGGACACCTCCACGATGACTCGCTCGCCCCAGCTCTGGGCGTTCGCCGCCCTGTTCACCGCCCTCGGCACACTCGCCACAGCGTGCGGCGCGGCGGCCGACAGTGCCGGCGACAGCGGCGAGGCCGGGGCCCGCGACACGACCGTGATCACCGATGAGCTGGGCCGCGACGTCGAGGTCGAGGTGCCGATCCGGTCTGTGTACACGGACCTCTACTACAACGCCGAACTGGTCCGCGCCGTCGGCGCCGGTGACCGGATCGTCTCGATCGACGACACCGCGGACCCCGGCCAGAACCCCACCAACGCCGAGTACTTCGCGAACCTGGCCGGCGCGACCGTGGTGGGCAACGCCGATGAGCCCAACTACGAGGCCATTGTGGAGTCCGGCGCCGAAGTCGCGGTCTTCCGCCGCAACGGCCCCTACGAGGAGGCCATCGAGAAACTCGCCCCGTTCGGCATCGAGGTTCTGGTCATCACGGGCTGGGACCCGAAGGTGTTACGCGAGTACGTGCCGGTGCTCGGCAGGGCGTTCGGCACCGAGGAGCCCGCCGCGGAGGTCGCCGCGCTCTACGACGACATCAGCGACGTCCTGGATCACGGCTTGCAAGGCGTGCAGCCGCGCCGGGTGTACTTCGAGAACAACGCCGACTTCATCACGGCGCTACCCGGCTCCGGGTGGCACGACGCGATCGTCGAGGCCGGCGGCACGAACATCTACGGCGACGTCCAGCCGGGCGACGACACCAGCGCATCCGTACACCAGTACGAGGTCGATCCGGTCGACATCATCGGCCGCGATCCAGATGCGATCATCCACGTCGGCGTCGACGGACAGGTCTACGGCTACGACACATGGGACCGCGAGCTGTCCCGCCAGCAGGCCGGCACGATCGCTGACCGGCCCGGCTGGCAGGCCGTGACCGCCGTGCGGGAGCGTCAGGTGTACGTCGTGGACAACTTCTTCTTCAGCGCCCTCGGCAAGCAGATCGGAACGCTGGCGACCGCGACCTGGCTGCACCCCGAGAAGTTCGCCGACGTCGATCTCGACGAGTACTTCGCCCGCTGGCTCGAGGTGCAGGGCGTCCAGCCCCGGCCGGCGAGCGACTACATCTACCGCATCGGCAGCTGAACAATGAGCCCGCACACGACCGCCCCTACGGCCGGCGAACCCACCGCGGACCGTCTGTCCACAATGGCCAGTCGGCGCTACGTCCCGCAGACCGCCCTCGTGGCCGGCGGGGTCGTCGCAACTCTGCTCGCCGCACTCTTCGGCATCCAGCTCGGCACGTCCGGCGCTTCCTTCGGCGTTGTCGTCGACGCGGTGTGGGCCAACCTCACCGCGAACGTGCCCGCCGATCCGGCACTCACGCAGACCTACACGATCATCTGGGAGCTGCGTGTCCCCCGGGTGGCGCTCGCGATCCTCGGCGGCGGGGCACTCGCGATCGCCGGAACCCTGTTCCAGGGACTACTGCGCAATCCGCTCGTCAGCCCGTACACGCTCGGCATCGCGCCAGCCGCCGCATTCGGCGCGTCCGTGTCGATCATCGTCTTCGGCGCCTCGGCG